>NZ_DATHMR010000143.1:0-4539 GCF_035486915.1 Dyella sp. | reverse complement strand
AAAACGCGATGCCAATCGTCGAGACGAGGCCGACCATGTGCATATCGTGTTCCGCACCGGCTCGTGCGGCCGCGGCATAAAATAGCGCGCCCGTGCGCAACACGCTTGTGCCAGGCTGATTGTGCTCGACTCCGCTCTGTGCCTGATCCAAAGCGCCGAGTGCGCGTTGTTGGATCGCATCGTCATACGACGACCCATTGAGCGTTGCGGTCACCAACACATACGTCGCGTTGTCGCGGTGCACCGTCAGCAGATTGTCTTCCGGCACCAGTGGGGAGCGGCTCCACGGTTGTTGATCCAGCCAGTGCTGCAGCCAGCCGAACGGATCGTCTTGCAGACGCGTACCGATGCCCGTGCTGAAAGGCTCGTTGACGCGCTGTGCGAGCGCCTGCGCCGGGTTGTAACCGGGCTGCGCGAGCGTGGTGCGATCCGCATCGGCCAGCAACGTAAAACGATGCGCGAGATACGGTGCAACGATCTGCTGCAGATCGAATGGTGGCAGCTCTGCCGTGACCGACGCAAAGACATCGTTCTTCGACAGCGAATGGCCAAGTTCGCGCGCCGCCGCCTTGGCGCGTTCCTCATCGGCGTTAGCCACCAGCAGAATCACGCGGTCGCCGTTAGCGTGTGCAAGACGCTGTGCCGCCACTTCAGCAAGCGGATTGCGCTCCGTGGCCGGCAACATGGCCAGTAGATCGGTCTGGATGGGCGAGCGGCCCCGGCCGAACAACAACCATGCGCCAAGCAAAGCGATCAGCAGCGTTGCCGCAATAAACGCACCCGCGCGCAGCCACAGACCTCGTTGATTCATGGCAGGCCGAGCGCCTGTTTTTCCAGCGCGTTGAGCGGGCCCGCATCGCGCGTATCCGTCATGCGGATATCGGTTTGCGTGCCGTCTTGCATCGCGATATGGATGCCTTGCAGAAACGTACCGCCATCCAGCTCGATGCCGTGAAGTACTTGCGCCACACGCGCCTGTTTGGGCGTGAAATGCAAGGTCCACTGTGTGGCTGTGCCATCGGCGGTGACATCGAACTGACGCAGCACCGGATCGATCTGGCCCGCGAGCATCGACTGCAGCATCTGCGAAATCTGGCTGACGCCGCGTTCATTGCGTATCGGTTGCGCGCGGCCGGTCGCATCGATGCTCATCGTCTTGCTGCCGGTCAGCGCAAGCGTTTGCTGATAAGGCTGTTGTACTTGCCACAGCATGCCGTGACCTGTCACGAACAGAAGTTGTCCGCTGCTGCTCTGCGGCTGCGTCAATGCGGGATTTTTTCGCTCTTGCGTAAAGCTCGCACGCACTGCCGTGTGCTGACTCAGTTGCGCGAGCACGCTATGCAGCAGATCTGGCGATGAACCTTGCGCCTGCGCATTCAAGCTGATGCCAAGAAGCAGCAACGCAACAAAGCACCAAAGGGTTCCGTAAAACCGAAACGCATGTCTTCCCCTGCAAGCAGGGGGAGGGGTAATACGCGTCGAAGTAGGGCGATTTATGCAGCCCATGCGGATCTCCTGCGCTTGCGCCACAACAGCATCGGCGCGCGCGGGAGCATGCCCAGCAAAAGGCGTGTGTGCATCGCGGAAATACGCAGGTTGTCGTGCAGCATGCGGAAATGGGAAAGACCGTTTTCCGGGTAGATTACCCGCGTCGGCATGTTGCGAACTTGAACGCCGCGCCACATCAGCCTTACAGCCACTTCCGTATCGAAATCCATGCGCGCAGGCAATGGCGCACGGTCGATCTCGGCGCAGGTTTCTTCGATGGGATAGAGGCGATACCCGCACATCGAATCGCGCAATGTGAATGAGAGCGTTTCCAGCCACACGCACACATGCGTCACGTAGCGGCCGTATAGGCGCGCACGCGGCACGCTTTCATCGAAAATCGGCTGTCCGCAAATCAGCGCACGGGGGTTTGCGCGACCCTCAGCGAGAAAAAGCGGTACGTCGCCCGCGTTGTGCTGACCATCCGCATCGATTTGCAGCGCGTGCGAATAACCGGCATCGCGCGCTGCGATCAGTCCAGCCGTCAGCGCACGACCCTTGCCGCCATTGCGAGGTAGCCGTATCAACTGCACGGTCGATTCGTTCTGCGCAATCGCTTTGAGCACGGCGCGCGTCGCGTCGTCGCTGCCGTCGTCGACGATAACGACTGGCAAACCATGTGCGCGCAAGGCGTGCACGGTTTCGGTGATGGTGTCTTTGTGGTTGTAGATTGGAATGAGTGCGCAGGGATGAAAGCTTTCCCCGATCGGTGCTTGCGCAGATGGCATGAAGGGCCGCCCGTCGCGCTTAGCGCGTCAGCAGCGAGCGAACGGTGGCGACCACATCGCCAACCGTCCGCACGTTCTTGAAATCCTCGGGCTTGATGCGCATGCCAGTCATGTCCTGCACCTGGATGGCAAGATCCACCGCGTCGATGCTGTCCAGTTCAAGATCGGTGAACAGGTTCGTATCCGGTTTGACGCGCGCCGGGTCGATCTCGAAGGTCTCGCGCAAAACATCCTTCAACCTGCTCAGGATGTCCTCGTCGCTGATTCCTGTTTCCATGATTGCGCTCATACACGCCAGCCTACTCTTGCGATCCTGCGATCTCTACGCGGCCCCGCCGACCACAGATTGCCGAACTTGGACTTAGGTCCAAGTAGACGACAGCCAGATGACGCAGGCCGTGAAGACGTTCGATTTGTTCCCTGACCCGTTGACCAGGTCCCCTGAGCTTTACCAGCGCTGGCAAAGCCTTACAACACATTTTCTTACGACCGAGTCTAGCAGAAGTGTTACAGATTTCGGGTTTCGGAACTGTGGCCCGCCGTAAAAAAACACCGGCCCTGCAGCCGGCGTTTTCAACACTCGCGGGTGTAGTTTTTACTGAGCGGATGCGTTCAGCAAAACGTGCTTCGTAACCTCGCCGTCATTCCGACTTGCGCCGGAATGACGATCAAAAGCGGGCACGATAGGCCACAAAAAAACCGCCGGGTGACCGGCGGCTCTTTCTTCAAACAGCGATAGCGAATTACTGACCGCGCATACGGCCGGCAAAGCGCGTACCGCCATTGCCCATATGCGGCAATTTGATCTTGCCGATGGACTCGATGCGCTCTTCGGCCAGACGATCGGCAGCCTTGTAAGTGGCCACGTTCTCCGTCTTGCTGATCTCGAAGATACGGCCCAGGTTGTAGTAGATCGTACGCATCATGCGCATCGCGCGTTCGCGGTTGTAACCGTCGATTTCCAGCGATACGTTCATCACGCCGCCAGCGTTCACGGCATAGTCCGGCGCGTACAGCACGCCGCGGCGGGTGAGTTCGTCGCCGATGGCGTCGTTGGCCAGCTGGTTGTTCGCGGCACCGCAGATGATCTTTGCTTTGATGCGGTCGATGGTCTGCTCGTTGACGGTGCCGCCCAATGCGCAGGGCGAGTACACGTCGGCGTCGACGTCGTAGATTTCGTCCAGACCCACGGCTTCGCAGCCCAACTCATCGACGCAACGCTGCACGGCATCCTTGTTGATGTCGGTGACGAACACCTTCGCGCCCTGTTCGCGCAGCAGCTTGATGAACTCGCTGCCCACGTGGCCGGCGCCTTGCACGGCGTAGCTGTATTTGCCCACGTCTTCGTTACCGTGGCGGAAGTTCAGCGCGGCCATCAAGCCCTGCAGCGTGCCGTACGCGGTGAACGGCGAGGGATCGCCCGAACCGCCATGCACCTGATGCACGCCAGTCACGTATTCGGTTTCGCGGAATACATATTCCATGTCGTTCACGTCGATACCCACGTCTTCCGCCGTGATGTAACGGCCGTTGAGCGAGTTGACGAAACGGCCGAACGCGCGGAACAGCGCTTCGGACTTGTCTTTCGACGGATCGCCGATGATCACCGCCTTGCCACCGCCCAGGTTCAGGCCGGCGACAGCGTTCTTGTACGTCATGCCACGCGACAGACGGAGCACGTCGTTTACGGCATCCTGCTCGGTCTTGTACGGCCACATGCGCAGGCCGCCGAGTGCCGGACCCAGCACCGTGTTATGAATCGCAATGATGGCCTTCAGGCCTGCGTCTTTGTTATGGCAGTAGACGACTTCTTCGTGGCCTGTTTTGGCGATGGTTTCGAAAATCATTGGAACTTGAACTCCACGTATGACGGTGCCGGGGAAGGCAACCACTTATTGGAAGCGTTTGGGCCCCGCCAAGGACCTGACGCCTGAAACTCAAAGCCCCAGCAGGAAGCTGGGGCGGCGAGTTAGCCGACTAAGTTTAGTACGACTCGGGGAACGGCGCTGATGCGCCGCAGCAAATCACCGTGGGCTGCCACAACGAATAACGCCATCGGCATCCTTCACGTATCAAAAAAAAGCCCCGCAGAAGCGGGGCTTTTTCTAGCTTTCGAGCGATGCGAATTAACCGGCAACCCAGACACCGGCGCTGAAGTGCCAGCCGCCGCCGCCCTGAACCCAATGCGGGTGCACATAGTGGTAACCCGGACGCCCACGCTCCCAGTGACCGCCCACACCCACCCAGCGACCGCCACGCCATG
>NZ_DATHMR010000142.1:0-24757 GCF_035486915.1 Dyella sp. | reverse complement strand
TTCGGCGGCGTAGCGGCAGGCGGTTTCAAGATCGACTTGCGAGAAGGAAATCTGCTTCGCGCCTTTGCCTGCGACTTCCTCGTACTTCACGGTTTCGTAGCTGAGGTATTTGGTGGCGAGCGAATCCATGTCGTGACGGGTTGCCGTCGCGTTCCACACGTACGATTCCAGCATCGTGTCGTGCTTGAGCCCCTGCACGGTGATGCCATAGAGCGACAGGATGTTCATGTCGTACTTGGCATGCTGACCGACTTTCGGTCGCCGCGGGTCTTCCATGATCGGCTTGATCGCGGCAAGCACTTTATCGCGCGGCAATTGCTGGGGTGCGCCAGGATAATCGTGTGTGAGCGGGATGTAGCACGCGTGGCCAGGTTGCACGGACAGGCTCAATCCCACGATGTCGGCACGCATCGGATCCAGACCCGTCGTTTCGGTGTCGAACGCGATCAGCGGTGCATCCTTGATGCGCTCAAGCCATGCATCGAACTGCGCTTGCGTCGTGACCAGTTCGTAATTGCCGGGACCGCTCAATTCGACGGCGGGCATCGCTTCGGTATGCGACGGTGCAACAGGCGCTGTGTCGATCGCTGTTGCTGGCGCCGGGGGCGAGGGTGACGTGGTATCGGCAGCGGCGCTGTCCAGTTCCTTCAATGCCGCCTTGAATTCGTAGCGTGTGAACAGTTCGCGCAGCGCGTTGGCATCGCGCTCGCGCAGTGTCAGATCCTTGACGGACTTGTCGAGCGGTACATCGAGCTTGATCGTCACCAGTTCGCGCGAAAGCGGCAGCGACGGAAGCGCTTCGCGCAAATACTCGCCGATCTTGCCGCCGATCTTGTCCGCGTTGGCAATCACGCCGTCGAGCGAGCCATATTCTGCAAGCCATTTTGCCGCGGTCTTCGGGCCACACTTGGTGACGCCGGGTACGTTGTCGACCGTGTCGCCGGTAAGGCTGAGGAAGTCGATGATCTGCTCGGGCTTTACGCCGAACTTTTCGACCACGCCAGCGTTGTCCATGGTGGTGTTGGTCATCGTGTTGATCAGCTTGATACCGGGACGCACGAGTTGTGCGAGATCCTTGTCGCCGGTGGAAATCAGCACATCGATGCCATGTTCGTGAGCTTGCTTGGCAAGCGTGCCGATGACATCGTCGGCTTCCACGCCGGTGACGCGCAGAATTGGAAAACCCAATGCGCCGACGATGGCCAGCATGGGTTCGATCTGCGCGCGCAATTCGTCCGGCATGGGCGGGCGATTGGCCTTGTACTTGTCGTACAGGACATTGCGAAATGTCGGGCCGGAAGCATCGCTGACGAAGGCGACGTAATCGGGTCTGGCCTTGAGCGTGGTGCGTAGCATGTTGACCACGCCGAACAGCGCTCCCGTGGGTTCGCCCTTGGCATTGCTCAGTGGCGGCAGCGCGTGGAAGGCGCGGTAGAGGTAGGAGGAGCCGTCGATAAGCGTCAGGTTTGGCATTCGCACATTCTCGCATGATGGCGGCGGGCACCGGTTCACGAGGCGGTGAAGGCCGCGCTGGTATGATCCGTTTCCCCAACGAGGTCTTCGCCATGAAACACGCTGCCTGCCTGCTTGTCCTTTCTGTCCTGGCCGCGGCGCCAGCGTTTGCGCAGACATCGTCCTCCTCGACCGCCCAGCCGCACTTCGCTCCCGCGCCACCGCCGCCGGGGATGAACGATCCGGGTGTCAATCCTTCCAAGGAACCGATGTCGGCCAGCACCACGGCGAACGCGCCGGCATCCACGCCGGCCGAGCTTGAGCCCAGCCACATGGCGAGCAAGCCGATCCCGATGCCGAAGATGCCGGGTCAGACCAATCAGGATGCCAACCGCCCGCCGCCGCCGGAAGTGGCGGTGCATCAGGAAGGCGACAACACCATTCAGGAGTATCGCCAGAACGGTCACGTCTACATGGTGGTGGTGACGCCCAAGTACGGTCCGCAGCAGGTTTATACGGTCGATCCGGACGGCCATATGCTCGATCCCAATGGTCAGCCGCCGGTGAAGCCGGTGCAGTACCGCCTTATCCAGTGGGGCAAGAGCAAGCCGGCGTCGGCCGAATCGTCGGAAGACAACGGCGATAACGGTACATAATCCTCTTATCGTTTCGTTTCCCCGGAGCGGGCATGAACATCCGCGAAAGCTGGTTGCTGTTCGCTCTGGGCTCGGCGTTCTTTGCAGCGCTCACGGCGCTGTTCGGCAAACTGGGCGTTGCCGGGATCAATTCCAATCTCGCCACGTTCATCCGCACGCTGGTGATTCTCGGCGTGACGGCAGGCATTCTCAGCCTCCGCGCGGAATGGGCCAAGCCCACCGGGTTGCCGTGGCATAGCTGGTTGTTTCTCGTGCTCTCGGGCATTGCGACCGGACTTTCCTGGCTTTGCTATTACCGCGCGCTGCAATTGGGTCCGGTCAGCAAGGTTGCTCCGATCGATAAGCTAAGCGTTGCGATAGTGATCGTGCTTGGGCTGCTCATCCTGGGCGAGAAGCCAACCTGGCCGGTGCTCGTGGGTGGCGTGTTGATTGTGGCCGGTTCATTGGTGATTGCGCTGTTTTAGTCGCGGCACGGTGTGGATCAGATTTTTGGATCCAGCGCTGGATAGTGCCGAAAAATGCCGTCCTGGTTGAACGCAATGCGGCGCGGTGATTGTAGGTATGCGGCAATATTCGGGCGTTCGGCAATGCGTTCGGTCAGTGCACGCAAGCGTGGAATACGTTTCTGCATCCGGCGCATGGCGTTCGGAAATGCGTAGTCCAATCCGCTAACGAGCTGGAAGAGCGACAAGTCGACATACGAATGTCGGCTCAATGCCTGCCTTCCGTTGCCGCGCTCAATCACGCTTTCGAAATAATCGAGATATTTAGGGATGCGTTCGTCGCAGAAAAACTTCGCGCGCTTTTTCGCGGCGGCGCGTTGTTGTTCGTAGTATTGGCTCGCAGAAATGGGGTGATGCGTGTCGTGCACTTCCACAACGATATCGGTGATGGTCTGTTGCAGCTGTTGCGCATACATTTCTGCCGCCTGTCCGCCGGGCACCAAGCCAAGATGCGGGCCCAGGTAAGCGAGAATCGTGGCGGTTTGCGCGATCACCAGTCGCCCGGCTTTGAGAAACGGCGGCGCGAAGGGTAATCCGCCATCATATTTGCCGCGAAGGAACGGCATCATAGCGCTGTCACCGCGTTTGCGCGCGACATCGATGTAATCGGCGCCTGCGTCCTCCAATGCCAGTCGCACGAATTCGCCGCGGCCCTGAATACCAGTCCAGTAGTAAAGCTCGTAGCGCATGAGACATCCTCCTGGTGGAGAAAACAGCCTAAAGGTCACGCGCTCAATACGACGTGAGCGTTCCCTTCGCCGCAAGTTCGCGCAGACGATTCCACACCAACGCCGCCAACGGTGAAAGTGAGCGATGACGACGATGGATCAGCATCACCGTGCGCTGTTCCTTCGGTGTCAGCGGACGCATCGCGAGCGATGCGGGCGGCGCGGAAAGCGCGGGCGTGATGCTGATGCCCAGGCCTGCTTCCACCATGCGGAACGCCGTATAAGTGTGGCCGGTTTGTTGAACGACGTTTGCTTCGACACCGTATTTGCGCAGTGTCGCGTCGATGAGAGGGCGGCTGCCGGATGAGTAATCGAGCAGGATCAGCGGCTGTCCCTGCAGTTTTTCCCATGCGACGGTTTTCAGTTTTGCAAACGGATGATCCGGACGGCAGGCAAGGCAAAACGGATCGCGCATGATGGTTTCGCAATCGAACTCGCCGCTTTCGGGCGGATCGATGGCGATGCCGAAATCGACTTCGCCGCCGCGAACGCTGTCGAGCACCAAGGTTTGTGCCTGATCGTGCAATTGAATGGTCAGCTCCGGATAGTCGCGGGCGCAATCGGCGATGCATGCAGGCATCAGGCTTGCCGACAACGTGGGTACCGAGGCGACACGGACTTTTCCGCGTTTACGTTCACCTTCGGAGTGCACGTGCTCCAGCACGCCTTCCAGCTCATCGAGCACACGCTCGATGGCGCTCTCCAGATAACGGCCCGCCTCGGTAGGGACTACTTCGCGCGTGTTTCGATCGAACAACCGCACGCCCAACTCCGATTCCAGCTCGGCGACGTGCCGGCTGACGGCCGGCTGGCTCAGGTGCAGATTGTCCGCCGCGCGCCGAAAGTGGCGCTGGCGGGCCACCGCCAGAAAGGCCCTGAGCTGCCGGAGGCTGATATTCATACTCATATAGCATCAATGAATACAATAAAACGATTTGATTTATCAATGGGGCGGCGGTGAAATAGCGACCATCTTCCTTTGATCGGGTCGCCGAACGGGGCATTCGCCATGAGCACTCTGCGCCGCTTCCTACCGGACAACTTCACCCTCTGCCTGATCGCCACGGTGATCACGGCAAGCCTGCTGCCATGCCGCGGCGTCACCGCCAACGCCTTCGAGTTGCTGACCGACGTGGCCATCGCGCTACTGTTTTTCTTGCACGGTGCGAAGCTCTCGCGCGAGGCCGTGGTCGCGGGGTTAACCAACTGGCGGCTGCATCTGACGGTGCTGGCGAGCACCTTTGTGTTGTTTCCGGTGTTGGGTCTGTTGCTGAAGCCTGTGCTTTCACCGCTGGTGACGCCCTCGCTTTACGTCGGCATCCTGTTCCTTTGCACGTTGCCGTCCACGGTGCAGTCGTCGATTGCGTTTACGTCGATTGCGCGCGGCAACGTATCGGCCGCGGTGTGTTCGGCATCGGCGTCGAGTCTCCTCGGCATCGCGATCACGCCGTTGCTGACAGGCTTGGTGCTGCAGGCGCACGGGCAGGGTGCGATGTCATGGGAATCGGTCGGCGAGATCGTGTTGCAACTGTTCGTGCCGTTCGTGGCCGGTCAGATTTCGCAGCGTTGGATTGGCGGCTGGGTATCGCGTCACCGTCCGTTGATCGGCCTGGTCGATCAGGGCTCGATCTTGCTGGTGGTCTACACTGCGTTCAGTGCGGCGGTGCTGCAAGGCTTGTGGAAGCACTTGCCGTTGCCGGTGTTGGGCGGTCTGCTGATCGTCAACGCCGTGTTGCTGGCGGCGGCGTTGCTGATCACGCGTTACGGTTCGCGCGCCCTTGGGTTTGATCGCGACGATGAAATCACGATCGTGTTCTGCGGTTCGAAGAAGAGTTTGGCCAGTGGCGTACCGATGGCGAAAGTGCTTTTCCCCGCCCACGCCCTGGGCATGATCGTGTTGCCGATCATGTTGTTCCATCAGATGCAGTTGATGACGTGTGCGGTTCTGGCGCGTCGCTATGCGGAACGCGCCAACGTTAATTCACGCAAGAGGAGTGATGTGACGAAGATTGCCGCCACCGAATAAGCGGTTGCGCGATATCAGTGCCGGAAATGGCGCATGCCGGTGAAGACCATCGCCATATCGTGTTCATCGGCAGCGGCAATCACTTCGCCATCGCGCATGGAGCCGCCCGGCTGAATCACGGCGCGAATACCCGCTGCGGCGGCGGCATCGATGCCGTCGCGGAACGGGAAAAACGCATCGGACGCCATGACCGAGCCGCGCACTTCAAGCTTCTCGTCTGCCGCCTTGATACCCGCGATGCGCGCACTGTAGACGCGGCTCATCTGGCCGGCGCCGATGCCGATGGTCTGGCGATTGCGTGCATACACAATGGCATTGCTCTTGACGTATTTCGCCACTTTCCAGGCGAAAATCAGGTCGTTGACCTCTTCTGCTGTCGGCGTGCGGCGCGTGACGATCTTCAAATCGTTGGCCGTGATCATGCCGCGGTCCGCGGTCTGGATGAGCAAGCCGGAGCCCACACGACGCACATCGTTGCCCGGATGCGCTTCGCTCAGCTCGGCCTCCTTCGGGACCGGAATTTCGAGCACGCGCACATTCGTTTTCTTGCTGAATGCTTTCAGTGCGTCGTCCGCATAACCGGGCGCCAATACGACTTCCACGAATTGGCGATCGACGATCGAGCGTGCCGTGTCGCCGTCCACCTCACGATTGAACGCAATGATGCCGCCGAACGCCGACGTGGGATCGGTTTGGAATGCGAGGTCGTACGCGCGACGAATACCTTCGAGACTGACCGCGACGCCACACGGATTGGCATGCTTGACGATGACGCATGCGGGCTTGGTAAAGCTGCGCACGCATTCCCACGCTGCATCCGAATCGGCAATGTTGTTGAAGGATAGCTCCTTGCCTTGCAACTGGCGGAACGTGGCCAACGTGCCGGGCGCAGGATACAGGTCACGGTAAAACGCAGCTTGCTGGTGTGGATTTTCGCCGTAACGAAGATCCATAACTTTCACGAAGCGACCGTTTGCCTGGCCCGGGAATGCGTCGTGACCGGCAACCGTATGGTGTGCTTCGTCGAGCTGTACTCCGGAGAGGTAATCGCTGATCGCGCCGTCGTAATTGGACACGCGATTGAACGCCGCCACTGACAGTTTGAAACGCGTCGCGCGACTCAGACCGCCGTGCTGTTCGATTTCGCTCAGTACTTCGTCATATTGATCGGGCGATGTCAGCACGCCGACGTCGCTCCAGTTCTTCGCTGCGGAGCGAAGCATGGCCGGACCGCCGATATCGATATTTTCGATCGCCTGTTCCAGCGTGCAGTCCGGTTTGGCCACCGTGGCTTCGAAGGGGTAGAGGTTCAGCACGAGAAGGTCGATGGGCTCGATGCCCAGTTCGGTCATGACCGCGTCATCGATCCCGCGGCGGCCTAACAGCCCCCCGTGAACCTTCGGATGCAGGGTCTTTACGCGGCCGTCCATGATCTCCGGAAAGCCCGTGATATCGCTGACGTCCTTGACCGGAATACCCGCCTCGCGCAGGGTTTTGGCGCTGCCGCCGGTGGAGAGCAACTCCACCTTTGCCGTGGCTAGGCGCCCCCCCAGTTCGATCAGCCCAGTCTTGTCCGAAACGCTGATCAGCGCGCGGCGAATGGGGGTGACGGCGGGTGCGGACATGGCGGTTTCCGGTGCGGTAAAGCCGCGCATTATAGCGCGGCTAGGCAGCGGATGCTGTTCGTCTAATCGATTGCGTTTGGACGGCTAAACGCCGTCGAAGAGCGGCTGTGGAAGAACGTTGCCTCAGAGAAGGCCGTGAGCGGACAGCTTCTTGCGCAACGTTGCGCGATTGATGCCGAGCACGGCAGCAGCGCGACTTTGATTGCCGTCATGAAACGCAAGCACTTCGCGCAGCAACGGACCTTCGACTTCGCGAATGACGAGCGCGTGCAAACCTTCGTCGCACGGCGTGTCACCGATGTCCGCAAGGTAACGCCGCACAGTACGGCTTACGCATTCACTCAATGCGCTCTGCGACGAGGAATCATTAATGGCCTCGTTGACAGGCAGTCTGACAGCGTTCAAGGACATTTCCCCTCACGTACTCACGCGACGGCTGCATAGGTCGTCGCCATGCTTATGGCAGTTACCGCGTTTGCGGCGGGTCAATAGCTCGTGCTTTGTGTAGCGCGAGGGGTCGAGTGTACTCGCGCTCGTGGACAAAATTAAGAGCCTTGCGGCAAGAAAAATCATAAGACTATGCCGAACAGGCACTAAGGACGCTTTATTCGAACCCCAGGTCAAAAGCGACGGCCTGATGGCCGGGGTCTTCCACCTCAAAGATCAACGCGGAGGTTGCGCCAGGGCCAATCCCGCGTCGCAGTGCATCAACATCATCGAGGTATTCGGATGGATTCAAACGACGCATGGCGATGACTTTGCCATTTGCATCGGACAATCGAATCGTGACAACGGGCCACGGTTGCGTAAAGGCCGCATCGTTCCGTACGCTGGCGCTGATTAGCAACGCATTGGGAACAGTGGGATGCGTCTGCACGTCACGTGCCAGCAAGCGCAATTTGCCGACATCACGCACCGGTGGCAGCGCGCAATTCAGCGTAGCGCAAGCTTGCTGAAGTAGCGGCCCCATCGTTGGATCGGCAACCAGCGTGTCGCGCAATGCCCAGCCGAGCTGCCCAAGAAGGCCAAAAAACAGCAGAAAACAAGCTGAAATCCAGGGCCAGCGACGTGGTTTTTCCTTGCGCCGATCACGTGCAAAACGTGGTGTGACGACCAGGTCCGCAAAGTCATCGCGCGTTGGCATTTCATTGGCGACAACGACTGGCGACATCTTTGGCTGCGGCCGGTAAACCACCAATTCCACGCGTGGCGGCTCCACGCCCGGCTCGTGTGAGGGCAGCTCGTTGAATGGTTCCGGTGGCAACTGATCGGCGAGCGTGGCGATGCAATCGAAACCCGCGCCGCAATGTCCGCACAAGACAAAGCCATGCGCCTGCGCGATGGTTCGCGCATCCACTGAAAACACGGATAGACATTCAGGGCATTGCGTATACATGCGGTGCGCTTTGACCTATATCGGGCAAGCTTAGCAAAGCCATCGCATGATCCGTTCCATCACGCGCGACGATGGCCGCTGATGCGCACCCAATCTTCGCGTGTGTCGACACGCAATGCTTCGAACCATTCGGCATAACGCGCCAGCAGCTCGTCTTGTTGTCCTTGCAAGATGCCGGAGATGGCAAATGGTGCGCCGGGTTTTGCAGTGGCGGCGAAGATGGGGGCGAGATCGCCAAGCGGTCCGGCAAGAATGTTTGCAACGAAAACGTCGGCCGGTTCGCCGGCGAAATCCTCAGGTAGGAACAAGGCAAGACGATCGGCGACTTCGTTGCGTTCGGCATTGTCGGCCGACGCAGTGAGCGCTTGCGGATCGTTGTCCACGCCAATCGCCGATCCGGCGCCGAGCTTGAGTGCCGCAATGGCAAGAATGCCCGAGCCGCAACCGAAGTCGATGACGCGCTTGCCCGCGAGGTCGAGGCCATCGAGCCATTCAAGGCAAAGCGCCGTGGTGGGATGCGTGCCGCTGCCAAACGCCAGGCCAGGGTCCAGGCGCACGATCACGCTGTCGTCGTGGGGTGGCTCGATGTTCCACGGATAGATCCATAGCCGCCTCCCGAAGGGCATCGGCTTGAATTGGTCCATCCACGCGCGTTCCCAGTCTTCATCCGCGACGTCGCGAAAGTTCAGTTGATCGGGTTCCAACCACGGAAGCAGTTCGCTCAGGGCCTCTGTGAGGCCGCGACGATCGGTGCCTGCCTCGAACAGGGCGTTGAGCGTGATCGTCGGCCACAGCGGCAGCTCGCCTACGCCGGGTTCGAAGATCGCCTGTTCATCGGGCGTCTGTGCGTCGGCGTCCTGCAGCGTGATCGACAGCGCGCCCAGATCGTCCAGCGCTTCCTCCACGCGGGGCTGCTGTTCGGCACGGGCGATCAGGGAGAGTTCGAGCCAGGGCATGGATGTACCGGGAAGCGGGTGGTGCGAGGATTGTCTCTCGCCCCCTGCGCGCAGGGATAGGGCGATGGTCGAATCTTGCGACGCAGTTGACTGCGCCTCCACGTCATTCCGGCGCAGGCCGGAATCCAGTCGTAATAAATCGTGTGAAGCACACAGAACAAATTATTTTGAGTGCTATGCACAGCATTTTTGGACTGGATTCCGGCCTGCGCCGGAATGACGTTGAGGCAAAGTGGAGGACGGCCCCCCGCACTCAATGCCCGCTATGCGGATGTTCCTTATGCTCCGCCATGCGCTTTTCCAGATAGTGGATGTTCTGCCCACCTTGCTGGAAGCCCACATCATTCATGATGCGCTGCTGCAGCGGCACGTTGCACTTCACGCCTTCGATAACCGTTTCGGCCAGCGCGAGACGCATGCGCGCAATCGCCGTTTCGCGATCCGGACCGTGCACGATGATTTTGCCGATCATCGAATCGTAATTCGGCGGAATCTTGTAGCCGTCGTACAGGTGAGTATCGACGCGCACACCTGGACCGCCCGGTGCCTCGAAACGTTTCACCGTGCCGGGCGAGGGCACGAAGGTCTCCGGATCTTCCGCGTTGATGCGGCATTCGATCGCATGACCCTGAATCTCGATGTCTTCCTGCTTGATCGAAAGTTTTTCGCCTGCGGCAATCCGCAATTGCTCGCGTACGAGATCCACGCCGGTAATGAGTTCGGTTACCGGATGCTCGACCTGAATACGCGTGTTCATTTCGATGAAGTAGAAACGGCCGTTTTCGAAGAGGAATTCGAACGTGCCTGCGCCGCGATAGCCGATGCGCAAACAGGCGTCCACGCACACTTTGCCGATCTGCGCGCGCAGTTCCGGCGTGATGCCCGGTGCAGGCGCTTCTTCGACTACTTTCTGGTGACGGCGCTGCATGGAGCAATCGCGTTCGCCAAGATGGATGGCATTGCCTTGACCGTCGGCGAGCACCTGGATTTCCACGTGACGCGGATTCTCCAGAAACTTCTCCATGTACACCTGATCGTTGCCGAACGCCGCCTTGGCTTCCTGCTTGGTCATGGTGATGGCGTTGCCCAGATGCGCTTCTGTGCGCACAACGCGCATACCGCGACCGCCGCCACCGCCCGATGCCTTGATGATCACCGGATAGCCGATCTCGCGCGCAATGCGAACGTTTTCTTCCACGCTGTCGCCGAGCGGGCCGCCTGAGCCGGGCACGCAAGGAACGCCGGCGGATTTCATCGCGCGAATCGCTTCGACCTTGTCGCCCATCAGGCGAATCACATCGGCGGTAGGTCCGATGAAGATGAAGCCGGATTGTTCCACCTGCTCGGCGAAGTCCGCGCGTTCGGCAAGGAAGCCGTAGCCGGGATGAATCGCGTTGGCGTCGGTGATTTCCGCTGCAGCGATGATGCGCGGAATGTTGAGGTAACTGTCGATCGATGGTGCCGGGCCAATGCAGATCGCTTCGTCTGCCAGACCGACATGCTTGAGGTTGCGATCTGCCGTGGAGTGCACGGCCACGGTTCGTATACCGAGGCTATGGCACGCACGCAGGATGCGCAACGCGATTTCGCCGCGATTGGCGATAACGACTTTTTCGAGCTTCTGCATAGTAGTCGTCAGGCCATTTAAGCGATCACGAACATCGGCTGATCGAATTCCACCGGCTGCCCGTTCTCGACCAGGATGGCCTGCACCGTGCCGCCCACATCGGCTTCGATCTGATTGAACATCTTCATCGCTTCGATGATGCCCAGCGTCTCGCCGGCCTTCACCTGCTGACCCACCTTCACGAACGCCGCAGCGCCCGGGCTGGCGGAGGCGTAGAACGTGCCCACCATGGGCGCCTTCACGACATGGCCGGCAGGCAGATTCGGTGCGCCTGCGTCAGCCGCAGCGACGGGCGTGACCTGCGCAACCGGTGCCGGTGCGTGCATCACGGGCGCAGGCGCCGGTGCAGCGGCGACGTTGACGCCACCCTTGGGTACGCGCGACAAACGGACGACTTCTTCGCCCTCTTTGATTTCCAGTTCGGCGAGGTTCGATTCCTCGAGGAGGTCGATCAGTTTTTTGATCTTTCGCAGATCCATCGGGCTTGCCTTCTTTGGGTCTGGGGCCACAGCTTGGTGGCTTGACGGTAAAGGGAATGAAAGGAAACGGTAGGTGTTGTCTAGTCAGCCGGTTTCGGTTCAAGTTTCGAAACCGCGGCTTGCAGCGCCAGGCGATAGCTGTCGCTGCCGAAGCCGGTAATCACGCCCACGGCGAGATCGGACAGGTAAGAGTGATGCCGGAACGGCTCGCGGGCGTGCACGTTGCTCATGTGCAGCTCGATAAAGGGGATGGCGACCGCGGCCAGGGCGTCGCGCAGGGCAACGCTGGTGTGGGTAAAAGCGCCTGGATTGATCAGGATAAACGCGATCTGCTCGTCCCGGGCCTGGTGAATGCGGCCGATCAGCTCGTGCTCGGCGTTGGACTGATACCAGGCCAGCTCGTGGCCGGCCTTCTGGGCGAGCTGCGCCAGGCGGGTATTGATGTCCGCCAGCGTCTCCCGGCCGTAGACGTCCGGTTCGCGCACACCAAGCAGGTTGAGGTTGGGTCCGTGCAGGACCAGCAGCTTCGCCATAACAGCTCCAGGCAGCCCCGGCGCCTCGGAATCCGCGCAGTGTGCTAGGTGCCGCCAATATTGTCCAGTTCGGCGCAGATCGGCGATGTTTGACGGAGAAGTGACTTAGAAACCGTGCGTCGACGTATGTGGGCTGCAAACCGCGCTACGGCGCGGTTCCCGGGGACAGCCATTTGCCGAGTTGCGAAGGTTCGAGCGGACCGCGGCGCATCGCTACGATTCGTCCATGGGCATCCAGCAGCACGCTGAAAGGTAAAACTTCGTCGGTGTCGCCGAGACGGAGCGAGGTGCTCGGCGAGTCGAGCCGGCCGAGCAGGATCGGATAGTCCACCGGATGGGCACTGAGAAAGCTATGGACATGTTCAGGGTCATCCATCGCTATACCCAGCACGATGGCTCCCTGATCGGCGAAGTTATGCTGCGCCGTATTTAGCGTCGGCATTTCGGCCAGGCAGGGCACGCACCAGCTTGCCCAAAAATTGATCAGCACCCGTTGGGCATGAAATTCGGAGAGATGATGCAGCTTGCCATCGAGACCCGTGAGAGCCAGATCTGGACGAAGATCGCCGACGTTCGCGACATCAACGCCGGGCGGCGTGCGCGCCACCTGACTTTCGTGCTGCAGCCAGCCGCCGCCGATGGCGGCCAGCACGGCTAGGCCGAGAATGATTAGGTTTGGGCGGCTCAGCATGAGGGTCGGCGCGCTCGCTGAAGTGCGGCCGGCGTAGCGATCTCTAGGTTGGTCACTTCGCCGCCTCGTTCACGGCATCCTCGACCAGCGATTCAGTCAGCACCGTCGGCAACGCGTGACCCGGGCCACCGTTCTTGGGGAACACCACATACAGAGGAACGCCCGGTGAGTGGTACTGCTCCAGGAACGCCGAAATCGTCGGGTTCACGTCGGTCCAATCACCTTTCATATAGACGGTGCCGGTGCGTTTGAGGAGTGCCTGGAAAGCATCGCCATCGAGCACTGTGTGCTCGTTCGCCTTGCAAGTGACGCACCAGTCGGCCGTCATGTCCACAAAAACGGGGGTGCCCGCTTTGCGTAGCGCATCGAGTTTTTCCGGCGAATAAGCGACGACACCGCTCGACGTCTCGGCAGCGTGTGCCGTCGCAGGCAGTGTGCTGAGGTAATAGAGCGGGGCGAGCGTGAAGAGCGCGAACACCACCACCCACGCGCGGCTGAACAATCCACGCCCGCGGCTGCGTTCAAACCACCACAGCGTCATGGCGAGCAGCACGGCGGCAACCATCAGCAGGCCCACTGCGTCGGCGCCACGTTGATGTGCAAGCACCCACGCCAGCCACGCTGCGGTGAGATACATGGGGAACGCCAGTATTTCCTTGAGCGTTTCCATCCAGCGTCCGGGACGCGGCAGCCATCGCGACAAGGCGGGTATGAAACCGATCGCGAGAAATGGCAGCGCGAGACCTAAACCAAGCGCAAAGAAAACAGCCATCGCGTTCAACGTCGGCGCAACCAATGCGTAGGCCAGCGCGGTGCCCATGAACGGTGCGGTGCAGGGGCTGGCGACCACCACGGCCAACACGCCCGTGAAGAAATCACCGATAGGACCTGAGCGATTGGCAAGCGAGCTGCCGGTGTTGCCCAGCGATGCGCCGAACTGCACCACGCCCGACATCGACAACGCGACAGCAAGCATCACCAGCGACAGCACCGCAACGACCAGTGGATTTTGCAGGTGCGCGCCCCACGCCGTCTTCAACGCGATAATCACCAGCCCAAGCGCCACGAAGCTGATCAGCACGCCGGCGGTATACATCAGTGCGTGTGTGCGACGGCGCGCGAGATTATCGCCGCTCTCCAAAATGCCCACTGCCTTGATCGACAGAACCGGCAATACGCACGGCATCAGATTGAGAACCAAGCCGCCGAGCACTGCGAGCAATAACTGGTATAGCAAACTCGCCGAAGCACCGCCCGCGCTGGCGGGTGGCATCTCGGGTGCCGGATTCTCGGCGGCTTGCCCGGTTGTTTGCGCAGCACTACCCAGGCCGACGCTCGCGTCGCGCGTCATCACCGGATAACACACACCGCCATCCTGACAACCTTGAAAACTGGCAGCGATGTCCAGCGTTTTCAGTCCCGACAAATCGCCGTTCACGCTGACGGGCACGGTGATGTCGCCGAAGTAAACGGTGGTATTGCCGAAATTTGCATCCGTATGCATCTCGCCTGCGGGCCACGCGGGCGTCAGCGCAACATTCGGTGCGTTCTTTACCGTCAGCGTGGTCTTGTCGCGATAGAGGTAATAGCCCTTCGCCATCGTCCAGCGAATCAACAGGTGATGCGGATATTGCGCGATGGCGTCGAAGTGAAACGCCTGCTCCGCAGGTAACGCCGCGCCGTTGCCGCCCACGGCAAGCTGCGACGGCGATTTCAACAAATCGCCCAGTTTGTTCGTTGGCGCATTGGCGGCGCCTGGAACGGGAAGATCCAATTGTTCGGTATGCGGCGGATAGCAGATCTTCGGATCGGTTTCGTGGCAACCCTGATAGCGCACGCTCAACGTAAGGTGCGTGGTGCCGGGTGCGAGCGTGTAGGGAATCGTGGCGTCGATGCCGTGGTGATACGTCTCGACCGGACCCAGATACGGATCGTCGTGCTTTTCGCCATCGGGAAGCTGCGCGGTGCCGAGCGTGACGCCGTCGCCGCCTTTGAAATTCATGCGGCCGCGATAAAGGTAGTAATCGGGCGCGATCGTCCAATGCAGTTTCACGACGCCGGGCGTGCTGGCGTCGGCCGAAAGTTTGTACGCTTCGGTCACGGGCAGAAGATTTTCGGTGCCATTCTGCGCCGACGCGGCCGGGATGAGTGTAAGCAGCGCGATCAAAGCAAACAGACAAAGAACAGCGCGGTGTTGAAAAAGCGAGCGCATTGCAGCTCCAGGAGGGGGTCGCGCCGGGGTACGCGAATACGGCAGATTATGGCTCAGCTTGAGGCGCACCGACGCCGGCGCTGCGTCGTTATGCCTTTTCTACCGCAGAGGCCGGTTCTGCCGGCGCAGCCTTCGGATGAAGCATGCCGGTGGTGAGTGCCACACCGAGCAGGATAAGGATGCAACCGCCTGCCATCGGCAGCGTGATCCTTTCATGGAGGAACAGCGCACCCCATAACACGCCGAATACGGGAATCAGGTACAGCACGGCCATCGATTTTGCCGAGCCGATACGCGCCAGCAATCCGTAAAAAAGTATGTAAGCGAGCGACGTACAGATTGCCGCCAGTCCGATCGCGGCGATCCAGGCTTCCGTCGAGGGCGATTTGGCCGGCCACAACCAGATGGTGAACGGCAGCAGCATCACCGCGGCGGCCATCTGGCTGCCAGTGGCGACGGTCAGTGGCGAAACCTCCTGCAAACGACGATGACTGTAATGCGCGCCGAACGTGTAGCAGACGTTAGCCGCAACGCATGCCGCCATGGCCCAGACGGCCGTTGCGCCGCCATGGCCAAAACCTATCGAGCCGCCGATCAGCCACACCACGCCAGCAAAGCCGATCACCAGACCGCTGACGCGCGGCGCATCGAGTTTCTCGCCCAACCAGAGCCAGCCGGATGCGGCGACGAGCAGCGGTGCAATCGCATCGAAGATCGCCGACAAACCCGACGGGAGGCTTTGCGCTGCGTAGGAAAAAAACACAAACGGGAGGGCCGAATTGGCGAGGCCGATAAGCGCGACCGAAAACCAGTGCTTGCGCAGTTCGATGCGCCGCCGGCGCGAGAAAAGCAGCGGGATCGAGCAGATCGTTGCGCCAATCGCACGAACGCCCGCCAATGCCATGCCGCCGAATTCATTGGCGCCCATGCGCATGAACAGGAACGAGGCTCCCCAAATGGCACCTAGCAGCAAGAGTTCGACAGCGTCGGATTTCTTCATCGCGTGGCGCTCGGTTGCATCCATGTCGGCAATGTATATCCCGCTGGTGACAGAACCTGTCAGCAGTATTCGTTAGCGCTTGGCGCCTTGACCAAACAGCACGCGACGCTCTTCCTCGGTCAGTGCACCGTGTTTGGGCGTGTAGACATTTTCGACGCCTTCGTAGGTGCGAATCGTCGCGGGCCGAGCGGCTATGGTGTCGAACCAGCGTTTCAGATGCGGGAAATCGTCGAGGTTCTGTCCGTGCGCTTGATGCGGCACGATCCACGGATAGCAGGCGATATCTGCAATCGACAGTTCGTCCACAATAAACGAACGGCCTTCCAAACGTTGATTGAGTACACCATAAAGACGTGCCACTTCGCGCGTATAGCGATCGATCGCATACGGCACTTTTTCGGGCGCGTAGATATTGAAGTGTCCGATCTGGCCAGCCATCGGTCCAAGCCCGGCCATCTGCCAGAACAGCCATTCGAGCACTTGCGTGCGCCCTTGGATGTCTTTGGGAATGAAACGCCCGATCTTCTCGGCGAGATAAAGCAGAATCGCGCCCGATTCGAACATTTTTACAGGCTTATCGGTACCGAGCGGATCGTGATCGATGATCGCGGGAATCTTGTTGTTCGGCGAAATCGCCAGATATTCGGGCTTAAATTGCTCACCCTTGCTTAGGGCGACCGGGTTCACGCGATACGGCAGCTGCGCTTCTTCTAGAAACAGTTTGGCTTTCAGGCCGTTCGGTGTAGCGGCGAAATAAAGATCGATCATGATCCCAATCCTGTTTGCGAGAATGTATGTAGCGGCGTTGTGCGTCAGTTTTTTACAGCGTCGCGAATCCAGTCCAGATAAGGCGCATGCGCCTGCTCGATAGGAACGGCGATCACTTCCGGCACGTCGTAGGGATGCAAGGCAAGCACGCGTGTCTTGAGCGCATCGAAGCGTTCTGCGGTGGTCTTGATCAACAACAGTTCCTCGGTGTCAGTGATGACCTTGCCTTGCCAGCGATAGGTCGACTGGATGCCGGGCACGCGATTGACGCATGCGGCCAGCGCTTCATTCACCAAGGCATCGGCCAAACGTTGCGCGCTGGCGGCGTCGGGGCAGGTGCAATAGCACAGCAGAACGGTTTTTGGGTCGGTCATGGGATGGCTCGCTACTTCTTCGACATCAAGCCGTAATTTCCGAATTTCTCGATCACCTGCGTCACTTCGTTATCGCGCAACATGATGGGTTTTCCGATTTGCAGGGCAATCGTGTATTGCCTTGCCAGTGTTTCCACTTCAATTGCACGCCACATCGCCTGTTCCATGTTCGCACCGACCGCGATCATGCCGTGATTGGCCATCAGGCAGGCGAGCCGTCCATCGAGTGCGCGCACCACAGCATCGGACAGCGCCTGTGTGCCGTAGGTGTAATAGTCCGAACAGCGAATCGAGTCGCCGCCGCTTACGGCAATCATGTAGTGCGCGGCAGGAATGTCCATGCGGCACATCGCCAGCGCCGTGCTGTACGGCGGATGGGCGTGGACGATGGCGTGGGCATCCGGGCGCGCCATATAGATGTCGCGATGAAAGCGCCACTCGCTCGACGGGCGTCGCGGATGATCGTGATGACCGTCCATATCGACGAAGACGACGTCGTCCGGGGTGACCTCGCCATAGGGCATGCCGCTGGGCGTGATCAAGAATCCGCTTTCGAACCGGATGCTCAGATTGCCCGACGTGCCCTGGCTCAAGCCGGACGGCGTCAGCTTCAACCCGTTGGCGACGATTTCCTCGCGTAACGTCTGTTCGGTGCTCACTGCTCGGCTTGCCTGATGATCGAGTGGAAACGCAGCATCGTCGGCATTTTTGCGTTCCGTGTCATCTTCTTCCTCATGGCGAGGGGCACCCATCCCCAACCCCTATTTCCAAACTACGTCGTTTCGTTGATCGCCCTTGAAAGCCCTTGCGAGTCCCCCATTAAGTTTCCCGAGACTCGCCCGGCCCCTGTACCAGGGGTTTTTTTGGAGGCTAAAATTGGCACTCATGTCTCCCGAGTGCTAACACAGGCCTCCCAGAGGCCGGCCACGGGGCGCCAATTTTTCTAACCTCAAGCCATAGCTGGAGTTTTTCCCATGAGCAAACTGCGTCCGCTGCACGATCGCGTCATCGTCAAGCGCCTGGAAGAGGAGCGTGTCTCCGCCGGCGGCATCGTTATCCCCGATAGCGCCACTGAAAAGCAGACCCGCGGCAAGGTCATCGCTGCCGGTGAAGGCCGCATCCTGGAAGACGGCAAGGTCCGTCCGATGTCCCTGAAGGTCGGCGAAGTCGTGCTGTTCGGCAAGTATGCCGGCCAGGAAATCAAGATCGACGGCGAAGAGCTGGTCTTCCTGAAGGAAGACGACATCGTGGCTGTTATCGAAGGCTGAGCGCGACGAGCGGGATTTGCCGAGCGCGACATCCGCGCTTGATGACCGGTTCGGTCGGCAAAAGTCCCCGCACGACGACTGCAATAGCAAAACCCCCATTACTTATTTCAATTTTTTAGAGGCTAAAAAATTATGGCAGCCAAAGAAGTCCGCTTCGGCGAAGACGCACGCGCTCGCATCCTCAAGGGTGTGAACACTCTCGCGAACGCCGTCAAAGTCACCCTGGGCCCGAAGGGCCGCAACGTCGTGCTCCAGAAGAGCTTCGGCGCTCCGACCGTCACCAAGGACGGCGTGTCCGTCGCCAAGGAAATCGAACTGGCCGATCCCTACGAGAACATGGGCGCCCAGATCGTCAAGGAAGCCGCGTCCAAGACCTCCGACAACGCCGGTGACGGCACCACCACCGCCACGGTTCTGGCTCAGGCGCTCGTGCGCGAAGGCCTGAAGGCCGTTGCCGCCGGCATGAATCCGATGGATCTCAAGCGCGGCATCGACAAGGCTGTGATTACGGCCGTGGAAGAGCTGAAGAAGCTCTCCAAGCCCACCGCTGACGACAAGGCCATCGCCCAGGTCGGCACCATCTCTGCGAACTCCGACGTCGCCGTCGGCGACATCATCGCCACCGCGATGAAGAAGGTCGGCAAGGAAGGCGTGATCACGGTTGAAGAAGGTTCGGGTCTGGAGAACGAACTGGACGTCGTCGAAGGTATGCAGTTCGACCGCGGCTACCTCTCGCCGTACTTCATCAACAACCAGCAGAGCCAGCAGGTCGAACTGGAAGATCCGTTCATCCTGCTGTACGACAAGAAGATCTCCAACGTCCGCGAAATGCTGCCGATCCTCGAAGGCGTGGCCAAGTCCGGCAAGCCGCTGCTGATCGTCGCTGAAGAAGTCGAAGGCGAAGCGCTGGCCACCCTCGTGGTCAACACCATCCGCGGCATCGTCAAGGTTGCTGCCGTGAAGGCGCCGGGCTTCGGCGATCGTCGCAAGGCGATGCTGGAAGACATGGCCATCCTGACCAACGGCCAGGTCATCTCCGAAGAAGTCGGCCTGCAGCTTGAGAAGGCAACGATCCAGGATCTGGGCCGCGCCAAGAAAGTCGTGGTGACCAAAGAAAACACCACCCTCATCGACGGTGCCGGCGAAGCCGCGAAGATCCAGTCGCGCATCGGCCAGATCAAGGCGCAGATCGAAGAGACCTCGTCCGATTACGACCGCGAGAAGCTGCAGGAACGCGTGGCCAAGCTGGCCGGCGGCGTTGCTGTGATCAAGGTCGGTGCTGCGACCGAAGTCGAAATGAAGGAAAAGAAGGCCCGCGTCGAAGACGCCCTGCACGCTACGCGCGCAGCCGTTGAAGAAGGCGTGGTCCCCGGCGGTGGCGTTGCTCTGATCCGCACCTTGGCAGCGATCGAAAAGCTGAAGGGCGAGAACGAAGACCAGAACCACGGCATCGTCATCACCCGCCGTGCGCTGGAAGCGCCGCTGCGCGAGATCGTGTTCAACGCTGGCGATGAGCCGTCCGTGATCGTCAACCAGGTCAAGGAAGGCAAGGGCAACTACGGCTACAACGCTGCGACCGGCGAGTTCGGCGACATGATCGAATTCGGCATCCTGGATCCGACCAAGGTCACGCGTTCGGCACTGCAGTACGCCTCCTCCGTGGCCGGCCTGCTCATCACCACCGAAGCGATGGTGGCCGAGCTGCCGAAGAAAGAAGAGCACAACCACGGCGCCCCCGGCGGCGGCATGGGCGGTATGGGTGGCATGGACTTCTAAGTCCTGCGCTCAAACGCAAAGTGTTACGAGAAAACCCCGCGCAAGCGGGGTTTTCTTTTGCCAGATAGCTTTTGCCGAATAAAAAAGGATTTCTTGATTAGCGTCGAACCTCAGTTACTCGGGATTTGCTCCCTCCGCGCATGCAGGGGGCGAAATCACTACCCAGCGGAGGTTCGGCACGAATCAGGATGGATATTTCCCCCTTTTTCCTGATGCATCGCGACATCTCTACGGCGGCCGTTGAATATTCCTGGTGGCCATCCTACTGTGCGCTCAGGAGGCCGCTGGATGACCAGCTTGGGAGAGGCTTCCATCCACGTCCCCCGCAAGCACGATCGGATCTGCGAAAAAGAGGGCCCTCATAGGGTTTCTGGTTTCGGTGTTTGTGAGTGGAATCAATATAAATAACGTTGCAGGAGGGTCTATGAACAAATTCATGGCAGCGATCGTTATTGCAAGCATGGCGTTGGCAGGATGCAGCACATCGGGCGATACAACGCCCGCACGGAGCGAATCGTCGGGCGTCACGTATACGCCTGCCAAGGGATATGCCGTGAACCCCGATACGATCGCTTCGTTCAAAGCAGGCACCACCACCGTAGACCAAGTCGAAGCTACGCTGGGAAAACCCGTCGGTGCGGTGCGCACACCGTCCGGAAATCAAGTCATCGCGTACGTCAAAGTTCGAACCGAAGACGTTAGCAACGATCGCACTCCTGAAACCGGTACGGCGCTTCCCAAGCGTCACAAAGTTCGATACGCGACCATGCTGTCATTCGACCCGCAGGGTCGCTGGATCAATTCGTGGACGCGTGTCGATGATTTAGGGGACGCATCGCCCAGCGCACTGGGTCATTTCGACGTAGGCGATGTTTTGACCAATCAAGATGGTATGCCGTAAACGCGCTTGTAGCGAGGGCTCTTCGTTGAAGAGCCCTTGTCGTGTGCACGCAAGTGCATATCGCCACAGGGCAGGCAAGACTCTCCGCTTTTTACATGCGGGCAAGATAGGGTGACGGATCTACGTGTTCACCGTCACGATGGATTTCGAAATGCAGATGCGGGCCGGTCGAGCGACCGGTCGAGCCGACTTTGGCGATTGTCTGGCCCGCCTTTACGCGTTCGCCCGCCTTTATCAGCAGTTTCGAGTTATGCGCGTACAAGGTGCGATAGCCGTTGTGATGATCGATCACGACGACCTTGCCGTAATGGCGGTCTGTGTTAGCTCTGATCACCGTGCCCTCAGCGACCGCTTGTACCGGCGTGCCGATGGGCGCGGCCATGTCGATGCCACGATGGAATATATCGCCGTTGCCGAGCGGATCGTGTCGATGACCGAAGTGCGATGTGATGCGCGCGTACGCGATCGGCAACTGCGTGTCGAGCTGATGAAATCTGTCGACCTCATCCGGCGGTAGCGGAGTGTCTTCGGATATGTCGGAGGGCGCGCCGTAGAGTTTCTTCAGCGCACGAAAGTAAGGTGATGGCGCCGCCCGGGAGCTTGCAAAAGCATTGTTGGTGGCGACGAACGGCTTCTCCGCATAGCTGGGCGGTGGCAGCAGCAACTGCGCATCGTTTTGCGAAGGCTCTGCGGCATGCAGATGCGCTTGCGGTACGCCCAACCAGCAGATCGTCAGGCAGATGGTCAGCGCGCCGAGCAAGTACGGTGAGCGGGGGGAGGGGGTGGATAGTGCAACCCATTTTCTGCAAAAACTGAACATCGGTATGGCCACGGTGCCAAAACCGCCCACCCGTTACCGCCCGGGAGATCGCGATTTTCTGAAAGAAGGCGAGAAATCCGTTACCGCCGAAGACTCAACGTGCCATGCGATGGCACCTGTCTATTACGGCAAAAATCGCCATGGCAAGGTATCGGATCGACCTTAAAGCGCAGGCGCGCGTGCTTAGGATGCTGTTAAGCGTTCATCCTTTGCCCATCGGAAACGAAAAGGGCCCTCATACGAGAGCCCTTGCATCGAGTCATGACGCACGCGCGGGTCAATGGTGGATGCCCATCGCCCCTACCGCCGGTGTCGGCTCCGCACTCTGACCCTGCGCCAAGTTAGTGGCCGGTGGCAGCAAGCTCGCCGGCAGCAACTTGTCGAGCTTGCCGTTCATGCGCAACGCAGCCACGCTCGCCATGTCGTTGTCGAATTGCTTCTGTTGCGCATCGATCGGTGGCGGTGTTGCGCCTGGTGCGTGCGTGAGTGCCGCAAGCGATGGTGCCAGCACTTGAGTCAGCGCGAAATACGCATCGTCATGAACGCCCGCGCGCTCCAGTAGCAGGCCCGGCAGCATCCATGAGGCCATGTCCACGCGTTGTGCGTTGCCCGGATTGCGTGGATCGACCAGCAACCACGTACCGGCTTGCGACAGCATGCTTTGACCATCGACGAAGCCCGTTTCGCGATAGGCGTCATCGAGGCCCGGCAAATGATCGCCATAGAACAGCAGCAGCGTTGGACGATTGCGCTTGGCTAACAGGGCGGCGAGGCGTCCGAGTTCCTGATCGGCATGCTGCATGTGATACAGGTAGTTCTGCACCTGCTGCTTGTGCGTGGGATCGACGACAGCTGGCACGGCAATCGCGTCGCGTGCAGCGACATCCTGGGGCGTTACGTCATACGGGCCGTGCGCTTCCAGGCTGATCGCAAACAGGAATTGCGGCGGCCCGGAATCTTTCAGCTGCGACATGATCTCGTCCGTCATCGCGCTGTCGGCCATGTATTTGCCGTCCATCGCCGCATCGGCCGGGAAGCCCGATTGCGATAGGAAACGATCGAAACCCAGTGCCTTGAACGCGGTGTTGCGATTCCAGAACGTCGGATCGTTACCGTGAATCGCGATCGTTTCATAACCGTGCGAGCGCAAGACGCGCACCATGCTCGGCACCACTTTGTTATTCAACTGCAGATACGGAAACTGCATGGTGTTGAAGTAGCGCAGTGACAGACCTGTCAGCACTTCGAATTCGGTGCGGATAGTGCCACCGCCGAACGTCGGTACGTGCAACGGGCCGCTCATGCCCTGCGCGGCAAGACGTTTGAGGTTGGGCGTGAGATCGGCGTTCTCGTAACCGCGGATGATGCGCGGATCGAAGAACGATTCGCTCTGCACCACCACGATGTCGGGAAGCGCCGTGTTCGGATCGGGCGTTGTCTGCATGCGTGCACGCACCGCGTTGCCCGTGGTTTGCAGCAACTGCGACACGGCCGCCGGGTCGACTTTCTGTTTCGTATGGCGATCCTGCAGGTGGAACATCACCAGCGAACTCATCAGACCCGAATGACTGGTCGTTGCAGCCGCCGACCAGGGTTCAAGCCAAAGTTTGTGGCCGTTGTAGAGGCTTCCCCATCCCGGCACGCCAACCAGCAGCGTACCGAACGTCGCAGCAAGAACGCTGCCCGCGATCACGCGCTTGCCACCGGTGCGGCGTCGAAACAGCGGCCGTTCGAAACGCCACAGCGCTGCAATCAGTGCAACACCCACGATCAAACTCAGGTAAGGCCAGGGGCTGTGCGGCAGGTAACTACCGAGCACATGCATGCCGCCTTTGCCGAGCTGTCCGACCATGCGGAAATCGGCGGGCACCAGCGGCGTGCCAAGGTTCGCGACCTTCAGTGAATTCACGGCATACACGACGACCTGCGCCAGATACGCCAGCCCGAAAGATAGAAAAGCGCGCCGCGTCACCACCAGCAACAGCAGCGCGAGCATCAGTCCGGGCATCGCGTTGGCCAGCGGGAACGCAGGCTGCGCGATCAGCTGCGATGCGGCGACGCCGTCATTGCCATCGAGCAGGCCGGTGAGCAGCACGAACCCGGCCATCATCGCGAGCACCATGGCGGCGCGCACGACCTTGGCTTGTGTCGAAAGAGGCGTCGGGGAGACGGGGGTCATAACAGTCCGGACAATCGATCGTTCGGTGGGGTGTGGACTGTAACGTTACTGACATGAATCGGTTGGCACCCGGGTCAAAGGTGTTGGTCCGGGTTCAGGCCACCGGTGCATGTGGATCATCAAAATGGCGCAAAAAAGACCGGGCCGCACAGGGCGGCCCGATCTTTTTGACGTCAAGCAAGGACTTGCGGCTTTTTTCAGTGTTGCGTGCTGCTGAACCGCAGTAAACGCAGATAAGGCTTGAGCGTGCGCCAGCCCTCGGGGAATAGCTGTCTGGCGTCGTCGTCGGAGACCGATGGCGCAATGATCACCTCGTCGCCCGGACGCCAGTCCACCGGGGTGGTCAGCTTGCGTCCGTCGGTGAGCTGCAGGGAGTCGAGCACGCGCAGGATCTCATCGACATTGCGGCCAGCGCTCGGCGGGTAGGTCAGGGTCAAGCGCACTTTTTTCTGCGGATCGATGACGAACACCGAGCGCACGGTAACCTTCGGATCCGCCTTGGGATGGTACATGCCGTAGAGCTTGGCCACGGCGAGGTCCGGGTCGGCGAGGATCGGATAGTTCACCGCCGTGCCGCCGACGTCTTCCACATCCTTGATCCACTTTTTGTGCTCGCTCACGGGATCGACCGACAGGCCGAGCAGCTTCGTATGGCGCTTGTCGAATTCCGGCTTTTGGCGTGCGAACGCGCCGAGCTCGGTCGTGCACACGGGCGTGAAATCCTTTGGATGCGAGAAGAAGATCAACCAATGATCGCCGATGTAATCGTGCAGCTGGATCGGGCCTT
>NZ_DATHMR010000141.1:0-17833 GCF_035486915.1 Dyella sp. | reverse complement strand
AAGTTTCCGCATGTTCGAACTCGCCCAGTGCAATCTGGCTGTTTGCATGCGTGAAATAGACGGCTGCCGTCTTATGACCGCTTGCGAGCGCGTGATCGGTGGCGCGTTCGGCTTCGGCGTGCTGGGAGGCTGCCGCCAAGGCAATCGCCAGTGCGTGTGCGATGGCCGGATTGTCGGGCGATGCGTCCAACAGCTTGCGATAAAAGCCGACGGCTTCGTTTTGGCGTCCGAGCGCCGCAAGTGCAGCGACGTGTTGCGTGACCAGCTCCGCCGGGGCCTGTCCGGAAGCGCACAGCGGTGCAGCGATGACCAGCGCCTCGGCAGGGCGCTGGCGATCGTTGTAATAACGCGCAAGCAACAAGGCTGCGTGCGGCATGCGCTGGGCCGCGCGTTGTAATAGCGGGACCGCTTCGTCCTGACGTCCGCTGTTCAGCAGCAACTCGCCGAGCGTTGCCAGCGAGGGTGCCCAGCCCGGATCGACGGCCACGGCTTTGCGCAACAGCGCTTCGGCGCCTTCGTTATCGCCCAGCGCCAGTCGAACGCCACCGAGCAAGCGCAGTGCTTCAGCGTAGTCGGGATGTTGTTCGACGATCGCCTGGAGCCGATCGCGCGCGCCACGAAAATCGCCCGTTTGCAGCAACACGCCAACATGCCGCATGGCATCGAGAACGGTGGGCGATAAGTTGGACATTGGCTCGTGTGGTTGGGTTGGATGGTTATAGCGGTTGGCGAATCAGTGTTGCTTTGCCCGATGCATCGCGCTGGACGGTGATGTCGTAAAGCTTGCCGCGGAAGCTGATGTGACGAAGCCTCAGCGACTTCCATGATGGCGGAAGTTGCGGTGCGTAGGCAGCGTCCAGACCCTTGTCGTCGATGCGCAGGCCGGTGAAACCGTACACCATGCTTTGCACGAAGCCCGCCGACGTCGCAAGGATGTAGCCCGCGTTATTCGCCACCGTTTCGGTGCGCACGTTGAAGGGTGGTTTGAGGAATCCGACGAGATTGCGCTGGATCCAGTCCCCGGCTGATTTTGCGTCGCCCAGTTCCGAAGCGCCTACAGCGAGCATCACCATCATCATTTCGTTGGGATCGTCCCCGTGCACTTTCAGCTCGTGCAGCTGGAAGTCGAAGTCGTTGCGGCGCACGGCGTCGGACATCGATAGATCGAGGTTCGGATACATCAACCACGCCAGCGAGGAACCCATCCAGGTGATCTTGTCGTGCGGAACCGATTCGTCGAAATCGAGATGACGCTGTTCCTTATCCAGGAACGGGATGTACATCTTCGATGCAATCTCCGACCACTTCGGGTCTGCCGGTTGTCCCGTCAGTTTTGCCACGTCGATGGCGATAAGAAGTGCCTTGCGTGCGGCAGCGTTGGTGAACGAGTCGTTCGGCACGTCGTCATACGCTTCATCGGGCGAGGTGACATGCATGATTTCGTAGCGATCTTTCGCCGGGTTGTACGTCACCCGGCTCGCCCAGAATTCTGCGACGTCGTGAATCACCGGCCAACCGTATTGCTTGAGCCACGCCGTGTCGTTGCTGGCCAGGTAGTACTGCCATTGCGCGATGGCGATATCGGCGTTGACATGAATCTCGCGATACACACCGTACGCAAAGTGCGGTGTGTTATCGACGCCGGTCTGCGGATCGGCTTCCCACGGATACATCGTTCCCTTGGCGCCGTATTGAATCGCGCGTTCACGCGCCGGCTGCATGGTGCGGTTGCGGAACATTACGATGGGTTTGGCTCGTTCGGGATGCAACAGAAGCAATGCAGGAAACACCCAGGAATCGCTATCCCAGAACGCGTGCCCCGCATAGTTCGGCGTAAGCGCGCACGCGCCCATGGGCCACGCCGTACCGATGGTCGTGTTGGACAGCAAGTAATAGAGATCCGAATGAACCGCTTTCTGCACTTGCGGATCGCCGTCTATGACGATGTCGGATTTCCACAGCTCGTGCCATGCGGATTGATGCCTGCCCAGCAGCGTGTTGAAACCGGTTTGACGCGCCTGTTGCGCCAAAGCCACATCGTCTTTCGCTGTGCCACCCCAATCCTGACGCGACGCTGCCAGGTACTTCGTGAACGTGTAGGTCGTGCCCTTTTTTACTTTGGCGGTGATATGCAACGACAAGAGATCCGACGTCTTGTCGAGCTTTACGCTATCGACCGATAGCCCCGCCGGTAGCGCAATGGCCGCTGCTTCGGCCATGCTGAGGCCTTGCGCGGCACGACCATCGAGCCATAGCGTGAGCTGCTTGGTATCTCCATCGCTCGATTGGACTTGCGTATATCCCGGATACCACACCGCGGCGCGGTCGGGTGTGGGTATGGGTTTGTTGTCCAGGCTCTGTCCGCTCGCGATGACGGCAGCGATCATCTGATCGCCCGTCATGCTGCCGATCGGCAGGCGAGGTTGATATTCGGACCAGAGCCGAATTGGAAAGGTGAGTTCGACGTTGCCATCGAACTGCGGCGTGATGGAAATCTGCGTCGCCGCGAGATGGGGGTCGGCCTGACTGACGAAGGTAATCACCTGCACGTCGGTCTGTTTGTTCGCGTAATCGAAGCGATAACGCGTGGTGAGCGTGCCATCGTGCATGTCCAGCGTCTGCGAATAATCGGCGAAGATTTTTTTATCCAGACGCGTGGCGTTGAGCCAGCCGCCGCCAGGGTTGTAGTCGATCTCGCTCCAGCCGGGAATCGCGGCCGGACGTGCAATGTCGCCTTTGCTGTAATCCATGAAGGCAACCATGTACGCGCGATTGGGTTCCGTGCCGCGTGGCGACGTCATGGTGGAGAAATAACCGTTCGCCAGATAAGTGGGAAAGTAGCTGCCGAAGTTGTCGGCGGTACCCGTGAGAAGAAAGCTCGGATCGGTCGCGCTGAATGCGCTCGCAGCACATCCGCAGAGGGCGAGAAACAAACCAGTCATGCCCAGGTGGCGCAAAGTCATGGAAACTCCAGCGTTGATGCGTCGCACTTGCCCATCTTGCCGGCGCTATTTGGCGATGAGACGCGTAATGGATGCCGTCGCCTGGCCGATGCGGTCGGTTTCCCGTTTGAAGAGGAACAGCGTGACCAGGATTAGCAGCATCGGAACGAGCGAGAAATAAAAGGCGTGTATGCCATCGAAGCGTGAAAAGACGATGGCCGTAATGCGCGAGCCAAGTGTGCCGCCCAGCGCGGAAAAAATGACGATAAGACCAGTCATCGCCGCATGCGACGGTTTGGGCAACGAACTGAGTGCCACCGAATTGATGACGGGGTAGATCGGCGCCATCAGCAATCCGATTAACGGTATCAGATAGGCTGCAATCGGTGCATTGAACCAGCCGGCGTTTGCGCGTGCCGTGACGCCGTGCGCCAGTGGCAAGGTGAGCATCACCAGCAAGCCCATGCCGACCACGCACAGATTCAATAGGACGTACCAGGGCATGCGACGCAATACTTGACCCGCGGCAATGCGGCCGACCGCCGACGCGGCGGCAAGGATCGTCGACAGCTGAATACTCATGGTATTTGGCAGCTTGAGAATTTCATTATTGAACGTCGGTAGCCATGTGCTGAAGCTCTGCTCGATCAATACGTAAAGAAATGCCGATGCGAGAAAGACGTAGACCAGCGGCCGGAAGAACAGATGCATCATTTCTAGTAGCGAGCCGCGCATCGACTTGGTTTCTTTGCTGCGTGCTTCCGATTCGTCGAGTTGCGAGGTGGCAAGCAAGACGATCACCAGTACACAGATCGCTGCGAGCACCCAATAAACATTCAGCCACGACGGATTGGCTGGCGCACTGCGATCGACAAAGGCACTGAACAAGAAGCCGGCAATAAGAACGCCCACCATGAAGAGACCTTCAATGGTGTTAGTAAGTCGGCCGTGCTCGCTTCGATCGTTCGTCAGAAGCCCAATCGAGGAATACACGGAGACCTTGGTCAGCGCGAACGAAATGCCGACACAGGTGAAAAGTAATTCAGTGGTGTGGAAACTGGGATACAACGGCATCAGCACACATGCACACGCCACGATGCCAAGCGCGGTCATCATGGATCGGCGGTAACCCAGCAACGGAAGAAACGACGCGACCAGAAACGACGTGATCGCAATCGGAAGATCCTTGAATAGCTCGAGCAGACTCGCTTGCGGCTTGTCGACACCAAAGGTGGAAATCGATTGCAGGATGACCGGACCCACGCTGTTGAGCAGAATCGCGAAGACCATGTAGATCAACGCCAGCGCAGCGATCATGCGAAATCGATTCATGGTGACCGGCCTACCCGAGTAAATGCGTGGTCGAATACATCGTTGTCTCCGTCGCAGTCGATACGTGAGCCACGCATGGCAGGACCAACTTTACAACTCACGCGATCAGGAAAGACCATGGCCGGGTGTTTTCACACCCGGCCATGGGTGCCCCAGGGAGGGGAGGGCGATTAACACTGGAGCAAACGGTTTTCAGAAGTTGTATTTGATCTGGCCTTGAACCTCGCGGCCCATGATGGAGCGAGCCAGAATCACGCCGCCGGTGCTGGCAAAGCCAAACAGACGCGCGTTGCCTTCGGTGATGCCGATCTGGTTGGTCATGTTGGTGCCGGTGACGCTGTATTCCCAATGCTGTCCGACCATCGCCTGGACGCCGAAACTCAGGTCGTAGTAGCTGCCCAACGGCTGCTGTTCGATCAGGTCGCCGTAGCGGCTGCCCACGTACTCGTAGGTGAGCCATCCACGGATGCTGCCCCAGCTCGTCGGCAACGTGTAGGCCGGCCGCAGACGGAACTGCACGCGCGGCTGACGCTGCAAATACTTGCCATACATACTGGCGAATGCCGCCTCGCCCGACTGTGTCGTATACGGCTCCAGGCCGGTGTTGGAGTAGTAACCTTCCATGTAGTCGCCGCTCAACAACACGGTGAAGTTTTCGAACGGCTTGAACGTCGCCGACAGATTCAGGCCCTTGGTGTTGCTACCGTAGAGCAGCGAGATATTTTGGCCTGTCGGACCGATATAGCTGTACGGCACACCGAAGAACAGGCGGTGGTAGGCGCTGGCATCCAGATACACCCAACTGGACTGATACTTGAAGCCGATTTCCTGGTTATGAATCTTCTGCACCGGAACGCTGCCGGGGTACGCGCCGCGCAGATCGTCAAAGCCAGGGAAGTGCACGCCGTCATTGAGTCGTACGTACGCACTCATGTTCGGGGTGAACTCGTAGTTCGCACCAATGGTCCATGACGGCGCGGACTTTTTGTATTTGATGTAATTCAAGCCCGATGCGAGATATTGCGAATTGTTGTTGTACAAGGTGAGTGGATTGTCATCCAGATCGCCAGTAGCCGTATTCTGGATGCCGCCACTGAGCTGCTGGCGTTCCTCGCGGAAACCGGCGTCGAACAACCAGTTATCCAACTTCCAGCTATCGGTCAGGAAGAACGCGGTATTAAAGCCGTTCCATCGTTCCTGGATCGCCGTGCTCGGTCCGCTGACGAAGCCCTGCGGGCTGGCCAGCTGGTACGTGTTGCCGTTGGCATCGATGTCGACCGCGATCGGATTCGGATTGCTGATCGCCTGCAGCAGCATGTTGTTACCCAGGTACCACGTATCGTGATCGTTGTAGACCGCGGTGTAGTTGCCCAGGGTCAGCGTGTTGCCATCAAACAGTTCCTTGCTGACGTGGAACTCATTGCTGATCGTGGCGAGGCGCTTGTGTACGTACCAATAACCTTGCGTGGTGACGTTCTGGTTTAGGTTTGCCGCCTGTCCGTTGTTGGTGTAGGTGGCCGTGACCGGACTGCCCGCTGGCAAGTTGTTGGCAGTTTCTGCGCTCGCTATGTAACTGCTCAACGACTCCGGATTGGCCCCGGTGCTGAAGAACGAGATGGTGTTCATCTGTCCGCCGGTGAAACCGAGCTTGTTCGAGATCGACCAACCGTTGCCGAAATCCCAGTCGAAATTGCTGCCGAACGTATGGATGTCGGCGCCGCGCCCCTTCGCCAAGTTCAACGGAATGCCCCCGGGCGTGCAGCCCAGTGGGTGGCACGGCGAGACCTGGATCGTTTCGTATTGGTCGGCTTTGCTGCTAAACGTTCCGTAGAGTGGATCGAACCCTGGGTAATTGGAAAAATCACCCTTGTTGGGGTTCAAGATGGGTGTATCGGTCACGAACTGATTGTGGTCTTTGAGCGCGCGCGCGTAGAACATCAGCGAGCCGCTATCCCAGTCGCGCGTCAGCGTGGCGGCCAGAGAACCGCCTTGGTCGGCCGTGAATTGCGGATCGCGATAGTCATCGCGCCGCCACCAGCCACCTACGCTGCCGTACCAGTTGTTTGCAATCTTGAAACCAAGGAAGCCGTCTATGCGCTGCAAACCATCGGAGCCAGCCGTATAACCGATATCACCGGACGGTACGTCGGTGCCTTCCTTCTGGATAAGGTTTACCGTGGCACCCGGCTGACCTGGGCCGTAGAGCACTGCGGGGCCGCCTTGCACAACTTCCACGCGATCGATCGTATCGTCAGGAATACGCGTCAACGACGAGTTATCCAGGAAGGATAGCGCCATGGGATAGAGTGGCGAGCCGTTCATCAGGAACGTGACGTAAGGTGCGTCGCCGCCGCCCGGGAAGCCCGCGACTTCGATATTCGCACCGGTCTGGCCGCCGGAGGATTCCGGGAAAATGCCCGGCGATGCTTTCAGCAGATCGGCTGCGCTGACGGGGTTGGATTCCTTGATCTCTTGAGAGGACATGGAGGTGATCGAATAGGCTGCATCGATCTTCTTCACGCCGCCCATCGTCGCCGTGCCTGTCACGACGACTTGTTCCAGGGTCGAGGCATTTTTCGCATTCGCCGCTTGCTGCGCACCGGGGCTTGCCGGTGGCGTTGTGCTGGCGGGTGCCGTTGTGGTGGTCGAACTTTGCGTGGACGTTGTCTGACTGGTCTGCTGGGCATACACGGCGCCGGACATCAGCGTGGCCGCGATCGCCGCTGGTAGTGCTAAACGAGTTAGAGACTTGCTGTTCATCGATCGTTCTCCCCAAACGGTTTTTGTAGATGTTTGCGTGGCGTAAACCACGTCTGCTGTTGGCCGCGTTATGTCTTGAACAAGCTGATGTCGAACGCGGCGACGTTCGGCAACAGCACGTCTGCTCCGGCCAACGCTTGCGCGTGACCAATTCCCACCGCTTTCATCCCTGCTGAGTGGATGCTGGCAATGCCTGCCGCGGCGTCTTCCACGCCGAGGCATTCGCTCGGTGCCAGACCGAGGCCGCGTGCGGCGGCAAGGAAAATTTCAGGATCGGGTTTGGCGCGATGGATGTGGTTGGCGTCCACCACGTAATCGAAAAGATCGGCGATGCCGAGTCGTTCCAGCAAAAGCGATGCATTGCGGCTGGCAGAAGCCAGCGCCGTCTTCAATCCGGCGCGACGCACCGATTCGATCGCTTTTTGTGCGCCTGGCAACAAATTTTGCGGGCCGAAGCGTTCGATCTGTTCGCGGTAATAGTTGTTCTTGCGCGTAGCGAGGGCTTCTTTTTCGTCTTCGGAAAACGCGCGCGGCGATTTCTCCAGAAGAATATCGAGCGAGCCGCGGCGATCGACGCCTTTCAACCGTTCGCCCACGGTATCGTCGAACGGAATACCTACTTCCGATGCGAGCTTCTGCCAAGCCGCGTGATGCACCACGGCAGTGTCGGCGATGACACCATCGAGATCGAAAATGACTCCCTTCAATAGTGGCGACGGTAAAGCAGTAGCTTGCAGCGGCATGCTGACGGTCTGTCTCGGGCTTAATACCAAAAGCTTTCCGTGATGCAGAATTTCCGTTGACGTACCTTCGCGCAGAAGGTAGTCCACACCATTTTTCGTGACGGACACGCGAATATGACTGTTCTGCCAGCGTATGCCGAATTGATAACCGCGCCACGCGGCAGGAAGCGCCGGCGCGAACGATGGGCGTCCATTCACGGAACGCATGCCACCAAATCCCCACGCGAAGGCAAGCCAACTGCCTGCCATGGCAGCCATATGCACGCCGTGCGACGTGTTGCCGTGCAGGTTGTCCAAGTCAACGCGCAGTGTATCGAGGAAATACTTGTACGCCTTGTCGGCGTAACCCACCTCGGCGGCAACGATGCTGAACGTGGAGGCCGACAGCGTGGAATCGTGCACGGTGACGCCTTCGTAGTAATCGAAGTTGCGGCGTTTGCTGTCTTTGTCGATGGCGTTGCCGGCCAGCACAAACGCCTGCAACACGTCGGCCTGCTTGCACACTTGGTGGCGATAGATGGTGAGCGGATGCAACTGCAGCAGCAACGGACGATGACCGTGGTTGCCATGTTGTGCAATGGCGAGTCGGGGCTTGTCGAGAAAATCGTCGTCCTGCGGAAAGATGTTCAGCGCAGGGTCGACCGGGAGATACATCGCATCCGCAGCGGATAGCCACCCGGCGATTTCTTTTTCCGAGAGATGGATGGCTGCGGCGATGCGCGCGAATTCGTCCGGGCGATCATTCGCCAACTGTGCGGCAACCACGGCGGCGTAACGCAGATGCTGCTGCGCCATGTGATTGGTGTAGTAGTTGTTGTCGACCAGCGCGGTGTATTCGTCTGGACCTGTCACCTGGCAAATGCAGAAGGCGTTGCCGCGGCGCGGGTTGTAGGTGCCGGCCTGCAGCCAGATACGCGCCGTCTCGAACAGCACTTCCGCGCCGCCGTCGACGAGCAAGTCGGTGTCGCCGGTGGCGTCGACATACAGTCGTATCGCGAACGCGATGGCGCCATTGATGTGGTATTGCGCCGAGCCGGAAGGGAAGTAAGCGGAACATTCGTCGCCGCTGATGGTTCGCCATGCATACAGCGCGCCGAGCGGGTGATTCATTTCACGTGCGTGAGCGCGCGCGCGATCCAGCGTGTTCACGCGGTACTGGAGCATGCTGCGCGCCTGTTCCGGCGACGTGAGTGCCAATACCGGAAGAATAAAGGCTTCGGCATCCCAGAAATAATGACCTTCGTAGCCTTCGCCGGTCAGTCCTTTCGCGGCAGCGCTTCCGCTTCCGTCGCGTCCGGTCGATTGCAGCAGATGGAATAGATTGAAGCGCAGCGCTTGCTCAATGTCGGGAGCACCGTCGATCGACAAATCGACTTCGCGCCAGAATGTGTCGCAGGCGTCGGCCTGGTCCGCACGATGGGCATCGAAGCTTTGCGAGAGTGCGTTTTCCAGCGTTGCGGTGACGTTGTGCAGCAACGCGGTTTCCGAGTCCTTGCCTTCCGGTTGGCTCCACGCATAGGCAACATACTTTTCCAGCACCACGCTGTCGCGCGGTTGCATGTCCGCGGTGTAATGCTGCTGTACACCTTGTCCGTCTTCGAGGATCGCGCGAGCGAAATGCAAACCCTGCGCAATGCGGTGACGTTGCCCGCTGGCGAGCCGGATATGGCTGTTGCGCGTGCGCTGGCAGATCGACGCGAGCATTTCATCGGCGTCGGAGGCGGTGATACTCAACCCGCCTTCGATGCGCGCGCCGATGCGCGGATCGTCGCCTTGTGCAGCAGCGACGTTGTTGGCGACCAGGGCCGATTCCAGGGTAATGGGGCCGCTGTAGTCAGTAGAGGTGACGCGAAAGCGGATGCACACGAGGGAGTGCGTGTGCAGGGGTACGATCCGCTCCGCGTCGAACTGCAAAGTCACGCCGGTGGGAGAGCGCCAGTGCAGTGTTCGTTGCAGACAACCGGCCTTTAGATCGAGCGTTTGCTCGAACGCCAGCCATTCGCCTTCGTTGAGATCCACCAGGGTTTCGCCCAGGCGTACATCGATGCGCGTGCCGTCGGGGACGGGCACGCGTGTGTCGGTGGTACGGGCGAAACCGGGAAAACGTTCGTGATATTCGATCGGGGTGCGTTCCCACACCCCGGTAAGAAAAGTGCCCTGGGTCGGACTGCGGCCTTCTTCCAGACCACCGCGCACGCCCAGCGTGCCGTTGGCGAGCGCAAACAGGCTTTCGAGCCTGGCTTGCTCGCTTTCGGTCGGGCGATGCGCAATCACCATCCGCCAGGGATCGGTCGATGCCTGGGGTGCCGTCTCCGTGGCATGCGATGGCACATCGTGGCTGAGCACGCTTTCTCCCCTTGGCATCTTCTACTTGATCTTTTCGTAGGCCCCGAGGGGCTGTCGGGGCCGAGCATAAGAGTGAATGATATCGATATCAAGATATCGATATCATTGATGCAAAGCACCATTTGAAGCCAAGGATGAGAAGGGGGTGTGTGGCAGGGAATTGGACGTCTCGACGGCCACAGGCCACACTTGCCCTCGCACCGCCCACCGTCATTCGAAGGTCTGCCGCTTGACGCACACCAAGAAGAAACAACCCGTCGCGCAACGACCCAGCCTGACCATGGCGGATCTGGCCGAGCTGGCGGGGGTCTCCAAGATCACGGTCTCCCGTGCATTGAGCGAAAGCCCGCTGGTGAATGCCGAGACACGCGAGCGCGTGCAGGCGTTGGCGCGCAAGCACGGGTACAAACTCAATGTCAGTGCACGCAATCTGCGCTTGCGGCGCAGTCACACCGTGGCGGTGATCGTGGAGATGAAGCCGTCATCGGGACGCACGATGTGGGATCCCTATCCGCTATCGCTGCTCGGCGGTATTTCGCAGGAACTCACTTCGGCCGGCTACAGTGTTCTGCTCACCACGCGGCAAGGCGCCACCGATGCGCCGGTGCAGGCGGCCGACGGTCTGATTCTGCTTGGTCAGGGCGCGCACCAGGATGCGGTGCGTTTCTACGACCGGCTCGGTATGCCCATGGTGGTGTGGGGTGCTGCCGAACAGGGTGGCGACAACCATATCGTGGTGGGTAGCGATAACCGCCAGGGCGGCATCAGTGCGGCCGAGCGTTTCATTTCCATTGGGCGACGCCATCCGGTGTTCATCGGTAATCCCGATCACCCGGAGATGGCGCAGCGTCTGTTCGGATTTGTCGACGAGCTGGCCAACCACGGCATCAAGCCGTTGTTATTGCGCCGGGCGGACTTTACGTTGGAATCGGGCATTGAAGCCGTGCGCTCGTTGTGGGAGCGCAAGGTCCGTTTCGATTCCATTTTTGCGTGCAGCGACTTGCTGGCGATGGGGGCGATTCGTGCGCTGGTAGAGCTCGGCCAGTCGGTGCCGAACGATGTATCCGTCATCGGCTATGACGACACGCCTCTGGGCGCGAGTTTTCTGCCGCCGTTGAGTACGGTGCGTCAGAACTGGCAGGAAGGTGGCGTATTGCTCGCGCGCAAAGTGCTCGCGCAGATTCACGGGCATTCGGTGCAATCGCAGATGATGGCCACGACGTTGGTGGTGCGTGCGACCTAAAGGTGGCCTTGCATCAGCTCATGCCGTCGGTTCAATGCGAACGGGTGGCGTCAGCACCAACCTGAAACAGCTTCCGCCGCCGGCCACGCGCACGTATTCCAGGACGGCCTGATTGGCTTCCGCCATTTGCTTGGCAAGGTACAGTCCCAGGCCGGTGCCGTATTCGTGCGTGGTGTAGAACGGCTCGAAGATCTGCGCGGCGACCTTCGGTGCGATACCGGGGCCACGATCGATCACTTCCAGAATCGGTACGCCATGTTCGCCGTGCCGCACGACCACCATGACGCGTGCCGGCTCGCCCGGCATGCGTCCATAGCGCAATGCGTTCTGTACGAGATTCCAGATCACCTGCTGCAATTGCTGGGGGTCGGCGACGGCGGCGACCGGTGCGGGACTGTTGTCGATCACGCGCAGCGAATCGGCCCCCAGATCGTTACCTTGCCGGTATTCCTCGACAAAACTGTGCGACCAATCGCCGAGGTTGAGCGTCTCCGGACGCGAGCGCTCGCGTCGCGACAGCTGCAGGATATTCTCGATGATCTCGTTCAAGCGGCTGCAGTGATTGTTGATGATCTCCACCATGCGCAAATCGGTGGGATTCATCTCCGTCGATTCGGCGAGTAGCTGCGCCGAATAACGAATGGCCGCGAGCGGGTTGCGAATCTCATGCGCGATCGATGCGGAAAGTCGGCCCAACGAACTGAGCGTCAGTTCTTCTGCACGACGTGAAACTAGCGACGTGTCATCGAGGAAGATCAGCACCAGCGAATCGTCATTCGGTGCCAGTCGGCTGAAGCGCGGCACCACTTCGGGCATGCCATCGGCAAGTTGTGTCGCCATTTCGTCGAGCTTGCCCGACGTAATCCAGTGATAAAGGCGGCGCGACAGTTCCGGCGCCACGCGGCCCAGGTCGCGCTGATCGGAGGACGGATTGCCCAGCAGCATCCACGCCGATTCGTTGATCTGGTGAATGCGATTGGCATCGTCCACCAGCAATACGCCCGTCTTCATGCGACGAATGATCAGCTCGTTGACCTGCGCCAGGTTGACCAGGTCGATGCTGCGTTGTTCAGCCAACGCTTCGCTCGCGCGCAATTGACGACCAAGCACATTGCAAAGCACGACGATCGCGAAATAGGCCATGCCGAACAGGCCCGATTCCAGAAAGTCGCGATCGTCCGTGGTTGCAAGATGCGGCAGATTAAGCAGTGCTCGTCCCAGTACACCGAGTGTCGCGAGCGCTGCCAGGAATAACGCCAACCGCAGCGGCAACAGCAGTGCGCCTGCCGCGAGGTTCACCGCGAGCATCATGGCGATGCCGATGCGGGCATCGTTCATGGCGCTAATGGCCAGAACGGCGGCGACGATGTCGACCAGTAGCGTGGTGAGAATCGCCAGCCAGCCCAGCGTTCGTGTCACATGCGTGACAGACACGATGGCGATGGCGAACAGCACATACAGCACGGCGACGATGCGCGCCAGGCCGATGTTGTCCAGGTGCGGCCAACCCACGCCGACCGGCGTGAAGGCGAGTCCGACGTAAACCAGCCCCTGCGCCAGCCTGAAATAATTCAGGAACAGCAATTCGTGGCGCGTGGTCGTGCTGTTGGTGGTGTCGGTCAGCGCGCGATTGGTCACAGGTTGTGGCACTCGGCAACGGGGGGCGGTTCAGTGTATCGGCAGGTGAGCCGCACCCGCCATGGGTGGCGGGTACGAAACCTTTTGCGGCCAAGGACTTGGCCTGCCCCTTTCCATTGGGTCCGCCTGCTGCGAAAATACCGGGCCGTATTGCGCGGTTTTCGTCATGTCGATGCATGGCTGCAGCGCACTGCACGCCGGCAGTGCCGTATCACCGCCGTTCGTCGTCCCCGCCTGTGCCGCTGCCATCGCGCAGGCCTGATCTTTCCCCATTCACTCGAGGTATCGAATGAATTTCCACGAGTACCAGGCTAAAGAGCTGTTCGCGCACTACGGCATCGCCGTACCGCCGGGCAAAGTCGCCAATTCCCCCGACGCCGCTGTCGACGCCGCCAAGCACCTTGGTGGTTCGCAATGGATGGTCAAGGCCCAGATCCACGCAGGTGGTCGCGGCAAGGCCGGCGGTGTCAAGTTCTGCAAGAGCCTGGATGACGTCCATGCCGCTGCCAAGGGCATGCTGGGCAAGAGCATGGAAACCTACCAGTCCGCCGGCCGCGCGTTGCCGGTGAACCTGGTGCTGGTTACCGATGCCACGAATATCGCCAAGGAGCTGTATCTGTCGATTTTGGTCGACCGCGACAGCAAGGCCGTCACCTTCATCGCCTCCAAGCATGGCGGCGTGGACATCGAACAGGTGGCCAAGGAAACTCCGGACGATATCCACACCATCGTGGTGGACTTCGTCGAAGGCCTGCAGCCCTATCAGTGCCGCCAGCTCGGCTTCGCGATGGATTTGAATGCCAAGCAGGTGACGCAGCTGACCAAGATCATGCTGGGCCTGTACAAGCTGTTCAACGAGAAAGACCTCTCGCTGGTCGAGCTCAACCCGCTGGCCATTCTCGAAGACGGCAACCTCGCCGCCCTCGACGGCAAGGTCAATTCCGACGACAACGCCGAATTTCGTCATCCGGATTTGGCGAAAATGCGCGACCTCACGCAGGAGGACGCCGCCGAAGCGGCTGCCGTGCAGCACAACCTCAACTACGTGACCATGGACGGCAACATCGGCTGCATGGTCAACGGCGCGGGTCTGGCCATGGCGACCATGGACGTGATCAAGCTGGCAGGCGGTGAGCCGGCCAACTTCCTCGATGTGGGTGGCGGCGCGACGAAAGAGCGCGTCACCGAAGCATTCAAGCTGATTCTTTCCTCCGACAAGGTGAAGGCCATCCTGGTCAACATCTTCGGCGGCATCGTTCGCTGCGACCTGATCGCCGAAGGCATCATCGCCGCGGTGAAGGAAGTGGGTCTGAAGATTCCGGTGGTGGTGCGCCTGCAGGGCACCAACGTGGAGAAGGGCCGCGAACTGCTGGCCAACTCCGGTCTGGCGATTACGCCGGCTGACGATCTCAACGACGCGGCGAAGAAAGCCGTGGCCGCCGCGAAGTGAGGAGCATCTAAGTCATGAGCGTTCTCGTTAATAAAAACACCAAGGTGATCGTGCAGGGCTTCACCGGCCAGCAGGGCACCTTCCACGCCGAACAGGCGATCGACTACGGCACCAAGGTGGTCGGCGGCGTCACGCCGGGCAAGGGCGGTACCGAGCACATCGGTCTGCCGGTCTTCAACAGCGTGGCCGAAGCCGTCGACGAAACCGGTGCCGATGCGTCGGTGATCTTCGTGCCGCCGCCGTTCGCAGCCGATTCGATCATGGAAGCGATCGACGCCGGCGTGCGCGTCATCGTCACCATCACCGAAGGCATCCCGGTGCTGGACATGCTGCGCGTGAAGAACGTGCTGGCACAACATCCGGAAACCGTGCTGATCGGGCCGAACTGCCCCGGCATCATCACCCCGGGCGAATGCAAGATCGGCATCATGCCGGGCCACATCCACAAGCCGGGCAAGGTCGGCATCGTGTCGCGTTCCGGCACGCTGACGTACGAAGCCGTGTTCCAGACCACCAACGAAGGCCTGGGCCAGTCCACCTGTATCGGTATCGGTGGCGACCCGATCAACGGCCTGAACTTCATCGACTGCCTGAAGCTGTTCCAGGACGATCCGCAGACCGAAGGCATCATCATGGTCGGTAAAATCGGTGGCAGCGCAGAGGAAGAAGCCGCTGAGTTCATTGGCGAATACGTCAAGAAGCCGGTGGTGTCCTTCATCGCAGGCGCGTCGGCTCCGGCCGGCAAACGCATGGGCCATGCTGGCGCCATCATCTCCGGCGGCAAGGGTACGGCTGCTGCCAAGTTTGCGGCGCTGGAAAAGGCGGGCGTGACGACGGTGAAGTCGCCGGCCGACCTGGGCAAGACCCTGGCTGGGTTATTGAAGAAGAAGTAATCCTTATCGCTTCGGCGATAGGCAAAGGGCCGCGGAAACGCGGCCCTTTTTTTGCTTTTGCCGTCATTCCAGCTTTCGCTGGAATGACGAGCAAAGGCCAAAAAAGCGTGGCCTGAAACATGGCGGACACACAAAGTCAATCGACAAACGACGACTTTCGTGTCAGCGTAAACATCTACGCATGACGCATTGGGGGATGCTCGCATGGCTGCAGAGTCACGTCCGCCGTTCATCTACTCACCCGGGTCGCCGCTGATGCACCCGACGCTCGCGCTGGATCAGGCGCGCCTCTACGGGTTCTGGGTTCCCGGGGATCTGGAGAAACTTCAGGCGAGTGTGGATCGCACGCTCAACGCATGCAGTCGCGGGGAAATCCATTTTACGGTGCTCACGCATTACGTGCTTTTGAGCTTTGCCGAAATCACGCATGCGCACAGCGATTATCCCGTCGATCTCGTCAAGGGCTGGGGCAAGGAAGTCGACATCGTCGCCTGGGTGATGATTGGCGGGACGAGGCCCGGTGAAGTCTTCCCGACGTTCTACGCGTATCCATTACACATCTGGGTCGACGATTGCATGGCGCTCATCAACGGGCGCGAATTGTACGGCTATCCCAAATACGAATGTTCGTATGCGATGCCCGGGCCGGACCAGCCGCCCTCGACATTTCGACTCGCGGCAAAAGGCTTCCAGCCGTATTCGATGGAAACGAAATTGGCGGTCCATCCGCTGGTCGATCTGAATGCAACCGCCGGTGTGACGGATGAGCCTGCCAAAGATGTTCTGGCGTGGCGCGAAGGTCTGATTTCGTGCATGCACGAAACACCCGGCTTCTGGGATACACACCCGGCGTGGCGAAAGAAATTCGACGAATGGTTCGATTTCTTTCCCGGCGTCGATCAGATTTTTCTCAAGCAATTTCCTGATGGCAGCGGTCATCGTGCCGTGTATCAGGCGATTGTCGTTGCATCGGCGAAGGTCAAGGAAATTCGCAAACTGTCGCTGCTGAGTGGTCGCTACGATCTTACGCTGCACCCGTTCGAGAGTTTTCCGCTCCATCACACGCTGGGCTGGGTCATCGGCGAACAGCAGGCGCATTGCGGCTTTTATCTCGAATTCGATTTCGAAGTGAAGGAAGGCATCGAGCTTGTCGACAACTCCAAATTGGATCAGGAGCACTCGTAATGGCGACACAACCTCAGCGCATCGCCATTCTCGGTGGCGGTGTCGGTGCGATGACGGCGGCATTCTGGTTGACAAGCAACGATAACTGGCAAGAGAAGTATCAAATCGATGTGTACCAAATGGGTTGGCGTCTTGGCGGCAAGGGCGCCAGCGGCCGCAATGCCGACATCGCGCAGCGCATCGAGGAGCACGGGCTGCACATCTGGTTCGGTTTCTACGACAACGCCTTCAACCTGATGCAGCAGACGTATGCCGAACTCGGCAGGCCGCCTGAAAGTCCGTTGGCGGCGTGGACGGACGCGTTCAAGCCGCAGCATTACGTATGCCTGTCCGAATTGATCGAAAGCACCTGGCGCGTTTGGCCCATCGAAACTCCGGAGTTGCCCGGCACACCCGGTACGCCACGAGAACCGCAAACGGTCGAGGCCATCATCGCGGATCTGCTGGACTGGCAGCGTTCGTGGTTCGAGTCGTGGGCGGTCGCTTACTTCGAACATCACGGGCGGCCGTTCCGTATGGGAGAACACCGCGAAAGCCGCTTGCGCGATCTCATCACGGCAGCGCACGCAGGGCTGAAGGCGTATGAAGATGTGGGCGATCCGATCGTCGTGGCGGCCAAAGCGCGAGACCTTGCGCGATTGGCAGCGCAATCCCCCAAGCCAAGCGACCCCAAAGATTCGGTGTGGCCGGATGTATTGAAGCTGCTGCAAGAGTTGCAGCATGCGTTGCACGATGTCGGTCAACTTTTCGGCAACCCGGATACGTGGTCCGACGATTGGCGCCGTTTGTATCTTGCACTCGACCTGTCGCTGGCCGTCGGCATCGGCATGATCGCGGATGATGTCGTCGGTAAAGGTTTCGAGGCCATCAACCATATCGATTTCCGCGCGTGGATGACGCGCAATGGTGCGCAGCCCGTGAGCGTCGATGGCGCACCCGTGCGCGGTTTCTACGATCTCGTGTTCGCGTACAAGAACGGCGATCCGGATCAGCCGAACATTGAGGCGGGAACGATGCTGCGGGGCATGCTCAAGGTGGGTCTCGGGTATCGCGGCGCGTTGATGTACAAGATGCAGGCTGGCATGGGCGACGTCGTTTTTGCGCCAATCCATGAAGTACTCAAGCGTCGCGGCGTACGCTTTCATTACTTTCATAAACTTTGCGAGTTGCGTGCAGACGCGAGCAGCCAACACGTCGCTGAAATCGAACTCGAGCAGCAGGTACGTTTGGTCGGCGACGATTACGACCCGCTTGTGAATGTCAACGACTTGCCATGTTGGCCGTCCCAACCGCTTTACAAT
>NZ_DATHMR010000140.1:0-17318 GCF_035486915.1 Dyella sp. | reverse complement strand
GCATGGACAAAGGGGTCAAGGGCATGCGTGTGGGTGGCAAGCGCGAGGTCATCATTCCCTCCAGCCTCGGTTATGGACGCCGCGGCGCGGGCAGCGATGTTCCGCCCAACAGCGCGCTGGTATTCGATATCGAGTTGATGGAAGTGCACTGACCGCCGTTCAGCCCGGGCGCGATGCATTCTTTCGGAAATTGAGCCATGATGGCCGGGCATTAACGTCGTACGTCCACCACCGCTTTCACGTTTGGAGGATTGCCCGATGAAGCGAATGCTGTGGTCGCTCGTGACCGCCCTGTTACTGCTCTTCCCTGCGATGGCGTTTGCCGCGGACGGTTATGTCACCGGCAACGTCAATCTTCGCGCAGGCCCTGACTCCGAATATCCCGTCATTCAGGTGATCCCCGTGGGTGCGCCTGTTTCCGTCCAGGGCTGTACGCAAGGATGGCAATGGTGCGATGTGATTGTGGGTCCGAATCGTGGATGGGTGGCGGGCACATTCATCCAATACACGTACAACAATCAGCCGGTGATCGTGACCGACTACGGTGCGCAGATCGGCATTCCGATCGTCTCGTTCGTAATCGGCACGTATTGGGCGAATTACTACACCAACCGTCCGTTCTACCGTGACCGGGCACGCTGGTACTCCCGGCCAATTCCGATTCGTCCGCCACCGCGGCCATCGCGTCCGCCTGTCCGTCCGCCGGGTGGCAGACCGTCGCCGCCAGGTGGGAATCGTCCGCAACCGCCGGGTGGGAATCGCCCGCCACCGCCAAGGCCTCAACCGCCGGGCGGAAATCGCCCGCAACCGCCGGGAGGTGGTGGCAATCGACCCCCGCCGACAGGTGGTGGTAATCGACCGCAGCCGCCGGGTGGGGGTGGCAATCGACCCCAGCCGCCAGGTGGTGGCAACCGGCCGCAACCTCCGGGTGGCGGCGGTAATCGTCCACCTCCGTCGGGTGGCAACAACAACCGGCCGCAACCGAACACGCGGCCTGCGCCTCGCCCGAATCCGAAGGACAACAACGGAAACAATAATAACAACGGCAACTGAGTTCGGAAGGGTGAATACCTACGCTGCGCCTCGATGCTTTGAGCATCGGGGCGCAGTCGTTTTTAGGCGGCGGCTCTAAGAGCTACAGGAAAGCATGGAGCAACCCGCGCGCGACTTCGCCCATTCGGGACGCTTTTGTGCATAGTGCTCGCGACCGGGTTGCTCATCGTAAGGATGACGCAACACATCAAGTAAGGTGTTGATGCCTTCGTAATCACCCTCCATGGCGCGATCGATTGCTTCCTGCGCGAGGTAATTGCGCAATACGTAGAGAGGATTGGCAGCGTGCATGCGCCGTTTGCGCTGCTCCCGCGTCAGCGAATCTTCGCGCAATCGCGCGGCGTAATCATCCAGCCAATTGCGTAGATAAACCTCTCCGGCGGCTCGCTTTGTATCGTCATAAAACGCGTGCTGCAACGGTTCGGGACTTGGCGCATGGGGATCGATATCGCTCAAGGCGCGGAAGAATAACGTCATGTCCACCTCGCTTGCCTGCATCCATTGATGCAGCCTCTCCATGCGTGATACGTCATCGTCGCGGCATTCCGCCAAACCGAGTTTCGCCGCAATGTTGCGTTTGTCCTGCAGTAGGTACTCCGCGGCGTAACGATCCAGCCCCGCCTGCAGCGGAGCGACGTCACCGAACAGCGGCGAGATGGCGGCAGCAAGACGACTGAGGTTCCACCACGCAACGTTCGGTTGCTGGCCGAAACGGTAACGACGGCGCATCGCGTCCGTGGTGTTGGGCGTCCAGTCCAGATCGAAATCGTCGATCCAGCCATACGGTCCGTAGTCGACGGTGAGGCCAAGAATGGACATGTTGTCGGTGTTCATCACGCCGTGCACGAAACCCACGCGCATCCAGTGCGCCGTCATGCGCGCGGTACGTGCACAGACTTCGGCGAACCAATCGGCATAGCGGGTTTCGTCGGGTCCGCTTAGATCCGGGAAATCGCGCTTTATCGTGAAATTGACGATCTGCCGCAGCAAGTCGATGTCCCCGCGGGACGCCGGCAGCTCGAAGTGACCGAAACGAATGAACGATGGTGCGACGCGGCAAACGATCGCACCCGGTTCGTCCTGGGGATGCCCGTCGTAGAACATGTCGCGCTCGACGCTCTCGCCCGTCACGACCAGGCTGAGCGCGCGCGTAGACGGTACGCCCAGGTGATGCATCGCTTCGCTGCAGAGGAACTCGCGAACCGACGAGCGCAGCACTGCCCTGCCGTCCGCGCCGCGCGAATAAGGCGTCGCGCCGGCTCCTTTCAACTGAAGCTCCCAGCGCTCGCCCAGCGGCGTGAGCACTTCGCCCAGCGAAATGGCGCGCCCATCCCCCAGTTGCCCAGCCCAGACACCGAACTGATGGCCGCCGTAGTTGGACGCCCACGGCTGCATGCCGTCCAGCACGCCGTTTCCGCCAAAGACCTGCGCAAAAAACGGACTGGCGATGTCCGCTTCGGTGAAGCCCAGTACGGATGCCATCTCTCGCGACCAAGCCACCGTACGTGGCGCGGTCACGGGAGCGGGATCGACTCTGGAATACACCGCGCCCTGAACCTGCCGGGACCCGCGGCCGCCATCTGGATCGCCCGGAAGCTCCCGTAGGAAAACGTTGTCGAAGTTCAGTTCGGTCAAGGACATGGTCTCGGATATTCGGTCGAAAACGCTTACGTCAAGTCACTTCGAAAATATCTTTTCACGATCTCTATACATTCATCGCAAAAGCTTGCTAGAGTTTGACCGCAGCTGCACAGGGGCAGCCGACGGAGTGAAAAAATGCACATGCTTCTTGCTCGTTCCGCCTTGGTGCGCGGAATGCAGCTGGTAGCAGGGATGCTCTCAGTGGTGGTTTTGCAGGACGCCAAAACAACAACAGAAGAAAGTGCGCCGGAGTTCGATCTGGTTTCCTGGACTTCCAGCGCACATTCTCGCCGCGAAGACGAATTGGCTCGCAGTCGCCTCTCGCAAATCGGCTCGTAATTGAATAGCCGGCAATCCTAGCGATCTGCCGGCTGGCTTCCAAAGATCAGCGCAATCTCGCTTGAGGCGAGCTGTCGCCACGCGCCTGCGCTCAATCCTTCCAAACTCAAATCGCCGACAGCTGTGCGCTGCAAGGTATCGACGTGATTGCCCGTGGCCGCGAACATCCTGCGCACCTGGTGATAGCGACCTTCCGTGAGCGTGAGGCGCACATGACGCTTTCCAAGTATTTCCAATTGCGCCGGTAACAAGGGTGTCGTTTCCGACTCGAGCATCAGCGTGCCGCTTGCAAACAGGGCTTGTTCGTCGCCCCGAAGGTCCTGCGCCAGCGTGGCCTCGTAGACTTTGGCGATCTGCGCACGCGGCGAGATGATTCGATGTAGCAATGCGCCGTCATCGGTAAACAGAAGCAAGCCGGATGTATCGCGATCGAGTCGTCCCACGGTGGACAGCGCTGGCGTTCGCGCGCGGTATCGCGGTGGCAGCAGATCGTAGACCACGCGACCGGGATCCTTGCGCGAACACGTTACGCCCAGCGGCTTGTGCATCATCAACGCGATGCCTGTCGGCGAATCCAACGGTTCGCCATCGATGCGAATCTGCGTGTGTTCGACCTTGTCGTCGGCGTACAACACGTCGCCATTCGAATCGGTGACGCGTCCTTCGCGAAACATCCACGCAACATCTTTGCGAGTGCCATAGCCGAGATTGGCAATCAACCTGACCAGCCTCATACGCGCACACCTGTTGCTTCAATCACTTTGAAACCATCCTGTTCAATCACGGTATGCACTTGCTCGAAATGTGCTGCGAGCGTGCCTTCATAAGGCAAGTGGCGATTGGCGACAAGCAAAAGACGGCCATGCGAAACCAGCGCATTCGCAGCTCGTGCGATGAATGCGCGTCCAAGATCTGGCAGATCTGCCCTGCCCTGATGGAACGGTGGATTGCTGACCACCGCGTCGTATCGCTGATCGATGCCGGTGGTGATGTCGTGCCAATGCACATCGAATGCAACGGCGCGCCCGCTTTCGCGTATCGCCCGTTGCATATTGAGCCGTGCGGGCTCCAGGGCACGCGCTTCGGCCTCGTAAAGATCGATGGAAGAAACATGGGGACAGCGTGCGACGATCTGCGATGCGAGATAACCGTAGCCCGCGCCGAAGTCTGCGACATGTCCTCGCAGATCATCGGGCAGATGCATGGCCAGGAGTGCCGATGCGGTATCCACGCGATCCCAGGCAAATAATCCAGGTTGGCTTAGATAACCCGCTGCATTCAGTTGTGGCCGATCGAACGCCAACCACGACGACTGCAAAAATGCATCGCGCGTGGACGATTGCGACACACCCCAAAACACGCGGCACTTGTGCTTGGACACATGGCTGACGGTGCCTAGCAGCGCTGTCAGATCCACCTGTGCCGATTTCGCGCCTTCCGCGTTCGGCACACATGCGAGGACGATGCCACCACCGTCGGCATGTTGCGCGGCACGTGCAAACAACGCGCGCGCCTCGTCGCGTTGCCGCGGCGGCAATACAAGCACCAGGTCAAAGCGCGCGTCATCGGCAGCGTCGCCGACGTTCAGGCCACTGCGCATCAACAGTTCTGCGAACGGCTTGAAGCTCTGCTCGCACAACCAATCGCGCCTGGCGACTTCGCGTAAACGAAATCCGTCGCGCGCGCGAAGAAACAACACGCGAGCGTCGCTGGACAGGCGAAGCGAGCCGTCAGAAAGAGGCAGAAAAAGTGCATCCAGCACCGCATCGGGCGTGGACGCATGGATACCGACCATGGTCAAGCGGATGCTTCCGGTGGATTGAGTGCGCACATTGTACGCGCGCAGGCAGGGAACCGTAGGAGCGGCGGCTCCGGCCGCCGCCGCTCTGTAGTGACTCAGCTCTTCTGGCCCATTCGCGAGATCCAGCGATACATCGCGAAAATCACCGCGGCGAAAGCGACTCCGCCGATCCAGATCGAGGCGTTCTGGAAGCTATCACCCACCAACGCCAGCGGCGTGGCTTTGCCGGAGAACACGACGATAGCAGCGACCAGCACACCGATGATGCTTTCGCCCACGATCATGCCCGAAGCAAGCAGCACACCCAGCTGCTTGGTCGCCTCGGCCTTCGGCGTGCGATCGGCGCGCTTGTCGTAATACCAGCCGACGATGGCACCCACCACGATCATCAGCGTGGTGGACGTCGGCAGATAGATACCCAGTCCCACCGCAAGCGGCGGCAAGCGCATCGACGTTTTGGCCAGACCCAACACCTCGTCGAGAATGATGATGCCCGCGCCGATGAGGGCACCGACGATGATCAGATTCCAATCGATGTTGTGCTGAATCACGCCCTGCGCCAGCGCGGAAATCAGACCGGCCTGCGGTGCTGGCAGTGCATGCGCGGGATCGACACCGGGTGCGCCAAGGAAGCCGTACGCATGATTGAGCAGATCCAGCACGGGCGGAATGACGATGGCACCTGCGATCACACCGATGACCAGCGCTGCCTGCTGTTTCCAAGGGGTGGCATCCACCAACTGGCCGGTCTTGAGATCTTGCAGATTGTTGTTGGCAATCGCTGCGACGGCGAACACGACAGAGGTGATGAACAACGCGAATGCCACCAGCGCCTTGCCCGAATCGGCTGGGAGATCCGACTTCACGCCGAGCACCAGCAGCAGCGCGGCAATGATCACCACCAGAATGCCGATACCCGATAGCGGACTATTGGACGACCCGATAAGTCCGGCCATGTACCCGCACACCGTCGACACCAGGAAGCTAAGAATCAGCACGAACAACACGCCGCCGATCACGAGCAGCGTCGTATGCGAGCCAAGACCGCTGACGACGCTGAAGTTGCCCAGCAGCCACGCGATCGGCAGCATGCAGATCAGCACAATCAAACCGACGATACCAATAGGTATGTCCTGTTCGGTGCGCGGGAGCGTGTGGCCTTTGCCCGCCTTGCGCACACGAGAAGCGGCCATCGCCGAACTCAGGCCAGTGAAAACAGGTTTGACGAGTTTCGCCAACGTCCATATCGCCGCGACGCCGATGGTGCCTGCGCCGACGAAACGTACATAGTGGTTCCACGCACCTTGTGCCACATCCGCTACGTCGCCCGCAGCAGGATGAAGCAGAGTGTAGTGCGGCACGGCCCAGCCCCAGCCAATCACGGCACCAACCAACATCGCAACACCGACCCACAGTCCCACCAGATGGCCGACGGCGAACAAGGCGAAGGACAGACTGAAGTCGTAACCGCTCGCCGAACCGCGATCGCCGATGCGGAAGTACTTGGCCACGTCACTGGCGAAAATCTGCGTCTGCACGACGATGTAAAAAACGGCTGCCACCACCGAGCCGACCACGACCGCCATCAAGCCCGACGTGCCGCCCTCTACCGACGCCGAGTCGGACGCCTCCACGACTTCGCCCGATCCGACCTTCAGCACCTCGGCGCAGGCGACGCCTTCCGGATACGGCAAATCCGAATCGGTGACCAGCGCGCGGCGAAGGGGAATGGTGTACATCACACCGAGAATGCCGCCCGACGCGCAAATGCCGAACGAGACCCAGAACGGAAAACCCGTCCACCACCCGACCATGATCAGGCCCGGTAGCACGAAGATGATCGACGACAACGTACCCGCGGCGGATGCCACCGTCTGCACGATGTTGTTTTCTTGAATCGTCGAGTTCTTCATGGCGCGCAGGATCGCCATGGAGATCACTGCCGCCGGAATCGAAGTGGCGAACGTCAGACCGGCCTTGAGGCCAAAGAAGACGTTGGCTGCCGTAAACAGCAGCGTGATCACGATACCGATGATCAGGCCGCGGAGCGTAAGTTCGGCACGCGGTGTCGCGCCGGGTCCAGGTACTGCATTCACGGGCGGTTCTCCCCAAAACTGTCCAGCTAACAAGATAGCGTGGATCGCCCGTAGGGTGTTGGTGGCCGAGCCCGGATCACCGTAGGCGCCCGCCGTGGGGCGCCCCTCGTCGCCTTATTTCAGCGGCTTCATTTGAGGTGCTGCAAGTCGCCGTGAACCTGGCCTGCGATATCTGCCGAGCCGTCGGCTACCAGTTTCGTCAACGCATCGGCATAGCCCTGGTCGCCTGCGCCGCCTGCCACCGCGGTCGAAACGCGGGTCTTGTAATCGTGGGCCGTATCGAAGCCGCGCGCCCAGAACGAGCAGTGCAATCCCATATCCATGGCCACATCGCCCGGTGCCTTGTCCTGATCCACGTGCAAGGTGGCGGTCAAAGCGGTGCATGTCACTACGAGATTGGTGAAGTAGTCGCTACTCAACCGCGAGCCCAGCTGGGATTGCACCGCAGCCGATAAGTCGGGCGAGGGCTGCAGCGTCAATTTGTGATCCAGCCCGCGCACGTCCAGTTCCGGCTCGCCGCCTTTGACAGTTAGCCATGGCGTAGCGCCTGGGGTCACCAGTGCGCCTATCGGAGCGTGCGCGACCATGTGTTGACCACCGCACGCAGAAAGCAGCGCTGTCGCGCCGATGATTAGAAAACGTTTCATTTTTGGATTCCCCCTACATACACGCGTGAATCTAATGCAGCGCAACAATACGTTCAATGTCTGGACGTGCGCGGTGCGACGTACGTCGCCATCCAGACCGGCGATAGACCGTACCAATCGGTGGGTCATCACGGCTTGCCGCAGCTGTGCCAGAACCTGTTTTGGGCAACGCTGTCAGTTTACACACCCGGATCGACACCAGGGTGACGCGCACGCCACGCGGCCAACGCCTCGCGATAGTGCTGCCGCGCTTCCTCGTAAAGATCGAAGATGCACGGATCACAACCGTTGCCACAGCAGTCCGCCATATCGGGTTCGACGGGAGGTTGCGGGGCTGGATCGTCGCGCAGGATGGTGTCGTTGGACGGGGGCGTGTCGTCGGTCATAGGTCAAATAAGGTTTGTCGCAACCACGATGGCGGTGTCGTGAGCCAACTTCAAGCCGCCATTATGAGGAAGGGTACTTTGCGGCGCGCGCTCATGCTGCGAAGATCGAGGACCCACCCCACGGAGCGCAGATGATGCGTGGCAGTTCCTTCTTTCGTCCGGCACACATCATTTCAAGCTTGTTGCTGCCCGTCCTGATGCTTGCCATCCAAACGGATGCCGTTGCAACGGCGGCATCGTCGTCGCCCTATCGTATCGTCGGCTATGCGAACGGCTGGAACCCGCTTCAGACCAAAGACGCCGGGAAAATCGACACGCTGATTTTTGCATTTGCCCAATTGAAGAACGGCAGTGTTGTTCTCGACGACAACGGCGCAAAGCGATTGCAGGATTTGCTCGCGCTTAAATCGAAGAACCCGAAACTTGAAGTGACGATTTCCGTCGGTGGGTGGAGCGTCGGCGGTTTCTCCGAAGCCGCAAGCACGGCCGCCGGGCGCAAACAGTTTGCGGACAGCGCCGCTCAGCTGATCGCCGCACAGCATGCCGATGGACTCGATGTGGACTGGGAATATCCCGGGCATCACGAGTCGGGCATCAAATCCAGCCCTGAGGATAAAACCAACTTCACGCTATTGTTGAAAGCGATCCGCGCAAGTCTCGATCGGGTCGGTGCCGCAAACGGCCGCACCGGTGCGAACCACTACACACTGAGTGTCGCGATTGCCGATGGTCCGTTTGTCAACGGTGTCGATATCGCCGCGATCAATCCGTATCTGGATTGGTTCAACCTGATGACATACGACTTCGTCAACAGCATGACGCCGACAACGGGCCATCACACCGGCTTGCATGCTTCTGCACTGATAGCGGGCGATGGACGCACCACAGATCGCGCCGTACAGCAGTTCCTGGCTGCGGGTGTTCCGCCGAAAAAATTATTCATCGGCGCCGCACTTTACGGCCGCGAATTTGCCGATGTGAAACCGGATCACAACGGTCTTTACCAACCCTACGGCACGTACGTAGGCGGACACAATTGGCCCGACTTGAAACACGACTGCATCAACAAGCGTGGTTACGTGCGCTACTGGGACGATGCAGCTCAAGCGCCGTGGCTATGGAATCCAACGACGCGTCACTTCATCACCTATGATGATCCGCAATCCATTGCCGCCAAAGCCGCTTACGTAAAGGCGCAGCATCTTGGCGGCATCATGTATTGGGAGCAGACGCTCGATTCGGGCGACGAACTGCTCAACGACATGTGGCGCGGGCTGCAGTAACGACAGCCCACGCCGGTTGCTTATCAACCCGGCTTGCGGAAGCGGAACATGAACTGATCGGTATGGCCGCGTATGGATGAATCGAACACCTTGATGGTGTGCGGATCATTCGGGTTGCGCAGTACATTGCTTTCGCCGGCGAAGATAAAACCCGCCGACTCCACCTGCTTCTTCACGATCTCCGGATCGATGCGGTGCAAGGTATCGGTGTCGGACATGCCCGAGCCGGCTGGCGCAACGTGATCGATGATCACAAACATACCGCCGGGTTTCAGCGCCGCATAGACCTGCTTGTCGAAGGCCACCGGATCGACATGTCCCATGAATTGATCCGGATAGTCGTGATAGTTCTGCGACGTAAAAACCACATCGACCGGCTCGGGCACGCTCAACTGCGCCGCGGGCTGCTTGAGCACCGACACATTCGCGTAATGCGGATCGGCAGCAAGCTTTTCGCTATTGGCGACATCGTCCACCGCTTCCGCACCGTATTCATTCGGCCACAGCGCGTAGACATGTCCTTTCGAACCGACAATGCCGCTGAACACACGTGTGAAATAACCGCTGCCGGGAATCAGTTCCAGCACTTTCTGTCCGGGCTTCACGGCGCTGAAAACCATCACCTCCGTAATCTTGCGGCGCGCGTCGATGCTTGCATCCTGCGCGCGTGCAGGATCGTTGACGGCGGCTCTGACGTACGGCGGCACGTAATACACAGCGTGCATGCTGTTGCTGCTCTGCTCCGGCGTTTGCGCCAGAGCAACACCTGACGCGGCAAGTACCGCCAGCAACGCGATCGATAACGGACGCATGACGATCTCCTGATTGGGGGACGAGCCGCATGATTGTGCGCCGCGCCTGCGCCGCCGCCTATCTGACCTTTGGCCCATATGCGTACCGACAGGTGCTTGCGCGCTTATGCCGATAACGGCCAGTCGCCAAGAATCTGGTAGCCACCTTTGCCGATGGCGTTATGTATCAGCACAACACGTTCGACGTGCCAGGTGATGGGAACGACGGGCGTGACACCCGACAGCTCTCGACGCCCATATGCCAACGTGACATGTGGCGTGAATTTATGTTCGACGTGGCGTTGCAATCCGGCATACACAAGCGCCTTATTCAACGACTGCCAAAGCGTCATCAATGGCTTGGGAACTATGGTGCTACGCAATACGCACGGCGGCTGATGACCACGAAAACTGGCCACGTAGTCCAGTGTCCAGCTGAAAGGAGACGCTTTCAGGTTTTCGCCCGCGGCCTTGGCCTTCCGGACGATATCGTCCGGGAAGATCGGAAACTCGCCGAGGAAATTCAGCGTGGCGTGATATCGCTCCGCGTCGATCCAGCGCGGACGAATGTCGGCGTGCCGCTGCTCGACCAGGCCTGCCGCATGGCTGATCCCGTGGCGTGCGCTTTCATCAGGCATCACTGCAAAAAACAAGCGATGCCTCCCGGGAGGTTCGCCAGGCGGTAAACCAAAGAGGTCGGTCTGGACGTCGTGCATACGCTCCATTGTACTCCCTCACTACACGAGGGTGCGCTAGTCTTTCCAGACTCGAATGCCAACGGACGAATTCACTATGTCCATCGCACCTATCATCGCAGCGCACGATGCACTGCCCCTGCAAGATCGCGTTGTTGTCATCACCGGCGGCGCGCAAGGTATCGGCCGTGGCATAGCACAAGCCGTCCTTGGTGCGGGCGGCGCGGTGATGATCGGCGACCTGGATACCGAGGCCGGACACGCGTGTTTGCACGAATGGAACGTTGGCCAGCGTGCTGTTTTTAAACAGCTCGATGTGTCGCGTGAAGCAAGCGTACGGCGCTGGATCGATGCAGCACTCGCACGCTTCGAACGGATCGATGGGCTGGTCAACAATGCCGGCATCGCCGATCCACATCGACGTCCGCTGCACGAACTCTCCCTCGATACGTGGAACCGGTACATCGGCACCAATCTCACGGGTGCGTTTCTCTGCAGCAAATACGCGTTACCTTCGATCAAGGATACAGGTGGCGCGATCGTCAACATCGCTTCCACGCGTGCGTTGCAGTCGGAGCCCGACACGGAAGCTTACGCCGCAAGCAAAGGCGGCCTCGTCGCGCTCACCCATGCCATGGCGGTGAGTGCGGGACCTGCCGTACGCGTCAATGCAATTTTGCCGGGATGGATTGCGACAGACGCGTGGCAGAAACCCCAAGCGCGTCATCAACCCAAACTCAGTCGGCGAGATCACGCGCAACATCCCGCCGGACGCGTCGGCACACCGGAAGATATCGGTGCGCTGGCGGTATATCTGCTGAGCGACGCATCAGGCTTCGTCACCGGTCAGCACTTTGTCGTCGATGGTGGGATGACGATCAAAATGCAGTACGTCTGACCGCGATCAACCGCCCGCTTCACGCAGAAACACGGGCAAGTCGGTCGTGGGCGGATAGGCCGAGATGTTGTACATCATCGTCGCCACATGTCCGCGGTGATACGTGGTGTGGTTGACCACATGCATGAGGATATCGGCACGCGACATGGCGCCCTCCCCGCCACCGATGAATGTGAAATGCACCGTCTCGTTCAACAATGTTTCGTCGAGCGATTGCATATATTGCACGTACCAATCATCGATGTCTTCCTGCGCCGTGCGCAGCATCTCGAACGCGGGGCAGTCCTCCGGATTGCGCGTCTTGAAGCTGTGCGGCACACCTTCCAGGTGCGCTTTCCAGACCTGATCCATGCAGTACACATGATTGAGCGTGCGCAGCATGCTGCCGAAGACAATCGGCTGATGCTCCTTCAAAACGGCCTCTGGCAACGCGGCCAGCGACTGGAAGAACAAACGGTCGGCCCACGCTTTGTAGCGCGTGAGCGTGTGCAGATGCTGCACGTATGACATGGGCGTGGCCGGTAAAGAGCGATACGCCATGGTAAACATTTACGACTAGACGTCACGTGTACAACGTTTACTGTCCGCTCGACACGTCGCGTTTCCTTGCGAACCCTTCAGGCAAATCGCCATCAAGAAACACAAGCGATCGCAAGCCAGACAAGGCGAAGAATCTCGTTTACCTACTATTGTGCTAGACACAAAGTCAATCAGTACAAGGCCTTGCGGCACATAAGCGAACCGTTACCCAGACTACCCGCTGAACACCAGTGAACTTGTCGTCAAACAGCGGTAACCCGTCGAAAGTTTTCTCGCGTTTTCTGCTGTACGGTGCACGCCCAGGAGGAAACACCATGAAACAAACCAGTAAAACGCAGACTTTTTCGACCAAGCGCGTGTGGCTCATGCGCTCGGCCGCTGCGCTGCTCGCGGCAACCGCTGCGCTTGCCGCGCTTCCGCAGAAAGCCCATGCCGGCGTCTTCATCGGCGTAGGTATTTCTGTCGGCTTCCCACCGCCCATGCTGCCGGTTTACGTGCAGCCGCCTATGCCCGAAGTGGGTTACATCTGGACGCCAGGTTATTGGGCGTGGAACGGTGCCGCTTATTACTGGGTGCCCGGCACTTGGGTGATGCCGCCGGCTTATGGTTTGTTGTGGACGCCTGGCTACTGGGGCTGGGTGGGTGGCGTTTATGCCTTCCATGCCGGCTATTGGGGCCCTCACGTTGGCTTCTACGGTGGCGTGAACTACGGCTATGGCTACGGCGGCGTGGGCTACTCGGGTGGTCACTGGGGACGGAGCGGCTTCTACTACAACCGCTCAGTCAATCAGTTCGGTGGCGTACATGTCACCAACGTCTATAACCAGACGGTCGTCAATAACACCTATATCAACCGCACCAGCTACAACGGCGGTCAAGGCGGCCTTGCGGCACGGGCGACTCCGCAGGAAGAGGCTTTTGCGCACGAACAGCACGTCGGTCCAGTTGCCGCGCAAGAGCAGCAGATGCACATGGCCAGCCAGAACCGTGCAATGCTTGCGTCGGTGAACCATGGTGCCCCGCCGATCGCAGCAACATCGCGTCCGGGTGCGTTCACAGGTGGCGGCGTCGTGGGTGCTCGCGGTGTTCCGGCAGCATCCGTAGCCGCAGCCGGCGCAGGTCGATTCACGCCTGCCGGGGCGAATGCAGCAGCTCTGCATCCGACGGCTAATGGTGCGGCGATGCGTTCGGCGAACTTCGCGCCGCATGCAACGCCGGGGGCCAACACGGCTATGCGTTCGGCGAACTACGCACCGCATGCAGCGCCTACGGCTAACACGGCCATGCGTTCGGCCAATTACGCGCCTCACACCACCAGTAACGGCGGCTATCATCCGGCAAGTGTAAGCCACACGGCTTATACGCCGTCGCACGCATCACAGACGGCTTATCATCCGCAGGCAGGTAGCTACCATCCGACGGCACCGCAGTATCACGCGGCAGCTCAGCATGCTGCCCCGCAATACCATGCACAGGCTGCGCCACGATCCGCTCCTGCGCCGCGCTCAAATGGTGGCGGCGGTAATCACCACGATCACGGCTGATGTACCGCTTGCGTGATTCAACGAAAGGCCCGCCGAAAGGCGGGCCTCTTTTTTTGCGATATGCCTTCGCTGTGTGGATCGCGATCAGTGCGCGACCTGGCCACCGACGACCAACTCACGAATCATGCGCAGCTTTGCCTTGAACTGCGCTTCGTTGGCGGGACCCATACGGATCATCAGCTTTTGCCCTGCCGACAAAGACTGCAATCGTTGATCGACAAAGACATAGCGCGATCCGACCTGTGTGACCGCAACCGGATCGTGCAGATCAGGCGCCGCCAGCATGTCGTCGATGGCGACGACAAGGCGATCATTGAAGTAACCGCGCGGATAACCTAGCTCGCGATAAGCTTCCTGGAACAAGGGATAGTTATGCTTGTACCACGCGACCAACGTGTGCGGATCGACGCTTTCCAGTACGGTCATATAAGGCTGGTAACGATTCGCGTTATTGGCGCCGATCAGCGTGATGCCGTTAGCCTGCTCCGTCTGCAGCGTGCCCTTGGGCGTGCGCAACGGGAGTATGTTGGAGCTGCCGATGCTTGAGCGTGGCAGCGCGTCGATGGTCGCTACCGCACGAGAAATGATCTGGCTTGGCGCCAGCAATGAACGTAGATCGCCACCGGTCACAAGGCTCGACAACGCATCGAGCACGCTCGCATCGCTATCGACCAGCGACGGAAGCGGTGCCGTGGACGTCGGCGCAGGGCCCACCGATGCCTGCGAAATTGGATGCTGGATGGTCGACGCAGCACTTGCCGGCACCATCGGCGCTGCTGAGGCCGTGGGTGTGGCCGATACGGTCGCCGGTGTTTCCGGCGTCATGGCCTTGCGCACGAGATACACGCCTGCTGCGACGATAGCGGCTAGGACAGCAATCGCCAGAATCCAGCTGGCGTACGATGCCTGCTTCTTTCTAGTTGCTCTGCGGTTCACGGTTCTACCTGTTTCACAATGACTCTCTTATTGTGACAGGCACAGGCGGAATTTGTTCGTTCGACGCGTATCGCAGAAACATGCGTTGCGCACGACGGATGTCGTGCGCAACGAAAAATGTGCTGATTAATGCGATCTATGTGCGATTGATGATCGCATCAGGCGACGCGATAGCGTCCACCGGCAGCGGTATGACCCGCGGCAACATCCGCGTCGGCGTCCGCCGTTTCCACGGGAAGCATCTTTGGCATCTGCTCGGGCGTGAGGAAGTAGTCTTCGCGGTTGTACGCCAAGCTGCTCGCCGCATAGAGCTCTTCGTACGATGTCAGCCGCTCGCGCAGCCATTCGCGCAACTGCGGACCGAACAGATTTTCCACCTTGCTGTCCGCCTGATGCGGCAGACCGCTGAGCGCATCGCGCTTCCACGGCTCGGTCTTGGGATCGGCGATGTTCTGATGGCACGTCTGATCGAGTTCGACGCTGGTGGACAGCCCCAGGAACCTGCAGAGGCGGTGCCACTCATCGGCCGGATTGCGTGTGAGATCTTCCAGAAAGACAAGATGATGATTACGCGCGCCGATATATGAACGATGAATCTCCGTTGCGCGATTCCAGCGGCGAATCCACTGCATCAAACCGCCGCCGAAGGATTTGTTGTCGTAACGCAACTCGGCGTCGGTGATCGACGCGAGCACATCCATGCCGGGACGAATCACATGAATGAAACGCGCATCTGGCATGTATTGTTCGATTTCGGACAAATACAGAAGATGATGCGGCGTCTTCTCGATCCATGCCGAGCGACCTGCCTTTTCGGCTAAATCGTCCAACATGTCGCCAAAATGCGCGACACAGGTTTCCAGAAACAACGGTGCACGCTTGGATTGATGTCCATCGCCGAGCAACGAACGTTGCAGCGCCAGGAATTCGCGACGCCCGTAACGGCGCGTCAATCCGAGGCGACGCGCGAAGCTGCGTCGCGCTGGTCGCGCACCTTCATCACCCAAACGATAATGAAGACCGCCTAGCAAGCGCGGAAAGAATCCGGTTTCAGGGAGGGTGAAAACTTCGGGATGCCTGGCCAGCATGGCCTGCACGATGGTGGTGCCCGATCTGGGACACCCAACTACAAAGGTTCGTTGCATGAGCAGCTGCCGCCCCCGTTTTCCTGGACTTTTTTTAATTACCTGCGTCGGACTACTACGGCGCAACTCGAATGACTAAAAATTACCGAACGTGTCAGCTTCTTGTAAGTTGACACAACTTACACAATTCGGGCAGTCCGTGTCCAGAAAAAGTCTGTTTTTCCGTAACTTAGGACAAGAGAATCACTGCCCGCATGCTGCGGAGCAACAAATTCATTCAGCGTCCCTTGCCTTTGTTAAGCCGACTCAGCCGGCTCTCTATGCTGCACGCTTGATATCACCATTTCCGTGACCGGTTGTTGTTTTGGAGTGAAATCACGCCGCATTTACGTAAATTTACGCGAACTGAATCGTGAAGACGTGCGGACGAATGCGCGCGCCAAGCGTAACGAAGCCACCGGCACGTTCGTACCGGTGGCTCGCCTGTCACATCCTCAACCTGCTACGGGTCCGGCATGCCTCCGAACCCGCAACAGGACCCCCTGCTCCGCTTACTTCCCGAGATCTTTGAGAATCTCGTTGGTGTAACCCAGGATGCCCACGCTCGGGTACGAGTTGCAGGTCGACACTGCTCCACCTGCCGCACACGGCGTATCGCGATCCAGCGACCAGAAATGCACACCGGCAAGACCGTTGGTGGTCGCGTAATTGGTGATGGTGTCGATATCGGCCAGCGTGGTGATTTCAGTGGCCGTATCGTTCTGGCCGATCATCGGTGTCAGCTCGATGTGACTGGCCGGAATACCGTAGGTGTGCTGCAGGTTCTCCACCGCCTGAATCGCAGATTGGCCCATTTCGCACACGCCGTTCACCACGACGCAGTTGGCAGCGCTAGTGCCGCCGAAGTCCATCGTCATCAGATTGACGGTGTAGTTCTTGAGCGCCGGGCTGGATGCCTGGATCGCTTGAACGACTTCAGCACCGAGCGAATTCACGCCACCATAGCTGCCATCCGAAGCCCCTAGCGTTGCCAGCGTGAAGGAGAAGCGCAGATTCGGATATTCCGATTGCGCCGCAGCCACATCGGCCACCAGTTGTTGGATCTCTGCCTGCGTCTGTCCGCCTTCGATATCGAAGTCCACACCAACCATCTGCGGCGTGTAGTACTCGGCGATGAAGCTTTCGAATGCCGACGGCGACGAACAGGTAAAGACACCATCCTGACCGCCCGTGGAGACGATGTAACCCAGACCGGCGCTGGAAAGCGAATTGGCCGCCCCTGCAGTGATGTTCGCCGAAATGAATTCGGATGGCGTCACACCGGCCCAGCTTTCGCTACCGCACTCACCCGTGGCAAAAGCCAGCGAAATCGCCTGGAGCTGCGGCACTTGGGTTTCATACAGACCACCGCTGCCCACCACCGGAATCGCCGTACCGGTCACTTCCGTGCCCATCGCGTACGTATTCCAGTTCATGTTGATGCTCATGTCCTTGTAAGGACTGAACACGAATCCACTCGGCGCGGGTGTTGGCGTCGGCGTCGGCGTGGGTGTCGGAGTTGGCGTTGGCGTTGGCGTTGGCGT
>NZ_DATHMR010000139.1:0-32893 GCF_035486915.1 Dyella sp. | reverse complement strand
AGGATCGGCTGTACATGGCCGAGAGTTGACCGCGCCGGCGATCAACGCCATCAACACATTCGATCGTCCGGACCGAGTCAAGCCAGAACCGTTTGACTCCGCAACATTCAAGCATGGGTTGGTAACGGTCGTATTGCCGCCAAAATCCGTCGTCGTGCTGGACCTTCACTGATGCGCGCTCGGCGGGTGAACTTTATGTTGCGCGTATTGGTGGCAGCGATTGTTCTTTGCTTTGGGGCGCCTGCGGTGCAAGCCGATCAAAATGTTCGGCACATCGCCGTTGATGTGGATGGCGTGTCCTCGCCGCTCGATCGCTACTATGAGTTATCCATCGGCTCGGACTATCCGGGAACGCTGATGCGCGAGGACAGTCTCGCTCAGCTCAAGACCGTAAGCGCGGAATTGGGTCCACGTTACATCCGCTTCCATGCCATTTTTCACGACGTGCTGGGCACATATCGGGAAGTGAACGGCAAGCCGGTCTACGATTGGACGAAGATCGACCGCCTCTACGACAAACTGCTTGCGATAGGCATCCGACCATTCGTTGAACTGGGGTTTACGCCGGAAGCGATGAGGACATCGGACCAGCACATCTTCTACTGGAAGGGCAACACCTCGCATCCTCAACTTCCAAAATGGACGGGATTGGTTGAGGCTTTCGTCAGTCATCTGGAACGACGCTACGGACAACAAGAAATCAGAACCTGGTATTTCGAAGTCTGGAACGAACCAAACTTACCTGGTTTCTGGCAGGGTGGCGATCAAAAGGCGTATTTCGATCTCTACGATGCAACCGCGCGAACCATCAAGCACGTCGATCCGTACCTGAGGGTGGGTGGGCCAGCCACCGCCGGTGCGGCTTGGGTACCTGAGTTGATACAACACACCGTGCAGGCCGGCGTGCCGCTCGATTTCATCACCACGCATACGTACGGCGTGGACGGCGGTTTCCTCGATGAGCATGGTGAAAGCGACACGAAGCTGTCGCCGTCTCCGGATGCGATCGTCGGCGACGTGCGTCGCGTACGCAGTCAGATCGACGGTTCTGCCAAGCCGGGGTTGCCGCTTTACTTCACCGAATGGAGCACCAGCTACACGCCACGCGATCCGGTTCACGACTCGTATGTGAGTGCCGCTTACATTCTCGGCAAGCTAAAAGCCAGCGAAGGCATGGCGCAGGGTATGAGCTACTGGACCTTCAGCGATTTGTTCGAAGAACCCGGGCCGCCGACTGCACCATTCCAGGGCGGTTTTGGTTTGTTGAATCCACAAGGCATTCGCAAGCCAGCTTATTTCGCCTACAAATACCTGCACCGCCTTAGTCGCACCGAACTGAAAACTGCCGATACGCAAAGTTATGTCACGTGGAACGACCACGTGCTCAAAGCGCTGGTCTGGGACTTCGTGTCGCCCCGGCAGGAGCAGAGCGATCGGTCGTTCTATACCAAGGTATTTCCGTCGCATCCGACCCGAGCGGTGAGCCTCGATCTTACGCATATGCAGCCCGGTAAATACCAAGTGGCCATTTATCGGACGGGCTACGATGCCAATGATGCTTATTCGGCCTATTTGCGCATGGGTTCACCCACATCACTCAGTAACGATCAATTGCAGCAACTGCAGGTTACGACAGCCGATCGCCCCGAAATGCGCACGCTGATAGTCGATTCGAATGGAATCGCAAGCTTGTCCATTCCCATGCGATCCAATGATGTCGTGTTGGTCGAAGTTCTAGCGAAGCGCTAGGTAGCCATCTGGAACGATCGAATACGCATGGTTACCAACGGTCGCCTTCGATACAAAGCGAATTGTCACGCTCGATACGCGCGTTAACTTGAAGATTTGTGACTTCGCACATAAAAAAGCGGCCCGCAATGCAGGCCGCTCAAGTTGATGGTTGCGTGTCATTTACCGGCCGATGTGTACGTCAAATCGGCGTTGTAACTGTCCACGTGCGACGACACACTCTGGATAGCGTCGTTAACCGATTTACGGATCGCTTGGCCGCTTTCCTTTCCGTAGACATTCTCGACCATCTTCCACAGAGTGGGGTCGGGATCGTTGCCAAGATCCGCCCAGCTTTTGGCAGGACTCACCAGGATAAAGTCGGGTGCGTCTTCACCACCTTCTCGCATTCTTCCGAACATATAGTTAATGGGCCAATTGGACTTTTCCGCCGCGGCAGCGATTTTTTTCGCAGCAGCTGCAAACGCTTCCGATGCATCATGGCCGGGCTTGAGTTTGAAATAAGTGACTTCAATCAAGGCAGATGTAAGCCCCATGCCTTTGGGCATGTGACTTAATTCCGGCATCATTTCGACAAATGCACTTGTCTCGCTCTTCAAATGCGGATTGACAGCCGCCCTGAGCGATTGATCGCATGCCTTGCCTGCGACACTCATGGCGTCAAAACTTTCCCATGAAAGCGGGTCGGAGGTATACGAATAGGAGTAGGTATTTCCCGTCTCGTGCGTCCATGCTGTCCACGTGTATTTAAAGCCATGTTGATGCAAGCATTGGTTGAAGCTTTTTACGCCTGCTTCATAGGCCTGCTGATCCGCGGGTGCCACGATATCGGTGTAGTCCCGCACGATGGTTACGCTATTTGTATCGGCTGCCCGAACTCCGGTGGCGCATAACAGCGTGAATGACAACGCTAGCCAGGGTGTGATGCCGTTCATAAGAACCTCGTTTAGGGCTGTTGCCCTGCATGGTTGAGTTGAGGCCCCTGATCACTTCGGGCGGGCGAAGTTCGTCGAGTATGCGCGCAATTGAAGGTGTCAATTGCTTGGAACGCAATGCATTGATTTTGAATATGATTCATGACGACATCGCGCGTCGGAAAAGTGCCTGGCACGATCGTCGGCATCCGGGAGATCTTCATGGATCGAGCATCGGCGCGCCGCCACAGACGGAACTTGTAGTCATGGCGGCTGCTAGGCAAGCACAGAACATCCGCTTACGATCCATAGCGGCCATTAAGATATCCGGCCAGCCACAGGGGGAATGGAATGGGCGCAACGATGGACGGAAAAACGTTCCGCGAACAAGCCAATTGGATATTAAAAAAGGTCGATAGGGTTCCAGAAAAACCGTTCTGCGATGCGCGTCAACTTGACACGGTCGCAATCAATACGGGAAACCTCATCACAGTTAACGTCATCGGTAAAACGAATGGGGTTTAAGGAAGTTCAACAGGTGCGCAACATGTGGCTCTGTCGAGCGCAACATGTGGTTCATTATGGGGCTTCCGATTGTTCCCCTAGGAAGGCGGAAGGTGAAATACCTGGCGCGGAACAAGTTCGTGGCTCGGAAGATGATGAAATCGTCGTTCCCAGATTTCGCCAAGCAACACGACACCAGCAAGCGCAACCCGGTGCTTAGCCTTTGTTATTAATTCTTCTGATCGTGCTCGTACTTGGAATTGGCGGTGTCATCGTGCTGAATCCTTCGCGCCATTGAACTTTGCATCTTCCTTTTAATGGGAAAGCTAATATCCGTTTTCGATCCAAGGCGAACGTCCGGCGGTAGCAATCGACAGGCGGCTTTGCATCGGATTGTTAGCCGGATGTTGGTCGGTAAGGTTTCAAGAGTTCAGTGCTTTAGGGGCTGCGTTTAGCACGTGCGCGCAGATGTCTAACCGGACGTGCATGTCCGTCTATGAAGTAGTCAGGGTGCTCAAAAATGCCAGTAAACGCAAACCACGGCGAATACCAGATGTCCACTGATCGGCAGCGCATCGATATTGCAGCCGTTCACGCGTTTCTCACGCAAAGCTATTGGTCGCCAGGTATTCCACGCGGGGTTGTTGAACGTGCCATTGAAAACTCACTTTGCTTTGGCGTGTACTTCGGTGCGCAGCAAGTGGGCTTCGCTCGTGTGATCACCGACAAGGCAACGTTCGCGTACCTTGCAGATGTCTTCATAATTGAGTCGCATCGAGGCAAGGGCCTGTCCAAGTGGCTTATGGAATTTGTCACTGCCCACGAAGAGTTGCAGGGACTCAGGCGCTTCTTGTTGGCAACCAAAGACGCACATGCCCTCTACGCTAAGTTTGGTTTCGAAGCGCTGGGTAACCCGTCGCGAATAATGGAAAATCTCAAACCTGATGTTTATCGCCAAGCGCTCTAACCTTTCCATCGAAAGGATCTTCACCCGGCAGCCCGGTCAAGTCTATGGTGTCAAACGTTGGGCGTTCGCGTTTGACTCAAGGCAGACCATTCTACTGTTAGGGTTTGCACTTAAATCTACGCCTGTACTTTTCGCTTGGCTTCCGGACTAGTTACGCTTGCGTCGATATCACGTTAGGAGTTGTCTGCCATGCACCTGGAGTTGCCCAGCACCGCTCTGAAGTCGTTCAAGGATTTTCTCAAGCACTACCTGATGATTGTGCTCAGTATTCTTACTGCCCTTGGTCTCGAAGGTTGGATCGAGCATATTCATCATCGACAAGCCGCCGCGGTAGCCAGTGAGCAGATCGATGCGGAAATCCGCACCAACCTGGCGGAGGTCCGCGAGGCTTTAGCGAAGGACACGCATCAAGCCGATGCTCTGACCCATCTCCGCGACACGCTGGAACAGGATCTTAAAACCAATGCGTCCGACACGGACGTAGAGCAGCTCGTTCTGACGCAAATACACAACCTCAACTTCAATCTCAACCTTAGATGGCCGACGCTGCGCCAGGAAGCCTGGGATGTCGCCGTAGCCAACCAGTCGGCAAGTTGGATCGACAGCAAACGCATGTATCGCTATTCCGCTGTTTACGCCGCTCAGCGGGAAACGTCCGCTTCGCTCACAAGCAACCTCCATCTGATCATAGATGGCCCGAGAATGATCGACACAATGACCAACCTTCGCTCTGGAAGCGTGGAGCCGCATGAATTACTGCATGTGGTCGCTCAGATGGAGGTCATGCAGGAACAAGCAAAAAACGATCTCAGCCAATTGGAACAACAGATGCAGAATGCATTGAACGGTAAGGATTCTGCTGAGCAGTAGGGGGCGGCTGCTATACAAATACACCCTCGCGCTCCTTGATCTTGATGGAACGATGACGGCCCGGGGAGCCTTCGCAGCAACAATCAGGCTGCATCTCCTTGGGAGTTTAAGCGGAACTCCGCGGAAGAAGAAAACGCATGCCAATGTTTGTTTTCGGTTCAACGCGGACATTCTTGGGGCGTATTAGCATCCAGTTCGCGCTGGATTGTTAGCCTGGCGATGAGCCGATAAAGTTTATAGAGATTGATGTTCAAGGGGCGCGCAGCAAGTGGGCGCAGGTGCAGGGATGGACGTAAAAGTTTGCCGACTGGCAAATAAAGGGGAATATCAGTGAAAAAAATGTGGGTGTTCGCATTGGTCGGAATCTCTTCAATCGCGTCCGCCACGGACGTGGTTTCAATCCCTCGAGTCACACCTTATGCAGACGGCGTCGGAACGGACGATGTGCGTACAAAATGTGATTGGAATTCAAAATTAAGTGAAAACATTGCGCGATCTGCGCAAGTTGGCGTATCCGTAACGGACATGGATGCATCGCATATAAGCGGCAAGGTACTTACGATGAAAATTACTCAAGTACATGCGATTGCCGGCGGCAATGTGACTGGCTACAAGTGGGCAGAAGTTCACGGTGAACTCCATGATGGCGGCAAGCTGGTGGGTTCTTTTGTGGCACATCAGCACACCATGGCTGCCTGGACTGCATGTGGCTCTCTCGATCGCCTCGGAAAAGAACTTGGCGAAGATATTGCTGACTGGTTAAAAGACCCAACGCTGGATGCGAAGCTGTAACGGAGCGTTGTTTCCAGTCGAGAGAAACGCGGATCGGATTGTTCGATTCAGAAGGTGTCTGCTTTCGACTGAAGCGGGCATTTCTGAATGAGCCCGACAAGTTACCTAAGACTAAGATCGCGCGCGTCGTTATTGGGAGCCATCAGGAAGAACATTGAGGTGGCGCGCAAGGCCTACGGCGCGGCGATATCTTGGGACTTGGCGGACTGAGTTCCAGCGCGACAGCGGACATGATTTTGAATATTTTCAAGGACGCTCTGCGAAATTGGACATAAGGAGCGCGCCTAGTTTTTATGGGGTCTTCATCCGACAGGGAGCGCGTATTCGATGCGCTCCGCTCAAGCGGAGAAACGATACGGTTTTTGGATCTCGATGAGGTACAAGCGGTGATAATGGAGCACTCCATACCCCATTTCGATGGGGCCCCGTCGTCGTCGCCCCCTTCTTCGATATTGCATTAATGCCGATTGGCCTTGAGGTTGCCGCCGTTGAAACGGCCGAATCGTTTGGCAAGCCCAAGACTAATCAAGAGCGCACCTAATCCCAGCGCGATAATCGCCTGCGCGTCACGCACATCGAATTGGCCGACGCAAGCTATCAGCAAATAGGCGGCGACGAAATTTACAAAGCTCCAGAGCACATTGACCGTCGACGACGACAACCCTTCGCCGGGCGGGTGAGCAAAGGGCGACTGAAACGGGCGTCCCATGCTGCCGCTGACGAAATGGGGGATGGCATTGGCGAGAAAAACGCCGCCAAAAAAATAAGAGAGATCGTGAAGCCAGTTCACCATGGTGTTGTCCTCTTTCAGCGGGTGCGCGAAGGTGCGTGCTTGCGCAACGCAGTGCTTGGTTCCTGAAACGCGAGGCAGATACGTGGATGCAGCGAGCATGCCACTATGACTCGCCCAGGCGTTTGATCAGCGGAATGGCGTCCATGATCGTCTCAAGTTCAGCGGCATCCAGTTTCGCCATTGCCGCACGCAGCCATTCGCGTTTCGCGATGCCACGCAGACGCCTCATCTGGGCGCCTTCGGGTGTCAGGCCAAAAAGAATCTGCCGTCCATCTGTGGGATGAGGCCGTCGCTCAACCAACCCTTCTTGTTCGAGAGTCGCAAGAATCGCGCCCATCGATTGGGGTTTCATCGACTCTGCGCGGGCTAGATCTGCAGTAGCCATGGCGCCATGTTGATCGAGCCGCGCCAAGGCGCTGAGCTGGGAGAGATTGAGGTCGTCCGGATTTGTTTCGGAACGCAGGCGGCGCAAAAGCTGCCCGACCGCAGCCGTGAGTTCGTTGACGGCGGTTTCCATTGCTGCGCGAGAGGAGCGTGATGTGGGCATGCGCCCACCTTATACTTTAGAAGTTAATCTTGCAAGTTTGACTTTTAAGGTGGGGGCGCGAGGGCGATGACTTCCCGCTGGATATTCGAAAGGGCCGCTCACTTGCGCTGCGGATATATGAAATGTCCGCGTTACTCAAAGTGTGCGTTCGTTGCAGAGGAGGCATTGGGCTGTGCAACGCCCTAGCTCCTCGTCTTGGAGCATGGACTCAACCACGTGCTTTTTGTCTGGTTACACCAGCATGCATGATGTACGGCAGATTCGGTCGCAGAGTGATCGCCATCCATTCCCGGCTACGTTGTATTAAAAATCCTCACGGCGATTGTCAGTGAGTGGGCATGGCGAACTCGGCACCATTGCTGCCACCTTCCAGCCAGCGCTGCGTCACAGCCTTTTGTCGGGTATAGAAACGCACTGCTTCTGGACCATGGGCATGGTGATCGCCCATCAGGCTCTTTTTCCAGCCACCGAAACTGTGGAAGGCCATGGGTACGGGAATGGGTACATTGATGCCGATCATGCCCACTTGCACGCGGTGAGCGAATTCGCGTGCGACGTGACCGTCTCGGGTGAAGATGGCGGTGCCGTTGCCGTAGTCGTGCTCGTCGACGAGTTTTAGCGCGCTGGCGAAATCCGGCACGCGTACTACGCAAAGTACCGGGCCGAAAATTTCTTCCTTGTAGATGCGCATCGCCGCGGTGACATGGTCGAATAGCGAGCCGCCCAGGAAGAAACCCTGCTCGCAACCGGCCACGCGATGGCCACGCCCGTCGACGACCAGCGTTGCGCCAGCAGCCACGCCGTCGTTGATGTAGCCGGTGATCTTGTCGCGATGGGGGCCGGTGATGACCGGCCCCATATCCACGTGCGCATTCATACCATCGCCGATGCGCAACGCGCGCACCATCGGCGCTAGCTTTGTCACCAGCGCATCAGCCGTCGTATCACCCACCGCCACAGCGACCGAGATCGCCATACAACGCTCGCCTGCCGCGCCGTAGCCGGCACCCATCAAGGCATCGGCCGCCTTTTCGATATCGGCATCCGGCATCACGATCATATGGTTCTTCGCGCCGCCCAATGCCTGCACACGCTTGCCGCTGGCTGTGCCGCGCGCATAGATGTATTGCGCAATCGGCGTGGAGCCGACAAAGCTCACAGCGCGCACTTTAGGGTGATCCAGCAGCGCATCCACGGCCACCTTGTCACCTTGCACCACATTGAACACACCGTCCGGCAGGCCCCCCTCCTTGAGCAGCGAAGCCAGCATCAATGCGGTGGATGGATCGCGTTCGGAGGGTTTGAGTACGAAGGTGTTGCCGCAAGCGATTGCCATCGGAAACATCCACATGGGCACCATCGCCGGAAAGTTGAACGGCGTGATGCCCGCACAAACACCCAGCGGCTGGCGCATGGTCCATGCGTCGATGCCGTTGGCGATCTGTTCGGTGTATTCGCCCTTCAGCAGTTCGGGGATGCCGCAGGCGTATTCGACGACTTCAAGGCCGCGCACCACTTCGCCCTTGGCATCGGAAAACACCTTGCCGTGTTCTCGCGTAATTAGGGCGGCGAGTTTGTCCATATCGCGCTCGATCAGCTCCTTGAAGCGAAACATGATGCGTGCGCGTTTCAGCGGCGGCGTTTGCGACCACGCGGAAAAGGCGGCTTCTGCGGCCTTCACGGCGAGATCGACTTCCTCTGCCGAAGCCAGTGCCACGGCGCCGATCACGGCACCACTGGCAGGATTGTAGGAAGGTACGCTAGCGCCTTTGCCGGCATGATGCTGGCCGTCGATGTAATGATCGATCGCCTGGGGCGCGCTACGTTCTGAAGGTTGTGCGGACATGAGATTTACCTTTCGTGTGTTTCCTCAACGTAGCATCAGCCAGTCGTGCGCCGGATCGTTCTTGAAATGCCATTCGCGATGCGGGCCGGCCATGACGTTGAGGTAATAACCGCGATAGCCGTGTGGCATGACCACGGGGTGATAGCCGCGCGGCACCATCACCACGTCGTGGTTATAGACGGCCATCGATTCGTCCAGGTCGCGTTCGTCGGTGTACACGCGCTGGAAGGCGAAGCCTTGCGGCGGGTCGATGCGGTGGTAGTAGGTTTCTTCCAGGAAGCTCTCCACCGGCAAGTTATCGGTGTCGTGTTTGTGCGGCGGATAGCTGGAAGAGTGCGCAGCCGGTGTTACCACTTCGACCACCAGTAATGATTCGGCAGGTTCGGTTTCCGGCAGAATGTCGCAGATATAGCGCGTGTTGGTGTCTTTGCCGCGAACCGATCGCTTCATGCTTGCCGCGGGAATAAGACGCACCGGATGGCGACCGCTTGCAGGCGCAGTAGCCAGCGCGAGTTCTACGTCATCGTGCGCAGTGATGGCGAATACCGTGTTGGGCGGCGCATACACGGCGTCTGGCGAACGTTCGTCGAACACACTGGCGCGGCCGCCGAGATGATCGAAACGTTCGGCACCAGCCAGCACCTCGGCGCTGCCGGTCAGTACGACCAGGCAGCCCTCGCGATCAGGCGCAAGCGTGACGCGCAGCTTTTCGCCCGCCGTAAGGCGGAAGCCTTCAAAACCCACATGCTTCCAGCCGGCCGTTGCCGGCGTCACCGTGACGATCTCACGCCCCTGCGCGTGTCCTTTTACCAACAGACTCATGCGACCTCCTTGAGCGGTGTGCCGTCTACGAGTGCACGCAACGTGCGATAGCCCTTGCTGGCATAGGCATAGCTCGGCGCCACCGCGGGGTCCTGTTCGGCTTCGACCACCAGCCAGCCCTGATAAGCGTGCGTACGCAACGTATCGATGATCGCAGCGAAATCGATCGCGCCGTCGCCCGGCACGGTGAACACGCCATTCAACACGGAATCGAGAAAGCTCCACTGGCGATTGCGCGCATGGCGAATGATGGCGGGGCGAACATCCTTACAATGAACGTGGCAAACGCGATGGATGTGCTTGGTAAGAATGTCCAGCGGATTGCCACCACCGAAATAGGCGTGACCGCTATCGAACAGCAGCCCGATCTCATCGCCGGTATAGGCCATGGCGCGGTCGATATCGCCGGGTGCTTCGACATACGCCCCCATGTGATGGTGATACGCCAGTCGCACGCCGTGCCTCAGCAGATAACGACCGAAAGCAGTCAGCCGCTCTCCATAACGCTTGAATGGGTCGTCATCGCGAAAGCGGGGGCGCTTGTAGAGCGGCACGGTACGCTCGCCCTGAATCGAATCGGCCACTTCGCCATACACCATGACTTTGCAGCCGTTGCCGGCAAGCAGGCGCAGATGGGGTTCGACTGCGGCGATCTCTTCGTCGACGGAGCGGGTGGCGAGTCGGCCGGAATACCAACCCGACACGACATCGAGTCGGTAGCCTGCCATCAACTCGCGCAGCGCGTCGGGTTCGCGCGGAAATTTGTTGCCTAGCTCGAATCCTTGATAGCCGATGGCGCGACCTTCCGTCAGTGCCGTGTATAAAGGCGTTTCGCCACCCAGGGAGGGCAGGTCGTCATTGCTCCAGCTGATCGGGTTGATGCCGATCTTTACGTTGAAAGCGTCATTTGCCATGGGTCTTGCCTGTTGTGACACCGGGCTGGCGTTGCTGTTTGGCCATCTCGTACTCGCGGCGTGCGTGCTGCACGCTCTTGCTTGATGACACTTCGGGTACGGCGACCTCCCACCAGCATCCACCATCTTCTGTAGTGCGCCGGTGATCGGTATCGATGGCGATAAGGTAGGTACGCCGCGCAGCGCGTGCACGTACGAGCGCCTGTTCAAGCCCGACGATGTTGTCGACATATTCGGCCTCGGCTCCCATCGCGCGCGCATGGGCGGCGAAATCGATGAAAGGCGCGCCATCGGGACCGTGCAGGCAATCGTCGAGCATGTTGTTGAACGGCTCGCCGCCGCAGGCTTGTTGCAGCCGGTTGATGCAACCGAAGCCACGGTTGTCCAGCACGATGACGATCAGCTTGAGGCCGAGCATCACCGAGGTGGCGATTTCGGCGTTGAGCATCAGATAGCTGCCGTCGCCGAGCATCACGATCACCTCGCGGTCGGGCTTGGCCATCTTCACGCCCAGGCCGCCTGCAATTTCATAACCCATGCAGGAATAGCCGTATTCCACGTGATAACCGCCCGGAATTTCTGTGCGCCAGAGTTTTTCCAATTCGGCCGGCAGCGTTCCCGCAGCGCAAACGACGATGTCTTTGCGCGTGGAATCGGTTGTCGAGCGCTGCACCGCTCCGATGATCTCGCCGTCGTACGGCAACATGCCGGCCGGCAATTCGCGTCGGCTGGTGACGCTATCCACGGTGTTCCGCCAGCTGCTTGCCGCTTGCTCGGCGCGCTGGCGCCAGGCATCGCCGGTGTGCCACTGATTGAGTGCCTTGGAGAGCGACTCAAGGCCAAGCTGCGCATCAGCACGAATTTCCACGCTGCCGCCCTTCAATGCGTCGTAACCATTGACGTTGAGCGTGATCATCCGCGCATGTGCATAGAGCGTGTTGGAACCTGTGGTGAAATCCTGCAAACGTGTGCCCACAGCGAGCACCAGATCGGCTTTCGCCAGCAACGCATTCGCCGCAGTAGAACCGGATACGCCGGCCGGCCCCAGTTGCAAGGGATGATTCCACGCCAGCGCACCTTTGCCGGCCTGGGATTCGGCTACCGGTACACCATGTGTTTCTGCAAATTCGCGCAATGCGTCGCTCGCTTTCGCATATAGCGTGCCGCCACCTGCAATCAGCACGGGCCGCTTTGCCTTGCGCAAGGCATCCGCGGCGGCGGCGATATCGTCCGGAGCGGGCGGCATACGGCGAAAAGTGTGGATGCGTTCGGCAAAGAATGTCTCGGGCCAATCGTAGGCTTCGGTCTGAACATCCTGCGGCAGCGCGAGCGTGACCGGGCCGCACAACGTAGCGTCGGTCAGGACATGCATAGCGCGAGGCAGCGCTGTCAGCAACTGCTCGGGTTTCACGATGCGATCGAAGTAGCGCGACACCGTGCGAAAACAATCGTTGACGCTGGCCGTGCCGTCGCCAAAATCCTCCAGTTGTTGCAACACCGGATCGGGTGCGCGCGAGACGAAGATATCCCCCGGCAACAGCAACACCGGCAGACGGTTCACGTGTGCCAGTGCGGCAGAGGTGATCAGGTTGGTCGCGCCCGGGCCGATGGATGTGGTGACGGCCATCATGCGCCGGCGCATGTGTGCCTTGGCATAGGCGATGGCAGCGTTAGCCATTGCCTGTTCGTTGTGCGCGCGATAGGTGGGAAGTTGGTCGCGATGTCGGTAGAGCGCTTCGCCGATCCCGGCGACGTTGCCGTGACCGAAGATCGCGAACACGCCACCGAACAAAGGTAGCAGCGTGTTGCCGCTCTCATCGTTTACGTCATCGTCGCGCATTTTCTGTGCGCTGAGATAGCGCACCAGCGCCTGAGCCATCGTCAGTCGCACGGTGGCGCTCATGCAGCAACTCCGGCGCTCTCGCGTGAGCCGCCATGGCGCGCCTGCCGCCATAAGCCGGCGAGCTTGGCGAATCGCTGTGCAGCTTGTTCCACCAACGCGTCGTCGTCGATGCTGCCGGTGAACCATGCGCGTGCCGGTTCCATGAAGAGGCTGCGACCGACCGCAAAGCCGCGGCAACTGGCGCTGTGCGCAGCGGCCGCGAAACCTTCGGCGAGTTCGGCGAAGGGCGCATTCAAACCCAGCAATACAACACCGCGGCAGTACGGATCGCGTTGGGCGATCAATGCATCGACGATCATCCAGTCCTGAGCGGGCAATGGCTTCAGCTTCCACCACTGCGGGCGAATACCGAGGTTGTAGATGCGTTTCATCGCGCGCACCACGCGTTCGCCCGGCGTGCCGCTGGCTTGTGGATTGATGGGCGGGATCACTTCGAGCAGCAATTCATGGCCACTTTGTTTTACCGCGTCGTAAAGCGTGAGCAGCTGGGTTTCCTGTTCCAGGCGTGAGTCGGGCGCACCGTCGGGGTCGAAGGGAACCAGACACTTCACGACATGCTCGATCGGCCATTGCAGCAGCTGACTACCTACCGATCGGCCATATTCGAACTCCAGCGGATGCGAACCGGGCATTTCTATCGGGCGTCCAATCCACCAGCCGCGACCGGTAGCGGCGTTGAGTGCATCTTGTCCGTAACGCTGATCGATCAAAACGCCGATGCGTTGTTTCAGGCCAAGCTCGCGCTCCGTCTTCGCGACGGCGTCGACCAGCAACTGCTTGAGTCGCGGAAGGCGCGATTCGTCGGCGCCGCATTCACAGGCCAGATCGTAGAACTGACTGCGGTGATCGAAAGCGAAGATATGTAGATCGTCCCAGACAGGGCGAGCGACGCTCACGCGATGCAGATGGGCGAGCTCTTCGTCGCGATCGGGGCGTTGTAGGTTTTCGCCATGCGCTAGGAAGTAATCCAGTTCTGCGCGACTTGGCATGGCCGGAGCGCAGCCATGTCGCGATACCACGATCGCACCGCAGGCGTTGGCGTAGGCGCAGCTGCGCTCGATAGTTTCATCGCGCAGCCAGCCGTAGAGAAAACCGGCAATGAACGCATCGCCGGCGCCGAGCACATTGAGTACTTCCACGCGTGTACCACGATAAGTCGGTGCGTGATCGATGTCTGCGGGTACCGGTCCTTCAAGCACGCTGCAACCTAATGCACCGCGCTTCACGACCAACGTTGCCGCTGTTACGGCACGCACGGCTTGCAGGGCGTTGATCAGATTATCGCTGCCACCGGCGATGTGAAATTCCTCTTCTGTACCAACGACGAGATCGAAGTGCGGAAGGATGGCTTGCAGATGCGCAGTCACGCCATCATTGGCAATAAAGCGCGTTTCGCCATCGCCACGCCCGGTGAGGCCCCACAGCACCGGGCGGTAATCGATATCCAGTACGGTGCGTACACCGTGCTTGCGCGCGAAAGCCAGCGCCTTGCTGCTAGCGGCGTGAACGTCAGGCGTGGAGAAGTGTGTGCCCGTGATCGCAAGCGCGCGGCTGGACGCAATGAAGTTTTCATCGATATCGCTTTCATCGACGGCCATGTCCGCGCAGTTTTCGCGATAAAAGATCAGCGGAAAGGTGTCGCGATCCTTGATGCCTAGCAGAACCAGAGCGGTCAACCGCGTTGTGTCGATGTGAACGTGGCTGACATCGCAGCCTTCGCGGATCAGCGTTTCCAGCAAGAAGCGGCCCATATGGTCGTCGCCCACGCGACTGATCATGGCGGTGCGCAATCCCAAGCGAGTCGCACCAAAAGCTGCGTTCGCCGACGAGCCGCCCAGGTATTTGGCGAAACTGGAAGCGTCTTCCAACCTTGCGCCCGGCTGCTGGGCATAAAGGTCCACGGCCAGGCGGCCAAGGCAGATAAGGTCGTACTTGCGTTCGTTCATCGCGGAATGCTTCTTATGCAAGAGGTGACTCAGGCTGCGCTGCGGCCTTCCAGTTCGGCGACCAGACTTTGTATTTCCGTACCGCCGGCCATCATGTCGAGCACTTCTTCCTTGCTGATCTCGTTCTTGGCGAACGTGCCCATGGACTGACCGCGATTGAGCAAGGTGAAGCTGTCGCCCACGGGATAGGCGTGGTGAACGTTGTGCGTAATGAAGATCACCGAGATGCCGCGCTCGCGTGCCGTGTGGATCAACTTGAGCACGTTGCAACTCTGTTTGACTCCCAGTGCAGCGGTTGGCTCGTCGAGAATCAGCACTTTCGCGCCGAAATGAATGGCGCGCGCAATCGCCAGGCATTGCCGCTCACCGCCGGACATGGTGCCGACCGGCTGATGCGCAGAGCGCACGTGAATGCCCATGCCGGCCAGTTTTTCTTCGGCAACCTGTGCGGCATGCTGCATATCCATCACCGGAATAATGCCGAATAGCTTGCGCATCGGTTCGCGCCCAGCAAAAAAGTTGCGCGCTACGCTCATCAGCGGAACCAACGCCAGGTCCTGATAAACAGTGGCAATACCCATGTTCAGCGCTTCGCGCGGCGACGTGAAGTGCACTTCCTTTCCTTCGACCAGATAACGGCCGCGATTGGGTCGATGCACACCAGCCAGCATTTTGATCAATGTCGACTTGCCGGCGCCGTTGTCGCCGAGCAGGCAATGCACTTCGCCACGGCGCAGGCGCAGCGTGACGTCCTGCAGCGAAATCACGGTGCCGAAGAACTTGCTGACGCCTTCGAGCTGGAGGATGTAATCGGTCTTATCGGTGCTGGTCATAGCGATTTCCTCACTTGCCGGTCGTCGCGCGCGAGCGGATGTAGTGGTTGAACAGCACGGCGAGCAGCAGCATCGCCCCCAGAAATACGCGGTACCAATCCGAATCGAAACTGGTATATGAGATGCCGATCTGCACCACACCGAAGATCAGCGCGCCGAAGCACGAACCCAGCACGGAGCCATAGCCGCCGGTGAGAAGTGTGCCGCCGATCACCGCGGCGATGATGGCCTCGAACTCTTTCTGCAGACCGCGATCGGCGGAAGCAGAACCGACGTCTGCCACCTGCAGCACACCGAACAAACATGCACAGAATGCGGTGAAGACGAACAGGCTGATCTTCACCCGACGCACCGGCACACCGACATTCTGCGCAGCGGCAGCATCGCCACCCACCGTGAAGATCCAATTACCGAAGCGGGAGCGAGAAAGCACGAAACCGGCACCGATCGCCATCACCAGCCACCAGATCAGCACTTTCGGAATACCGTTCACGATGGGGTCGCCATTGGGCAATCTGCCGATGACGCCGGTTTTCGCCAGCCACCCGAACAGCCCATGCAGCGCGCTGCCTTGGAACAGGGCACTCACCACCGGATCGCCGCTGATCTTGTCGCCGACATTGCTAACGATGGTGCTGTTGGAAAAGTGCGTGGAAAGGACCAAGGTCAAGCCGCGCAAGATAAACATGAAAGCCAGCGTCACGATGAAGCTGGGTAGCTTCGTGCGTACCACCAGAAAACCATTCAACCAGCCCAGTGCCATGCAGCCTGCAAACGCGAATAGCACGGATGCCCACATCGGCCAGCCCATGAACATCGACGGCACCGCCATCATCATCCCGGCGAAGCCGATCATCGACCCGATGGAAAGATCGAATTCACCGGCGATCATCAGCAGGCACGCACCGACCGCGATGATGCCCAGGTAGGCGGCAACTTCAGCCCAGTTCATCACACCGTCGAGATTGAACATGCCCGAATCGCCGGCAAGGATGCCGAATAGCACGAACACCAATACGGTGCCGGCGATGGAGCCGAACTCAGGACGATGAAGCAGGCTACGCCATGGCGAAATGTGCCGTACGCGTTCGTCGTTCTTCACGGGCGCCGGATCCTTTTGTGACGTGAGGGGCAGGCGGGAAGTCGTCGCGCTCATCGAACTCTCCGAAAGCAAATGCACCTGCGGGTCAACGGTACTGGCCGGCGTATTTGGCGACCGTGCCGACGTTGTCCTTGGTAATGAATGCAGGGCCGGAACTGATCCCGTCCTTGGTATAAACCGGTTGCAGTCCGTATTCCGTTAGACGTGCCTGAAATTTTGGGTTGGCTTTCAACTTGGCCGTGATGACGGCCGGATCGCGTGTGTTGTCGTCGTGAGCAATCACGAGCGCTGCAATTGCCATATAGCCTTGCAGATAGGGTTGCTGGTCGATGGCAAAATTCATCTGACCTTTTCGGATGGCCTCGATGATCACGGGTGAAAGATCGAACGTGCCGAAATAGATCTTGCCGGCCAGTCCCATTTTCTGCAGCGCCTGCAGCGCAGGTTCGGCCGAATTCGGGCCAAGCGCCAGCACCGCCTGTGTCTTCGGGTTATTGCGCAGATAGGCGCTCACTTTGCTTTCCACGACAGTCGGATCCACGCCCGAGTCGATCATCGACTTTCTGGCGTCCACGCCGATGGCATCGGCGAACCCTTTGCAGCGTTCAAACGAGGCGGCGTTGGTGGAATAGTGGTTGACGCAGACAAACGAGGTGATGCCCGCGGCCTTGGCGCGTTCGCCTGCCGCCTTGCCGGCTTCATACTCCGGCTGGCCGATATGCATGATGGCCCCGAGTTTCTGGCTCTGCTGCGCCGTGCCGGAGTTGATGGTAACCATGGGAATGTTTTTAGCCGCGATACGCATCGCAGGCTTGTAAAGCACATCGACGTCGGCGATATCGAAGGCGACGCCGTCATAATTGCGTGCAGCGGCCTGCTCGAGCAGCCGCGCCATGTCGGCCAGGTCCCCATCGGGCGGGTTGCGGTAGTCGACCTGTACGCCGTAATCGTCGCCAGCCTGCTTGATGGCGTTCTTGACGGTGTTCCACCAGACATCCGAATCGGCGGCGTGGCTTATCAATACGTAATGCGCGTTCGATTGCGGGCCGCCGGCAGCCACCGCAGGGGCGGCCGCCGTGGCTGCCAGCATCCCTGCTAATAGAACTGAACTCCACGGACTGCGCATATCGCCTCCGGAACGTGATACCAGCGCGCGGCCGGTCCAATAGGGCAACGCGCGATGCGAATGGGGACCGCGCCCGCCGAGCATAGGAACGCTGACACCTAAATTTCAACTTGCATTGCACCATAAAAAAATATGGAAATATTTTTCTACGCGGAGATAACATGTCCCCGAATCAGTCCAGCGAGCGACCTTCCATGGGCAAACAAGGTGCAGTCGACGAGCTGTTGCAGCGCGTAGCACAGGACTTCGAGACCCTGCCGAGGCAGTTGCAGAACATCGCCAGCTACCTGGAGCGGGAGCGCGCGAACATCATGGTCCAACGCATCAACGAAATCGCCGAGGGCTGCGACGTGCACCCGTCGGCGGTGGTGCGGTTCGCCCAGCGCTTCGGCTATTCGGGATTCACCGAGATGCAGGCGGTGTTCCGTAGTGACTACACCGAAACTGTCAAGCCGGTGCGCAGTTATCAGCAGCGCATCCGTAATGTGATCGCTGAAGGCGAAGGCGCGATAGTAGGTACATCGCAGATGGCTCTACGCTTTATCGATGCCAGCCGCGCGGGGTTGGAGGAGCTGGCTAACCGCTTCGATACGAAGCAATTCGACGCTGCCGTCGATCTGTTGGTCAAGGCCGAAAACATCTATGTCGTCGCGGTCCGGCGTACCTTCGGCATTGCCAGTTACATCGTGTACGCGTTACAGCACACGCACAAACGTGTGCATCTGGTCAGCGGATTGGGTGGCATGTACCGCGAGCAGATCCGTAGCATCGGGAAAAACGATGTCTTGATCGCCATCAGTTATCCGCCTTATGGCAAAGAGACGATCTATTGCAGTCGCGTCGCGCATCAGCACAAAGCCAAAGTGCTTGCTATCACGGACAGTGCACTGGGTGCGCTGGGTCGCGATGCCAATATCACACTGATGGTGAGCGAAGGCAGCGCGTTCGCGTTCCGTGCGCTTACCAGCACGATCTGCCTGTGTCAGGCGTTGTTCGTGGCGCTGGCTTACAAACTTGAACTTAAGGTCGAAGAGACCATTCCTCCTGGAGAATACGATGACTGAGAAGGAACGCATCGAGGTGGCGATGTTCGGTGCAGGTCGCATCGGCACCATCCACGCAGGCAATCTCGCGCGGCACCCGGGTGCCCGGCTTCGCTACGTCGTCGATGTGCATCAGCCGGCGGCGGAAGCACTTGCCATCAAACACGGCGCCCAGGTCGCTAGCGTGGAGAAGGTGCTGGCCGATCCCGCTATCGGTGCGGTAGTGATTGGCTCAAGCACGAATACCCACGCCGATCTGATTTTGCGCGCTGCTGCCGCAGGCAAGGCCATTTTCTGCGAAAAGCCAGTCGATCTGGATGTCGAGCGCGCACGCGCATGCGCAGCGGCCGTGAACAAAGCGGGTGTCACCTGCATGATCGGATTCCAGCGCCGTTTCGATCCCACTTTCGCGGCACTTAAACAGCGTTTGGATGCCGGTGAAATCGGCAAGGCCGAAGTGCTGATTGTGACAAGTCGAGATCCAGCACCGCCTCCGGCTTCCTATATCGCCTCCTCGGGCGGCGTGTTCAAAGACATGTTGATTCATGACTTCGACATCTTCCGTTGGATTCTTGGCGGCGAGGCAGTCAGCGTGCATGCCACGGGCGGCAGTCCGGGTTTGCCGGAGATGGCTGCCACGGGCGATATCTCGCACGCAGCGGTCACGCTGCGCACGCGCGACGGAGCGCTATGCCAGATCAACACATCACGCCGTGCCGCGTACGGTTATGACCAGCGCTTCGAAGTGCTCGGCAGCAAGGGCTTGCTGCAAGCAGGCAACGTGCGTCCGACCGAAGTGGTGGCGTGGAGCGAGCAGGCAATCAGCTGCGACAAACCGGAGGCTTTCTTCCTGGAACGTTATCGTGCGGCCTATGCGCTGGAGATCGAGCACTTCTTCGATGCACTGGTGAAGGGCACGCCGGTACGCACCACGATCGAAGATGGCATCAAGGCCCTGGAGCTCGCCGAACTCGCCACGCGCTCCTGGCGTGAAGGGAAGGCGTTGGAGTGCGCGATCTGATCGTGCATCGTCATCAAGTCGCGCGAAGATGAGGGGTACACATGTCCAAGAGCAAAACGTATTTGGGTCGTGCCATGAAGCGTTTTTGTCTGCGTAGTGGGTGTTTGTGCATCTTCGTCGCAAGCACGGCATCGGCCTTCGGTGCGAATACGACGACGCCCGTCGACTGGGTCAATACCTTCGTCGGAACAGGCAGCAGCATGGGGCCCGAATACGGGGGCACCATGCCTTTTGTGAGTACGCCTTTCGGCATGACCAATTGGACTGCGCAGACCAGGCAAAACCGTATTAGTGTGAGTTCCTACGAGTACCACGATCAATACATCGAAGGTTTCATCGGCACACATCAGCCGGCGATCTGGATGGGCGATTACGGCTACATCACGTTGATGCCGGAAACGGGCTCCATGAACTTCGCGCCGGAAAATCGGCGACTTTCCTTCACGCACAAAGATGAGATCAGCACTCCGTATTACTACGCCGTAACAATGGGTTCCGGTGCTGCCCAGCGCATCAAGGCCGAGATGACCGCCACGGATCATGCCGGCTATCTGCGCTTTACCTATCCAAAAAACGCCAAAGCGAACGTGCTGATCGAGATCACTCGGCCGGGCATTACCGGCTACGTCAAGCTCGATCCCGCGCGCCGTGAAATCGTGGGTTATAACCCCGATCGCATGGATGCAAATCTTGGCCCCATGAAACTACCCAACTTCAAAGGCTACTTTGTAGTGCGTTTCAAGCAGCCGTTTATGTCGCACAACGTTTATTCGGGCACGTTCTCGCGACCGGGGCAGAACGAACTCACCAGCACCAACGTCGGCGCGTATGTGGGTTTTGATACTCATCAGGACAACCAGGTCGATGTGCAAGTAGGCACCTCTTTCATCAGCATCGATCAGGCTCGCGCCAATCTCGACGCGGAAATGCCGAACTGGAATTTCGATGGCCTGCGCGACACGCTGAAAAACACATGGAATCAGAAACTCGGCATCGCCACCATCGACGGCGCCACCGAGGATCAACGGCACATCTTCTACAGCGGTCTTTACCACGCCCTGCTTTATCCCAAGCTATTCTCCGAGCACGGTCGCTACTACAGCGCCTACGACGACAAGATTCATAATGGTGAGTCGTATACCGCGTATTCGATCTGGGATATTTTCCGCGCTGAAAACAGTCTGCTGACCATCTTCGCGCCGGAACGCATCGGTGGCATGGTGCAAGCGCTGCTGCAGGATTTTCAGGAAGGCGGCTGGATGCCCAAGTGGCCCAACCCTTCCTACACGAACATCATGATCGGCACGCACGCCGATTCGCTGGTTGCCGAAGCGATTAACAAAGGTTTCAAGGGCTTCGACTATCAGCTGGCCTATCAGGCCGTTTATAAAGATGCGATGACGCCACCGGATGGCGACACCACTCGCCTATGGCTCGACCGGGAGCCCTACACGCCTTACGAAGCACGCGCGGGCCTGACCTATTTCAAGAAGCTGGGTTACATACCCGCCGACAAGGTTTCCGAATCGGCATCGAGCACCGAGGAAGAGTCGTACGACGACTACGCCGTGGCGCAGGTCGCCAAGGCAGTCGGCAAAGATGATGACTATCGCTTCTTCATGAAACGCTCGCTGAGCTACAAGAATCTGTTCAACCCCGTGCGGCATTTCATGCAAGCCAGAAATTCGGACGGCGGTTGGGCCTCTCCTGATGACGGATGGACCGAAGGCGACCAGTGGGTTTATCTCTACGCCGCCTTGCACGATGTTCCCGGTGTGGTGCAGCTGATGGGCGGCCCGCAAGCCGCGTCTGCCGAACTGGACGAACACTTCAACGGCAACCACAACCGGCACGATAACGAGCCCAGCCATCACTATGGTTATCTCTACGATTTCACCGGTGAGCCCTGGAAAACTCAGGCCCGCGTGCGCGAGATCGCCAACGATGCTTACTCCAACACCATCGATGGCGTGTTGGGTAACGAAGACTGTGGGCAGATGTCGGCGTGGTACATCTTTACTGCCATGGGTTTCTATCCGCTCAACCCGGCTTCGGCGGAATACGTTATTGGCAGCCCGCTTTTCAAGCGTGTCACCTTGCACCTTCCCAATGGCAAGGTTTTCTCGATCTCCGCGCCGAACAACTCCGCTAAAAACGTCTATGTGCAATCGGTAACGCTCAATGGCAAAGCGCTGGACATACCGATCATCACCTATGCCGACATCGAAGCCGGCGGCGAACTGGACTTCGTCATGGGGCCGACACCTTCCCATTGGGCTTCAAACTGGCATCCGCAACCGCTGCAGTGAATGGCGGACGGCTACTTATACGTAATATCTCAAGTCTCACCCCTCGGTAGCGTCCGCACCGCAACGCGGACGTTGCTGCCTCACTTGGGCGAGGCGAGCGCATGAAACTCAATCAAAAGTCCAAGATCATCTTGAGTCGGTGCAAGAAAGGACTCACCCAGCAAGCCGTTGTAATCGGTGAGCGCTTTTTCATATCCGCGCTCAACCGATCGTTTGGCCCTGGCAAGATCCGCTACGCCAATGCTGACGCCCAGTATCTGCGCACCACCTTTGCGAAGTGAGTCGGCAGCAATGCCCGGACCATCGGGTTGCAGCACGTAAATACACTTCCGGCCTATCGGCACCGCAAACCCTCTGGCTGATATTTGCGGAATCCGCACGCGTGTCGCGCCCGAGTAACCCATTCGTTCGAACTGTTTGCGGTCAGCATCGGCATCCGACGAAAGTAACCACAGCGCAGATAATTCTTGTGCGCTATTGGGATGTTCGTACGCCATCTGCTCGTCGGCAACTTGAGTCGGCGCTGCGTTGCCGGCTGCGTAATCGATGAAGAACATTTGGCTGGAGAGCGGTGGATGTTCGAAGCTGAAAAGACGCCAGCGTGGAGGGCTGGAAGGGCCCCCGCCGTCAGGGTCCGTCAACGATGCCGAGAAGACGACGGTGGGACGTAAGCCCCGTTGCTGCATAAGCAAGCGAACTTGATCCAGCGCGGGCGAGCGTAGCCCAAACGTTCGCGAACCGGGGGCGCCGTGCAACACGGCCTGATCCGCCTGCATGCCGGGGTCCATGTCCGGATTGGGGCGGGTGATGCTTTCCAGTTCCAGATAGCTGCGATCGGACATCCGTATGTAGCGGTCGGCCACGCCACCGGGGTCACGCCCAGGCCGTACCTGAAACCCGAGCTTCACCGCCATCGTCGCGGTGATCTGATCCATATTTCGCCCCCACAGCAGGATGTGGTCGAGCGAACTCGTTCCAACGGATGGTGCTGCCGCGGCAGCGGCATGTTGGCCCATCCCGGGTGCCATCATCAATGCAGACAACAGAACGACTGATCGCAAGACGCATTTACTCCGTAGGAATCAACGCTAACGAAGACATGCTGACGTGCTCGCCGAAGGCGCGCGCACACAATCGGCTGGTGCCGGACACAGGAGGATGATTTTCGGCACATGCGCCGCTGCAGCCTGCGTAGAAGGATGGGATCGATGGACAGACCGTCGTGCTATCCAAGCCCTCCCGCCGCGCTGATCTCTAGCGAGGAGCCCAGGTGTCTGGCGCTGCTCGATACACTGACGTCCCCCGTGCCTGCGGGGCTATTTCATTCACCGGTAGATCACCGCCACGTTCTCTGTCTGCACCTGGGTGCTCCAGTTCCAGTGTCCTATCGCGCAGGCAACTACGAACGTCAGGGCGTGCGACTTCACGGCCAGTTTTGCGTGGTACCCGCCGGTGCAAGCACACGCTGGACTGTGTCACGTCCCGCGCAATCGCTGCTGCTGCGACTGGCTCCTTCACTCTTGCAAGAAACGGCCGAAACCTTGGGGCTGGGTTCGCAAGGCGGTGAGCTTGCGCCTTCCATCCATATACGCGACCCGCACATCGAGCGCATCGGCTGGATGATGCAGAGCGAAGATCGTGAGGCTTATCCGGGTGGTCATTTGTTTGCAGACAGCCTCGCTGCGGCACTCGCCGTGCGTCTGCTTACGCTGCAATCGCGCAAACCGGTATCGAAATCCAGAACAGCGCGTGCGCTACCGGCGTGGCAATTGCGCAAGGTATTTGAATACATCGAAGCTAATCTCGACCAAGACCTTAGGCTTGCCGACCTCGCCGGCGTGGCAGGTTTCAGCCTGTCGCACTTCAAACCGCTATTCAAACAAGCCACCGGCATGCCGGCCCATCGTTATGTATTGGAGCGACGCGTAGCGCGTGCGCGCTCGCTGATGCTCGAAGGGAAATGCAGCGCGACGGAAATCGCCTTGCAAGCGGGCTTTGCACACACCAGTCATATGGCCCGTTGTATGCGTCGCATCGTGTAAACAGAAGTCGGACTGATTCAATACGGCAGGCGCGTTAGCATCCATCAAAAAAGGCGGTCGGAGATTTAGTTACCTACGCCGTTATTGCAGGCAACAGCTCGTACGGTCCATCGCCATGGAGGAAATCATGATTAAAGTGACGCGTATTGTTTCGGTAAGCATCTTGTCGCTTTTGCCTTCGTTGTCGGCGATGGCCTGCGGTAGGTCGACCGATCCTGCCCAGGTCGTTCAAGCTCAGCTCGACGCATACAATGCACATGACATCGACGCATTCGCCGCATGCTATGCGGACAACGTCACCGTTACCGATTTAAGTGGTAAACGCGCAGTAATAAAAGGCATTCCCGCACTCAAGAGCGCTTATGCATTTCTTGCGAAGATGCCCAAAGAATTCCATGTGGAGATCGTCCAGCGCTCCGTCACCGGTCCTACCGTGGTCGACCTGGAGCGGGCGATCGGTCTTCCGGCAGGTAAGGGGCAGCCCGAAGCTATGGCGGTATACGAAGTGCGTAATGGTGCGATTCTGAACGTCTGGTTTCCACCGAAAAGCTAACGGCTTATGAAGGTTTTGGCGGCTTCTGGTCACCGGCGCGTCTCGACAATATCGCGGCGAGATCCGTTAGCGTCTGCGTTCGAGCCAAAGCAGACGTTCCCCGCGAATTGGCTATGATAGATAGGTTGCAGCGACCGAAAGAGCATTCCCGTGACCTCATCCGATAGTGATTTCGACAGCGAGCACGACTTCGACGAGCAAGAGAGTACGGGTGACTCCGTAGAGGCGTGTGTCTGGCAACTGCTATTGCTGATCAATCCGGGCGACGAAGATAGGGCCCTGCAGCAATTTGCGGATTACCGCGACGCGGTCGGCCATGCGGACGAGAATGACGTAGAGCCGATTGAAATCATCCGCAGAGTAATCGACTGGCAATCCGGTTTTTATGTGGACGGACAGGACGCGCGCGCGTTAGTGCAAGCCATCGACGAGCTTTCTTCGCGTTGGAATATATCTATCGATTGGGGTGGCGATCCGGATGATGACGATTTCCACGCGGACATCGATGCGGCTTCGCTATTCGCCATCGCGTATGACCGCCTGCTTGAGCACGGCTATACCCTGTGGGCCTGGGAAACAGAGGATGACAGCAGTGCAGGTTGGATCACGCTGAAGCGCGACAATGAGTTTTTACGTGAGCTGGCGACTTCGCTGGGTATCAATATACGGCTGGGCAGCGAAGTTACTTGAGTTCGAGCGGCAACGTGTCCGCTTTCGGCCAAAACGGACATTCATCGCAGGTGCTTAACATTCCAATTTCCTGATTGTGAATGTCGCCATTCGCTTGTAAATCGGTGCGATTCAAAGTCCAAGGTCCGCATCGGACTTACTCTTTGTCCCGGAGTAAACTGACATCCGCAGGTGCAGCGCTAGCCTGTAATAAATCTCTCCCGTAAAGCTTAGGAGGCTGTCATGCGAGAGATCTTTCGTGTGGCCGCCGGCAGTTGTCTGATGTGCGTCCTATTAGTGACGACGTCTTATGCGAGCTCGGGCGACTCAAACCCAACACCATTTCAGGATGAGCACTCAAAAGATATTTTGAGAGCAATGGACGATGCCTCTACCTGGGGGCATCCGGACCAGGAGGGGGAGTATCAAGGAGTTTTGCATTTCGCCAAAGGCGATTATGCGGGCGCCATGAAATATTTTTTGGATGGCGCCCGCTATGCGGACAAGCTCTCGCAGCTTTGCATCGGATTGATGTATCTCAACGGGAATGGCGTTCAGAAAGATCCCGTTACGGCTTATGCCTGGTTCGCGATTGCCGCCGAACGTAAATACCCCAAGTTCGTAAATACCCGTGATCAGGTTTGGGCACAGTTGAACGACGATCAGCGTAAGCAGGCCACCGCGTTGGCGGAAAAGCTGTCTTTGACATACGGGGATGCTGTCGCCAAACCGCGCATGAGGTGGGAACTCATGCACGACATGCTTCAATCGACCATGTACAAGGATGGCTTTAATGATGGTCGTGTAAATCTTCTTCTTTCAACGAGAACTGGCAACCTTGACGACTGGAACAATCCGACCTTGTGCGCCACAAGCTCTATAGGCGGCACTCCTAGCTCAGGCTGCGAGAGCAACTCGATGAATGATTCGTTGAAGCCCAGCGTGTATTTTCACGATCGCGATGCAACTTGGACGGGCATCGTCACGGTTGGTCCGTTACAACAGGCAAGCATGCCCAAGACACAGCCTGCTACACAGGATCAGCAGAACGGTCCTTAAGACGCCGGAACCTTACTCTTAAGGGAATGTGTGACTTTTCTTGCCGTCGCTGAAACGGTCTGCTTTTGACTGGGTGGACATGTGACCAACTATAAAATTGCGATAGCTCAGCAGCTCATCCTGATGCCGGAAGATGTGTTTTCCGAAGTTCATTCATAAATTCTGCGCGCAATTCAGGCCCACCTTCTTTCAAGGTGCGAGCCAGACCGCACAACTTCGAAGTGGGCAAATACTCCTCTCCCCATGCAGCCATTTCCAACAGAAGAGGAACCAGTGCGATGCCTTTTTCCGTAAGGCTATAAATCGCTTTTTGTTTATGGGTCGGATCATCGGACTTGGTAACGATCCCTTGCTCGACAAGCTTTCGAAGTCGGTCGGCCAGGATATTAGACGCGACACCCTCCAAAGATTTGGTCAGGAGTTCGCGGAAATGCCTTCGATTAACGAAAACGATGTCGCGGATGACGAGCAAAGTCCACTGATCGCCAAGCACTTCGAGCGTTTGGTTGATGACGCATTCGGATCTATGACTCGTGCGCACGCTGCTTCCAACTCGAATGGACATTCCAGCACCATTTTACGATATTAAAACTGGTTGCATAATATAACTGGTTGCATTAAGTTACCGGTCGTTACGGTGCGAGCTACGTCCAACTGGCGCTCGCGTGGAAGGCTGCGTTGTCAGGAACCTTGGGATTACGACTGAAACTTCGTGGGAGGCAAAAATATGAACATGTTCAAACAGCTGCGTAAGCTCTGGAGACCGTGCGCTACGATTTTTGCTCTGACTTGCTTTAGCAATGCCTTCGCTCAGGTGAGCTACGTAGTCATCGATCTGGGCGTTCCGAAGAATGACAATTATTCGATGATCATGTCGGTCAACGATGAGGGTTGGTCGGAGATCATGGCTGGGAACTTTCTGCCGGGGCAGGGAGATTCGTTATCCGGGGTACCTTTAAACGGGCGCGCACTGATAAACGTCGACGGACACTATGTCGATCTCGGCACGCTCGGAGGACCGAACAGTTGGATGAACTTTGGCGAGATCAATGACCTCGCGCAGGTAGTGGGCGATTCCGAAACGGCTGCCCCAGACCCGAACGGCGAAGACATCTGTGGATTCGGCACCCACCTTACGTGTCTTCCGTTTCTTTGGCAGCCCTTCCATATGAGCGCCCTCCCAACACTAGGCGGAAATAACGGGGAGGCGAGCGCGATCAATAACCTTGCACAGATCGTAGGAATGGCAGAAAACGGTGCCGTGGATTCCTCATGCCAGCCTGGTGCCACTAATAATCAGGTTCAGCTGCCGGTGTTGTGGGAAAACGGCAAAGCCAACGCTCTTCCTACGGTGGATGGTGATCCAGACGGGTTCGCATTTTGGATCAACGATCATGGTCAGGCCGTAGGCTACTCGGGAAACTGCAGCGGACCCATTCACGGCATATTGTGGGAAAACCGCACGGCATCTGCGCTTCCTGACCTCGGAACCGGCGGCTTCGCTGAGAACATCAACAACCAGGGCCAAATTGTTGGAACAGTCGGTAGTGCTGACGGAACTACTCAAACTGGCGCGATTTGGCAGATTGTCGATGGCACAGGCACCACCAAACTCACCACAGTGCTCGGACTGCTGCCGGGAGATGCTGCGGGCATAGCTTTCGGCAACAACAACAAGGGCCAAGTAGTGGGGGGTGAGTGGAACTCCAACTTCTACTGGTCTCATGCCTTCATCTGGCAGAGCGGCGTGATGACCGACCTCAACACGCTGTTCCCTGCCAGCTCCAACCTGTTTGCGACCTTCGCCGCCAAGATCAACAGCCGCGGACAAATCGGAGGCATGGCAATCGTATGCGGCGGCCCGCACCAAGGCGAGATGCACGCTTTTCTAGCAACCCCTGTGAAGCAAAGCATCGGTGAATCGATTGCAGAGGCCGCACCTACGTGCCTGGAATCCAATTTCCCCGCAGCGGACGCTGTCAAACGACTTTTGAAGAAATCCGGACCCGGCGTCCAACTCGTGCGTTAAAACGAGCGTTTTCGAAGCGACATTGAACCACCTAGGGAATCTCGGAGGCTGCTTGGTGTAAGTCACGCCGCGCTAGGCAGCATAGTGTGATGTTCATAGTAAGCCGCTTCGGCTTCGGCAGGTGCGACATGCCCGATCGGCCCCAGCAGCCTTCGATGATTGAACCAGTCCACCCTGGTCAACGTGACCAGTTCCACCGCTTTCGCAGTTTTCCATGATGGGGGATGGTGTTGATTTGCGTGGGGAGCTGAGCCGGGTTCTCTAACGATTTGCGTCCAAAAATGAGCCACCTCCTAATCATCCTCCGGCGCTGTTCAAGCCGGAGCACCAGGAGTGATCGACGTCGCTCAATTGAGTTTCACCCACGCATGTACCACCGCGATCAGCTGTCGATCGAGCCGAGGACAGTTTCAAGAAATGAGGCGGCGATGGCGTTTTCTTAGTATCCAAGGACGCCGTCGCCGCTTATATGGAGCGCCATCGGACTCAGTTATTGCGCCTCGACCGGCTGAAATCGCAACCCAAAGCGCACATGCCACATGTTCAGGAGACCAACGCTAGAGATTCTTCTGTGAAGCGGCCAATTCCTGTGTCACCCAATCGATGAAGACGCGGACGCGTGGCGAGAGTTGTCGGCTGTGCGGATAAAGCAGCGATACCGGGGTCGGGGAGGGTGGAAAATCGGGAAGCACAGATACCAGTGTTCCCGCAGCCAGGTCTGCTTGAGCGTGGTACCGGGGTATCTGGATCAATCCGAGCCCTAGCTTGGCCGCTGCGACGTACGTTTCGGCGCTGGTAACGGTTACCGTTGAGGGCAGCGCGACCTTTCGCACATCGCCGTTGACGGTGAACTCAAGCGGCAATGCCATACCACTGGCCGACGATACGAAACCGATGCTGACGTGCCCTGTGAGATCGTCGATGCTGACTGGAGTGCCGCGATGCGCGAGATAGGCAGAGCTGGCGCAGGTCACTTCGTCGAGCAGCGCAACGCGCCGTCCTACCATTGCGCTGTCTTGCAAGTCGCCGACGCGCAAGACGCAATCGATGCCTTCACGGACCAGATCGACAAGTCGATCGCCTTCGCCGATATGAAGTTGAAGGTCGGGATACTTTGCAAGAAAAGCCGGGAGTGCGGGCAGCACGAAGTGACGCGTCAACGTGCCATGCACGTCGACCCGCAATAGACCCCGTGGCTTGGCGTCGCTGAAGGCCGCCTCGGCATCTTCGACCTCGCCCAGGATCGCGACGCATCGACGGTAATACGCTTCGCCGTCCAGCGTGGCTTTTACATGGCGGGTGGTCCGCTGCAGCAATCGCACGCCCAACCGCTTTTCCAGGTCCTGGATGACTTGGGTAGCGGTGGAGCGAGGCCATTCAAGATCCTGTGCGGCCAACGTGAAGCTCTGCCGTTCGACGATCCGGGTGAATAAACGCATCACGTCCAAACGGTCCATGGCGGGCTCATTGTTCGTTTACAAGGAATTATGTTGCCAGATTAGCACTGATTATTTATCCAGGTAGAAAGCCTAGAGTTCTTCCAACCCGGCACGGTGCCGGCCCCGGAGAAAACTCATGAACAAGCAAATTCAGAAAGTCGCCCTGGTCACCGGCGCTTCGCGTGGAATCGGCGCCGCCATCGCGCAACGTCTGGCAAGCGACGGTTTCACCGTCATCGTCAATTACGCAGAAAGCGCCGCGCCGGCCGAAGCCCTGGTGCGCACGATCGAACAGGCGGGTGGACGTGCGTTGGCAGCAAAAGCGGATGTCAGTAATGCTGCGGATGTGCGCCGGCTTTTCGATGCCGCGCAGACCGCCTTTGGCGGTGTGGATGTGCTGGTCAACAACGCCGGCATCATGAGCCTGGCCACTGTCGCCAATGCCGACGATGCCTCGTTCGATCGCCAGATCGCCGTGAATCTGAAGGGTACGTTCAACACATTGCGCGAAGCGGCGACGCGTCTGCGTACAGGTGGTCGCATCATCAATTTCTCGTCAAGCGTCGTCGCATTGCTGCAACCGACCTATGCGGTATACGCCGCGACCAAAGCTGGCGTCGAAGCGATGACGAGTGTGTTCGCCAAGGAGTTGCGTGGCCGCGACATCACCGTCAACGCCGTTGCGCCGGGCCCGACTGCGACGGATCTGTTTCTCAACGGCAAGCCGCAGGAAGTCGTCGAGCGCCTCGCCAAGCTCGCTCCTCTTGAGCGGTTGGGGCAGCCCAGCGATATCGCCAATACCGTTGCCTTCCTGGCAGGTCCGGATGGCGGTTGGGTCAATGGTCAGGTGTTGCGCGCCAATGGCGGAATCATCTGATCGCGCGCGGATATCGGTGCAAACAATCGCTCATTGTCCAACTTCCCCTGCGAGGAGAACGAATCATGAAACAAGTCATCGTCATCACCGGTGCATCCAGTGGCTTTGGTGCGCTCGCCGCACGCGCGCTTGCTCATGCCGGGCATACTGTCTACGCCAGCATGCGTGAAACCACCGGCCGCAATGCGCCGCAAGTTGCCGCCGTGCAACAGTACGCGGCGGAGCATACTGTCGATCTGCATGCGGTCGAATTGGATGTTGCCTCGGAGGCATCCTGCGAAGCGGGCATCCGCGAGATCATTGCGGCGCAAGGAAGGCTCGATGTGATCATCCACAATGCCGGCCACATGTCGTTTGGTCCTGCCGAGGCGTTTACGCCGGAGCAATTCGCGCAGCTGTACGACATCAACGTGTTGAGTACACAGCGCGTTAATCGCGCCGCGCTTCCGCAGTTGCGCAAACAGGGGCGCGGTTTGGTGATCTGGGTGTCCAGCAGCAGTGCACGCGGCGGCACGCCACCTTATCTTTCGCCGTATTTTGCCGCGAAGGCGGCGATGGATTCGCTCGCCGTCAGTTACGCCAGCGAGCTCTCGCGCTGGGGCATCGAAACCTCGATCATCGTGCCAGGCGCGTTTACCAAGGGCACCAATCATTTTGCTCATTCGGGCTCACCTTCCGATAAAGCGCGCGCTGCCGAATACGATCAAGGACCCTATGCCGGCCTTCCGGAACAGAGTCTCAAAGGTCTCGCTTCGCTCGAGCCGGCCGACGCCGATGTCGGTGCCGTAGCGAATGCCATCGTGCACGTCGTGGACACGCCCTTCGGCAAGCGCCCGTTTCGCGTGCATATCGATCCATCACAGGATGGTTGCGAGATCGTCAACGGTGTGGCCGATCGCGTTCGTGCAGAGATGTTTCGCCGCATCGGGTTGGAAGATTTGCTTCACCCGCGAGAACTCGCCCATCCGGCGAGCTGAGATCAGTGTGGACCAACGCATCACGAGACGACACGAACTCCGTGTCGTCTCGTGTGTTTTTGGCACGAGCGTTAACTCGTGCATCCGCTTGCGATGACGTCAGATATTTTCGCGAATCATTTCTACGACATCGGCCCCGCGCCCATGCAGGATGGCACGAGTGGTATACAAAGCCATGCCTACAACAGGTTTTAGTTCCATAAAGGGCGGCTTGGTCAACTCGAGTGGATTGACGATGACGTTGAGCAGCGCCGGACCTGGCTGAGAAAGCCATTCGTCGATGGCCGAATCCAGTTCGGAAGCCTTGCTGACGGTTTTGCCCCACAGACCAATGGCCTGCGCCACTTTTCCAAAGTCGGGATTTTTCATGCGCGTAAACGTGTCGAGCATGCCTTCGGACATCTGCTCTATTTCGACAAAGCCCAGTTTGCTGTTGTCGTAGACGACGATCTTGACGGGAATTTCTTCTTGTATGGTCGTGAGCAATTCACCGAACAGCATCGTCAAGCCGCCGTCTCCGCAGAGCGCGATGACTTGACGTTCGGGCGCGGCCTTTTTTAGCCCGAAAGCACTCGACAGTGCCGTCGCCATCGTGCCGTGCAGGAGGCTTCCAAAAACGCGTCGTTTGCCATTCGTGTCGATGCAGCGAGTCGCCCAAAAAATCGGGGTGCCGTCATCGCCTGTAAAAAGCGCATCGTCGGCGGCACGCTTGCCGATGACGGAAGTGAGGTACGAACCTGGAATGGAGTCGTTGTGGCCCGGAGCCATCTGCTTTTTCCAAGACGCCACGTGTTCGCGATAGCGATCGACATAGGTCTTCTGGTGAGTGCCGTCGCTCTTTTGTTCCAAAAGCGGAAGTAACGCGCGCAGAGTGGGCTTGATATCGCCGACGGCTCCTAACGTCACAGGATGGCGTCGACCAAGATGAGTGGGATCGAGATCGACCTGTACGATCTTGGCTTTGTCAGGGTAAAACTGACGCCAGGCGAAGTCGGCGCCCAGCAGGAGAAGGGTGTCGCACTCCAGGACGGCTTTGTAGCCCGCCTCGTTGCCAAGAATACCCGTCATGCCAACGTTGTACGGGTTGTCATGCTCAAGGAAGCTCTTGCCGCGTGACGTATGTGCAATAGGCGCTTTGAGGTGTTCGGCGACAGTGAGAATTTCGCTCAATGCGTCTTCGCATCCGGATCCTGCATAGATGGTGACCTTTTTACCGGCATTTAGGATCTTGGCCATTTCCACGAGTT
>NZ_DATHMR010000138.1:0-37379 GCF_035486915.1 Dyella sp. | reverse complement strand
CCTAAGCCCCACCGACGCCGACACCAACGACTCCGCCGGCTTCCCCCCGGGCGCCACGCTGTGCGCCAAGTGCAATACCAAGGCGCTGGTGCTGATGGATGGCTGTCAGACGTGCCTTAACTGTGGGTATAGCAAGTGCGGCTAAACGCAATCGCTTTGTTGGGGCTTTTCGATAGTGCGTTTTGGGAAAACTCACAATAACGTTGAACTAGTAACCCCATAACGTTGAACTAAATGGAGTCATAAAATTGAACCACGGTCGGGCCGGAAGGCGCGATGTTTAGAGGTAAAGCAAAAAGAGCCGGATTCGCAATGAATCCGGCTTCTTTTTTGAACGCTTGGGCACGCCCAACTACCGCACCATCGCATGAAGTGGGTCGTGCAATCTGTCGGGGCAGAGTGGTTCGATGCGCTGGCCAATGCCTACGCGACGTATGCGAAAGAGTTTGGCGGCGGTTGGAAGTACCTCGTCCGTGCCTCTCTTCCTATAAACGACAGCATTCAGCGGCACACAGACATTTCTACGTCATATCGTGCGCGCAACCTGCGATAAACTCGATTCAGTCTCTTGCAGAGGAGGGCTTCGGATGTATCCCGATGAGTCGTCTAGAGATCCTACTTCACCTATTCAGCGCTGGAACGGTGCCACGCCCTTGGTGATGACGGGCATCGTCTTCGTGATGGTTGTCATGGATCTCATTCGCTATGGATTCCATGCGCCTCGCCATGACGAAGATAACGCCGACCATATCGCCATACTGCTGATGTTCGGCCAAATACCCATCGTCGTCAGCTTTCTATGGTCGGGCAGAAAAGAGATCAAACGCATCGCGACGGTGTTTATCGCGCAGGTTGCGTTTTGGTTTATGACATACGTTCTGGCGTTGCAGTAACCCGCCAAACGATAGGGTGCAAATTTTCTGATTTTTGTTGGCGCTGGCCTGCGTCAGTGTTTCGCTCTACACGCGATTCCGCCGTGCCGATCGCGCGCTTCGTAGATTTAGCTTGTCCGTATCCTGTCCGGACAATACGGACAACTGTCCGCGGACAAGGTGGCTCATTCCGAGCACCACGCACAAATGGCGCTGTTATGCGGTTTTCGAGGTACTGATGCGGTTGGCATCAGGCTTGCACCATCAACCTCGAAAGCCTCACTCATCCATCCAACGGAGAACCGCCATGAAATTCGAAACCCTGATGCTCAACAGCTTGTTCGCTGCCTGCGTAGTGCTTTGTGTGTCGACCTTGGCTGCGATGATCGCCTAAGCCGTCGCCGAAGTTGCTTGTTACTTGCATGTTTTTGTCGGCGCCGAAAACAGCGCTACTCATTGAAGGAATGATGATGCCTCAACGGATTGCGAAGAACGCAAAGTCTTCGGCACGGAACATGCGGTGGTTGGGTTGCTCGCTGGCGCTGATTTGCTCGACTGCCGCTGTTACCGCATACGCTTCGACGACAAGAGTAAGCAGCGACAATCCGCACCGCTCGACATTGGATATCGCCGTCGATAAGGCAGCTAACGACTTTTTTCGCAATCGCTGCCATGTTGGGGTTTCCATCGCGGTGGTTGAAGAAGATCGTTCTTACTTCTACGACTACGGCAGCATTTCCCGCAACAAAGCCGAGCGGCCCACGCGGCAAAGCATCTACGAGTTGGCATCGGTCACTAAGACGTTTACCGCGGCATTGGCGGCGCGAGCGGTTGTTGACGGTCGCATGAGCCTCGATGGCGATTTCCGCAACGACTTGCCGGGTGACTACGGCAATCTCGCGTGGAACGGAAAACCCATCACTTTGCGCACATTGGTCACGCACTACGCCGGCATGCCGCGCGACATTCCCGATACGGATCCCCTTTTTGCGAACAAGCATTCGCCCGACTTTAACGCTCGCATGGTTGCCCTCAACCAGGGCTTCGGCCGCGAGCAATTCCTGGCAGCGCTGCACAATACCAAGTTGCACAGTGCGCCCGACGAAAAGCAGGTTTACTCTAACGCCGGTTTTCTGCTGATCGGGCTTGGACTTGAAAAGGTTTATGGCAAGCCGATCGATGAACTGTTGCAGCAGTACATCACGCGGCCGCTTGGCATGACATCCACGGGCTTCGTGCTGGATGGCAGCGAACAGTCGCGTCTGGTCAACGGCTACGATCGCTACGGCCGCCTTACGCCGTATCACTTGCCAAACGCAGGAGCGGCATGGGGTCTCTATGCGTCCACCGAAGACATGGCGAAATATGTTCGCTGGCAACTGGATGACAGCGATCCTGTCATCCGTCTATCGCATCACGTCTTGATGGGGAAGGCGGATGACGGCGATGCCATGGCCTGGAATCTTGGCAAAGACCAAGGCCAGCCCATCGTCTGGCATAGCGGCGGCAGTTTCGGCATGTCCAGCCAGGCGGTGCTCTATCCAAAACAGCACGAAGGATTCGTACTGCTGGCCAACGATGCATGCGACGGAACCGAGGGCGCGCTGAAAACCATCGCCGAGACAGTGCATGGGCGTTAATTGATGGAACAGTCCAGCGCGCCTCTGGATGCGAACTACAACTGTCAGGTCAACACGTAGTTCTTGGGCTGTGGCGCAGCGGGAAGATTACGTTCGCCCAATAGCTCAAGCAGCGATGCCTGGATACCTTCGGACATGGCATCCAGTGGCAGGTCGTTAGGTTCGGTGCCGAAGGGTTCTTCAATTTCCGAACTCAGCGCTTCCAGTGCAAAGAACGTGTACGCGATAAAGGTGACGACGAATGGCGTCATCGCGCCGATGGAATCCACTAGACCGAAGGGAAGCAGCAGGCAATAAAGGTACACCGTGCGGTGGATGATCACGCCGTAGGTAAAGGGGATGGGTGTGCCAGCGATGCGTTCGCAACCGCCAAGCGCATCGCTCAGATGTCCCATATGCACCTGCATTGCTTGCGCCAGCGGTGGGGTGAGCTGGCCTTCCAATCGACAATCTCGAAGCCATTCGTCGGCCATCAGCAAGATCGCGGAGGCTTTGTAACGCGCACCGATCAAGCGGGAAAGATCATCCGTAGACAGCCAGCGCGCCAGATCCGCATCAGGATCTGTGTGGCGCAGCTGATGGCGCAAGGCGTGCACAAAAGCGATAAGCCGATGGACGAACACAGCGCTATCCGAACTACCATCGATCAAGGTCAGCGACTGCCGCGCCAATGACCTGGTGTTGTTCAACACCTCACCCCACAACATGCGCGCTTCCCAGTAGCGCGCATAGCTGGTGTTGTTGCGGAAGCCCAAAAAGATCGCCAGCGTCAGGCCGATCAGCGAGAACGGCACAAACGTTAGAGAGACCTTCCAGACATAAACGCGGCCGTGAAGCAGGGTGACGGCCAACGCAAATACCAGAGTCAGCAATAGCTGCGGCAGAATCACCGGCAGTACCGAGCCCCGAACGACGAGCAGAAGACGAAACCAGTTGGGACGGGGACGGACGATCATTGCGGCTTTATCGGCGAGGTGTGTACTGGGCGAAATTACACCATAGTCTCCAACTAAAGCGTGGAGGAAGGGTTGCGCCGCCCGCAGAGAGCCACCGCGCGTGAGATTTCGCGGGTTCTCGTGTCAGAACGAGTAGCTGCGCATTTTTATTGAGAGCCACCCGTGCCCAACGTTGCGCCACCATCCGCATAGATCGTCTGCCCAGTGATATAACTGGCATTGTCAGAACACAGGAACGCAATGAGCGCCGCGATTTCCTGGGGCTGTCCCAGTCGCTTCATAGGTACCTGTGCGATATAACGCGCCTCGCCTTCGCCGCCGGCCGGGTTGTTGGCACGAAACAGTTCCGTCTCGGTGGGGCCGGGGGCTACGGCGTTGGCAGTAATACCGTGCGTCGCGTGTTCAATGGCTATGGTGCGGGTCATGCTTTCCAGCGCTGCCTTGGATGCCGCATAGCTTGTGCGGAAAGGCAAGCCTTTGGTGACCAGGCTCGTCACGTTCACGATTCTTCCGAATGCCGCTTCACGCATGTTGGGAAGCACCGCCTGCGTGAGCACCAACGCGGGGCGAAGATTGATATCGAGTACGTTGGCGAAGTCGTCCGCTGCGACGTTGCTGAAGTGTTCGTGGCGCGCGATGCCGGCGTTGTTCACGATGCCGACAATGTCGCCTCTAGCCGCCAACTGGTTTGCCAATTGCGTTGTCGCCGCGACGTCGGACAGGTCACACGTTAGAAACTCGCCGGGAAAGTTATCCACGGCATGACGCGCGATACCGATGACGTACCAGCCATTGGCTGCCAGCATCTCGGCCGCAGCGCGGCCAATACCCTTCGAAGCTCCGGTAACGACGATAGTGCGACGCATAAGGTTTGTACTCGATGTGTGGCAAGTAGGGACTTTTACATGGTCAGCGTTTGAGACAATCGAGTGCCCCGCAACTACGGACAATAAGATGCGGGGCACTCACGTAGATCGATCAAGCAGCAGCCTTGAGTTTGCCAGGAGCCTTCCATTCCGCGCCTTTCATGAAGGAATCGAGCGGCGTTTCGGCAAGATGGTTGGTGTAGTTGGAGATGAGCTTGGTGGCGGCGAGTACGAGCACATCCAATATGGCGCGGTTGTCATAACCGGCTGCTTTGAACGCCTCCACATCGGCAGGGCTCACGACACCGCGATTACGTGTCACCAGCGCCGCAAAATGTCGAAGGGCTTCCAGCTTGGCATCGGCGATGGGACGGCCTTCACGTACGGCGGCAATCGCTGCTTCATCGACCTTGGCCATGCGCGACAAATTGGTATGGCCTGCCATGCAATACACGCACTCGTTTTCATAGATGATCGACAGGTAAACGATGTTGCGCTCCACCGGCGTAAAGCTGGTCTTCTCGGCAATGGTCCACAGCGTCGCGTACGCTTCGAGGGCTGCGGGGCTTTCAGCGAGAACGCGGTGCAGATTGGGCACGAATCCCCAAGCTTTCTGCACATCTTTCAGAATGTCCGCTGAGCCGGCGGGTGCTGTTGCGATGTCATGAACCTTGAATGCATTGATAGTCATGAGAGTTCTCCTTGGAACCTTGAGTTGGTACTGAGAGAGGGTGAGTGCGTTGTAGTGTTCTTGCGTAACGGGGCGTATCACTGCGCCGTATAGCCGCCATCCACAGCAATGCGTTGACCAGTGAGATAGCGAGCCTTATCGCTGGCGAGGAAAAGAATGGTCTGCGCGATTTCGTCGACCGTTGCGGCGCGCTTGGCCGGCATGGAGTTGAGGAAATTGGTTTTCGCTTCCTCACTGCCGCCAGCGAACCGATCCAGCATCTCCGTGGCGACGGGACCCGGTGCAACGGCATTCACACGTACGCCCGCTGCGGCGCCTTCCAGCGCAACGCTCTTGGTGAGACCTTCGACGGCATGCTTGCTGGCTGCGTAGACCGATGCGCCTGGAATGCCGACTTGGCCGGCAATAGACGACAGGTTGATGATCGAACCGGAACCCTGCGGCAACATCACGCGCATCTCATGCTTGAGCGATAGCACGGTGCCGAGCACGTTGGTAGAAAACGTGCTTTCGTAGGCTTCGGGCGTTTGGTCCACAATCGGGCCGAGTTCACCCTCGGTACCTGCATTGTTCACGGCAACATCGATGCGGCCAAAACGTTCGACGGTGCGGTCGATGAGGTTGCGTACATCGTTCTCGAAACGCACATCGGCGCGAACGAATTCGGCTTCTGCGCCGAGCTTGCGCAATTCGTCGACCAGTGCGTAACCGGCTTCTTCGCGACGGCCGCTGACGACCAGACGCGCACCTTCTTTAGCAAATGCGATGGCCGTGGCACGGCCTATGCCAGCCAGGGCGCCAGTGATCAGAACGACTTTGGTATTCATGGTTCGACTCCGTCAAGGTTGGGAATTGGACGGAACGAACTTTGGCGCAGTGTCCGCGCTTCAACTAGAAAGCTGCGGGGAATACCAATTAGTCCTAGTGGGAATGGAGACGGCCGCTCAGCTGGAATGGTGTTTTTTCAAGCGCAAATAGCCTAGGTATCGTCACAAATGCGACCAGGCTTGACCGTGCTTGATCGTCATTCCGCCGGCTTCCGCTGGGATGACGGGCGCTAACTGCCTGCGCTAATCAGATTCCACGGAGGTGAGATGAGAACATCGATAGACGAATTCCTGCTGGGAATGAGAGATATGCATGCGCCGTGGGTTCTCTGAACGGCGGGGCGCATCGAACATGGCGTCAACTCACCTAGGAGCTAAACCATGTCTCTCCAAGCTACGTTAGATGCATTCAAGGCGGACTTTCGCGCAGGCAAGCCTCCCTATAGCGCGCCATCCGACATTCACCCCATCATGGAGCGCGCGACGGTCGAGCTGATTGCATCGGGTCAGGCGAGCCGCGCCGCCAAGGCCGGCGACAAGGTGCCTATGTTTACCCTGCAAGATGGTCATGGCCATGAGGTTTCGTCGCAGGAGCTTTTAGGCGAGGGCCCACTGGTCGTTAGTTTTTATCGCGGCGTGTGGTGTCCGTATTGCAACTTCGAACTTCAAGCGCTGGAAGCCACGCTGCCGATGATTCGAGAAGCCGGAGCAAACCTCGTTGCGATCTCGCCGCAGCTGGCAGTCAACAGCCAGAAGTCAGAACGCACCAATCATCTGAGTTTTCCGATTCTCAGTGACCCGAATAATCGGGTCGCCGATAGCTTCGGCGTGCGCTATGCGTTGCCCAATTATCTCGTGGACCTCTACAAGCGGCTGAAAAACAATCTACCGGCTTTTAATGGCGACGACAGTTGGACGCTTCCTATCCCGGCACGTTATGTCATCGCACCGGATCGCACCATCGTGTATGCAGAAGTCAATCCGGATTACACGCAACGTCCGGAGCCAGAAGACTTGCTTCCTGTGCTTAGGCAGTACGGCAAGCGCTGAATGTTAGGAAGCGTCATCGTCCTGAGGCGGGGCGATCTCCTTCAAGATCGCCTCCACAAAATCGGCGAAGGCTCGCGCTTTGGCACTCACCATACGTCCCGTGGGGAATAGTGCCCATACATCGATCGGCGGCAGCGTCCAATCGTCGAGCAACGTTTGAACTTCACCGTTACGGATCTCCGATGCAAACATCCATTCAGACGCAATAGCGATACCCATGTCCGCCAATACAGCCGCGCGCACGCCCTCAGCCGCAGAGACCACGATGCGTCCAGCGACCATCACGGATACGACGGTGTCGCCGCGTTGAAAATCCCACGAGGTATTACCACCGTTTGGACTGTAGACCACGGCTTCATGTCGGGCCAATTCCGCGGGTGTCTTGGGCGCGCCATTCGATTGAATGTAACGCGGCGTTGCGAGGACGTGTCGTCGCGATTGAGCGAGATGCCGAGCGGTCATGTTCGAATCGGGCAGTGTCCCCATGCGCAACGCCACATCGATGCCTTGCTCGATGAGATCGATATTTCGGTCGTCCAGCCTGACGTCGATCTGCAGATCCGGGTGCTTGCTTAGAAACCTATTCAATCGAGGAATGATATGTAGCCTGGAGAAGGTTACCGCGGCGCTTACTCGAAGCTTTCCCGATAGCCCTTTGCCCGTGCCGCGCGCGACCAAATCGGCTTCGTTGGCTTCCTCGATGGAACGCTTCGCGCGCTCGTAGTAGTGCTGACCCGCTTCGGTGGGTGTCAGGCCGCGCGTGGAGCGCAGCAGCAGGCGCACGCCAAGGTGATCTTCAAGCTGGGCGATGGATTTGGAGACCGCAGGCTGACCGACATTAAGTCGCCGCGCCGCCGCGGAAAACGAACCCGTTTCCACCACGCAGATAAAGGTTTCCATGACGGCGAATCGGTCCATAACCCTCGTTCTCTAGCAGAGTGGGGTGGCGTCAACGTTCGGGCCAAAAAATCGCCCGTACCTTCCCTTCGCGCATGAGAATACACCGCTCGGCAGCAGCTATCGATTCACCCCATGATTGATTCACCCCATGACTAACGTCCGTAGGCAAGCCAGGGCGAGCGTGTCATTCTCGCGGCAACAGATTGTGGCCGGCCATTCTCCAGCGCACGTTAGCAATCGATGGGACGAGCATATGGATACGAACAATAAGACGGCGCGTGTCGCGGGCTTGTTGTATTTGATCACCGTCGTCACCGGCATATTCAGTCTCATCGTTGTGCCTTCGCGTATTAGTGCGCATGGCGATGCGGCCATGACTGTTACCAACATCGTGACGAATGAAACGCTTTTCCGTCTCGGTATTGCTTCGGGCACGCTAGGCTACGTCGCCTTTCTGATATTGCCGCTGGCGCTCTATAAATTGCTCAGCTCTGTCAACAGAAATATGGCCGTGCTCATGGTGGCTTTGGCCGTGGCTTGCGTGCCCATTTATTTCGTTGCGCTCGCCCATCAGATGGATATTCTTTCGCTGGTGGACGGCGACAAATACAAACTGTTGGTTACCTCGGACCAGCTGCGTGAAAGAGTCATGTTCTCGATGGGCGAGTACGACAACACGGTTTTCATATCCGAGATATTCTGGGGACTTTGGCTACTTCCTTTCGGCTATCTGGTATTCAAGTCGGGATTTCTTCCCAAAGTCATCGGCATTCTTTTGATGCTGGGCTGCTTCAGCTATTTGATCAGCTTCTTCGCACAAATCGTTTTCCCGCACGCGACGATATCGAATCTCGTCATGCTGCCGGCTTCATTCGGCGAAATCGGGATCTGTCTGTGGCTTCTGATCGTTGGCGTGAGACACCCCAAACAAGCCGCTGGCTGAGTGCATCGGAAGCCAAGATGGGGCGGAGTGGGTCGCCTCATTTTGCATGTCGATTTGACCATGGTTGCTTCGTCGTATAACAAGACGGCCAGGTGGGCCGTTTTGTCCGTTCCGACAACAAGGCATAACGATGACATTGAAACTCTACGCACACCCATTCTCTTCGTACTGTCAAAAGGTGCTTGTCGCGCTCTATGAAAACGGTACGCCGTTTGAGTGGCGCGTGCTCAGTCACGACGACCCGGCGATGACAGCTGAATTTGCCGAGCTGTGGCCGCTCAGGCGCATGCCCGTTTTAGTGGATGGTGATCGCACCGTGATGGAAGCGGCGATCATCGTCGAATACCTGGGATTGAAATACCCAGGACCGGTTTCGCTGTTACCCAAGGATCCCGGTGCGGCCTTGGACGTGCGCCTGATGGATCGTTTCTTCGAGAACTATATTTCCACGCCGCAACAGCGAATCGTATTTGACGCCCTGCGTCCGGAAGCGGAGCGCGATCCTTTCGGCGTGACAGATGCACGCAAAGTGCTCGATACCGCTTATGCGTGGCTGGACAAGCGGATGAGCGGTCGCAAGTGGGCGGCCGGCGAGCATTTCAGTCTTGCCGATTGCAGTGCGGCACCCTTTCTTTTCTATGCGGACTGGACGCACCGTATCGATCCGTCCTTCACGAATGTAATCGCGTATCGAACGCGGCTGCTGGCGCGTCCGTCCTTTGCACGTGCGGTGGACGAGGCGCGTCCCTATCGGCCGTTTTTCCCGCTGGGCGCGCCCGATCGGGATTGATTGATCTCACATCGCATAATGGGTTCTATAGAAAAGGGTGGAGTCATCTGATCAATGGGATGACTCCAAACCTTTTGCGCCGAAGGAGCGGAACAACCTGTTCAGCAATGCTGGGCAATCTTTATTTCGACCTTCAGATCTTCGGGGTTGCCATAAACCAGCCCCGTGGTTCCGCGGTCCCTTGCGTAAAGATCCGGTAGCTTGTTGACCTCCCCCTTTACACCGTCAGCGAAATACGAGTGGGCGACGGGAGTGAAGCCGTATATATGCCACTGATACGGTGGTGCCGGGTAGGGCGACGGTGTTCCCTCGAACTCTCTCCCTGTTGCATAAGCAACGTGAAAGTACAAATTGCCCAGGTCGCCCGGACCGTGATCGTAGGGAATTTGGATGGGTTGATCGGATGCGACACATACGACGGAGGATTGCTGCAGGCCATTGGCGCGTGTCGTGTCGATTTGCACAAGTATGGTCCCTTGTAGCGGTGCCGTGTCAGTCGACAGCGCATGCGATGCAACACTGCTTAGTGCGGCGATACTTATAACTGCCATCAAGCCCATGCGAAGACGAGCCTTTGTACGATGAGGCTGTTTGATCATCATGACACGCTCCTTCAGCGACGAAAGTCCGAGCCAGTTGCATGTGGCGAGTGGGCCCAGGAATGCATAGTGCGTTTTGAGCAACGCTTCACCGTACGTTTTGTGCTGTTTGAAGCGGCTCAGCACGGACGCATCGCAGGCAAGTTCCTGATCGCGGCGAAAGCGGATCAGTGCGAGCCATGCCAGCGGATTGAGCCACGCCATCGCTACGACAATAGTGGCGAGGCTGTTTGCCAGCGCGTCAAGACGTCGGGCGTGTGTCGCTTCATGAGCGAGGATCAACCTGCGTTCCGCTTCGGTGTAACGGATATTGAAATCGTCAGGGATGATAATTACGGGACGGAACACGCCAGCGACGGCAGGCCCGTGCGACCAGTGAGCGCTTTCCAGTACCGGAATGTTTTCAAAAGACGGGAGCGCTTTTGCGTTGCCGATGACACGTCGAATAGTCATCCACCCCTTCAAGGATGCGGCGAAAATCGCTATCGCCCCCGCGAGCCATAAGCTCGCCGCGATCCCGGTCCAGGGTATGGCATGGGCTAAAGCAGAAGATGGCGTTACGTGATGCGTTGCCACCTGGGTCGTTGCAACAAGATACGGATGTGCGACAGCCAATGGCTGAATAGGCAGCAGCGATATCGCCACCAACAGCGGAATTACCACCCATAATGTGTAGGTGACCTGTGCCCCGAAAAGACGCAATACAGGGCCTCTTGCTACAAGGGTGATGACGATGCCGAGAGAAAGGCCAAGCATCGCGTGCATGCCAAGAGAAAATGCCTCGATACTAATCATCGTCAAGCTCCCGAAGAAGTTTGCGCAACTCTGCGAGGTCGCGTTTGGAAAGCTTATTTTTTTCCGAAAAATGCGCCACGAAAGGCGTGATGCGACCACCAAACAGCCGGTCGACAAGCGATTTGCTCTCGCTGTGCAGATAGTCTGTGCGGGCCAGGACGGGGTAGTAGAGGAACCGCCGGCCGTCCTTTTTCGTGCGCACCGCGCGTTTGTGCACCAATCGGCTCAACAGCGATTTCACGGTGCTCTCCTGCCACGCTTGTTGGGCACCCACGGTCTCAAGCAGCTCGGTTGCTGTAAGAGGCGAGTTCTCCCAGAGCGCGTGCATGATCAAGGCTTCGGATTCGCTGATGGACATATCAATCGTCTACATTTGTAGTCGTTACTGTCTACGCTTGTAGACGATGGGTGTCAATGGCGTCCTTGTGTAAAGTTTCCTGAAGGGTTTTCCAGGCGCACAAAGAAAAAGGGACCGACGCGCAGTCGGTCCCTTCATACCAATCTTTTGCAGAGACTTACGGAGTGCGTGAGCGTTCGATTGGCCACACGTTGAAAGCAAAAACGTAGAACATGATGATGTTGACGAGCGGAATAAAAATCAAAAGCGACCATGCGCCGTTGTAACCAGCCTTGGCGACGGTCTTCCAGGCGGGAATCACCATCAGAATGCCAGCGATCAACCCGAAGAACGGGTGGAAATGCGGTTCCATACGTTGCCCCTTTGCTCTACACGGAAGGGAGCACTAGCTTACGCCAAAGCGGGCAGGGCGATTTTGGCCGCTACGGCCGTCGAGTTCATGACAAAAAAACGGGCCCAGAAGGCGATCAGGGGTCGCCGACTGAGCCCGTCCACTACAACGCAAAAATCGACCGATCCGAATCAGCAGCACATCCATTGGGATGGTGGCAGCACGCCGTACTTCGTCGGTATTTCATCGATCCGCGTGGCGACCCAGTCGTAGTTGTCCAGACCTGCCTGTTCCTTGATGACATCGGCGCGCTGCAGGTATTCGATCCAGAAGTCCATGCCACCGTTTTCCGTCAACAAGCGCGGCACAGAGATATCCAATTTGCTGAGCATGTGCTCGATCTGATCGGTTGTGGGGTACACGGCGTCACCATTCATTGGGGCGGCGGAAAACCTTAGGGCTACCCGTCCATGACGTTTGAGGCGCATTTTTTTGAAATGGTTGCATGGTCCCAGCGATAGACGCCCACGTGTGAGGACACCAGCATGGGTTAGACCTTTGTTTTGTCGATGGTTTACGTCAGACTGACGATGGGGGTCTTGCTGATATGTCGGCAGCCGTGCCGATGAATGCAAGCAGCAGGCGAATCGGGAACCAGGGGGAAAACATGAGCGTGAACAATCCATACGACGCACCAAAATCCACGGTGGAAGACGTGGCTCAACACAGCCAGGCACTCGATCAGGTAGCAAGCGGCCAGAAACTTATTATTTATTCGATCCTGCTGAGTTTCGCGAGCATGGCAGCGAATACTGCATTTCCACCTGCCGTAGTGTTTGCGCTGGTACTAATCACAGCAGTCATGAGCATTGTGGGTGCCGTACGCCTGTGCAACGGCATGGGGTTTTCGACCTTGAGCAAGGTGCTTGTCATCGTCGGCTTGTTGCTGCCGATCGTGAGCCTCTTCGTTCTGGTAACGCTTAGCATCCGTGCTACCAGTCGATTGAAAGAGGCGGGTTACAAAGTGGGTTTGTTAGGCGCAAAGCGCTAAGGTCTCTGCGCAGGTGTCATGAAAAAGGGCGGCCTTTCAGCCGCCCTTCTTTTTTGCATCTGGCTAACGCGTTGAAGTTATGGCAACGACGTATTGGGCGTCAGCGTCGCAACATCCACGCCCTGCACCTGGGTCATGTTCATGCTGAACTTCGACAGCGCATTCTCGCCCAGCAGTAGCTCGCACTTTCCACAAGACATCGCTTTGACATTGTCCAATTCAATTGGGCCCACCAGCATGTGATCGATCATGACTTCCTTGGCGTCGACTTCGCGGCCATCGGCAAGCTTGGCCAGTACATGCGCGCGCACGATCTTGTACGGCGCTTTGGAGGCGACGAGGAAATCGTCGTTGAGCAACACGTCTGTCGCGCCCGTATCGACTACAAACGCACGCGTACCGGACTCGCCCACGCTCACCGGTGCGTAGAACGTGCCATCCAATTTCTCCATGCGGATGCCTTTGGCTTCATCCGATTTGGCCATGCCATTGTGCAGGGCCGATTCGATCGCCATGCGATCGCCGATGAAATACGGTTGTTGGCCTTTCGTATCCAGGTATTGGTCGAATTCAGCGAGTAGCGCGAGCGCTTCGTAATTGCGCTTCTTCATGATCAGCAGCTTGGAAAGCTTTCCGCGCACGTCCACGAGCGAGGGCACGATTTTCAACGTCTTGTAGGACCAGTCGATGGCTTCGTCTGTGCGACCGACTTTGGCAAGGCTATCGGCATAGTAAGCAAAGATGTCATAGGTGCCTTCGCCCATGCTGATGTCTTTTTCGAATTGGTCGATGGCTTGCTGATCCTTGTCTTCTTCGTTCAACACAAAGCCCAGATTCGCGATGGCTTTGGTGTCGGTGGGGCGAAGCTTGATGTACTGCGTCCAGTTCGCTTCCGCACAGGGCAGGTTGGCGCTGTTCTGTTGGCAGCTGACTGCCGTCGCTTCGAGCTGCGATGGCGATGCGTTCGGTTGCACAGTGTAGGCTGGCGCCGCGGGCGCAGCTTGCTGCATAGCGCTTGGTGCGGACGCGGAGGGTGAATCGTCCGAACAGCCGGCGAGCAGGCACGTGCCCGACAAGGCGATCAGTGCGAGCGTCCGGCATCGAAAGGTGTGGGTACTGATCATGGTGTATCCCTTCATGTTTGATCGTTGGAGTTCGGCGCGAAGGAGCCAACGCCCCACGGATGCGCGTGGCTCAAAAGAAATGAGGAAAAGACGATGCCGGCGGGGTGCGCACGGGCGATGGACATCGCCACGGTTCCGTTCGCGATAAGTTCATGCACAGTCATCAGCACTCTCCCGTTGCTGGTTCGTCAGCGGGGAATGCGATGGCCGATGCGCGTGACGGCAAGCCAAACGCGGCAACGCCCCGAAAAGACGGGTCGTTATGGTTCGGACTGCGCAAGCCTGGATTCCCCTGCGGGCTAATCTAGCCCACTCCCTTGGCAGCCACCAGATGGGCGCCGCTTAACCCGCTAAACGGTGCCTGTCGTCAGCTAGCCGTATTCCTTTGCGCGATTTTGTTCAGCTAGTTGTGCGCCGAGCCCATCCGTGACGGACAACGGCAGGTGGATCAAGGACGGGCTGATGCAGTCAGGCGCTCATCGCTGACGGCGATTCGTCTAGTGTCTCGTGAATCGTCGCCGCGATGCGCTGCGCCAGTTCGGCATAGCTCTCCGCACGCGGATGACGTTTGCGCTTGGGAGCGTCGGCAAGAAGATCGATGGCTGTGCCTTCTTTCGTATCGCGCTGGTGGAGAAACAGACACGCTCTGGGTGCATCGAGAAACACGTGGATCTCGGCGAAGAGTTGCGGAAAGAATTCCGAGAGCACGCGCGGCCCTACGAAAATCTTCATCGAGCGAGTGCCGTTGCGACGAAGACGCCGCATGGCTTCTTCCATTTCGACGACGAGGGAATGATCTTCGGGAAGTTCCAGCTCATGCAGCAAGATCGTTTCCATCTCATGGGCAGCCTTGCGAGCTTCCATTTCGATACGGCCGAGAAAGCCCATGCGCAATTCCTGCCGCGTGTAGCGCAGCGGCATCGTGGAGACCTGCGTGCCGTCTTTGCGCACGATCCACGAATGATTGACACGTTCAAAGGAGATGCCCGCTTCATCGTAGCTCTGCCGACAATGTTCGGCGCTGATGCTGGCGTGCGCTGCCCAGGCAGCTTTCAGATAGGCGAGATTCGGCCGGGTGCTGATCATGTTGGTTTCCCTGTAAGTACCACCCCAGGGCGCTATGCAATGGGGTTCGACAGGGTTATCGGCCGGGCCGGCGGAAACTTCAGGGGCTTAGCTGAAGCACCCTGGCAATGCGTGTGGCGACCTCGTAGGCATCGCCGGAGGGCTTATCGGCGTAGCGCTGCTGGCCGCGATTCCACGCATCCCCGAGCGCAAACCAGTCGATCGGCTCGGGAGGCTTTCCCGTGCTCAGCGCGTCGTCCAGCGACCGGAAATAAGTCTGCCAGCGCAGGCGGTAGTAATCGTGGGTCAGGCCTGCCCAATCCTTATTGCCGTAGTCATGCAGGCTGGCGCCTTCGCTGGCTTTGCGATCGCCCCACGTGGTGAGCAGGGATCGAGCATCGTAGTCGAGTTGCGTGAGCTCATCGGGCGTCGATGCCCATGGCTGAACCTGCGCGAGCCAGGTGCCCACCAGGAAGAAACGGTTGGTGTTGAGCAGCTCGTCCTGCAAATCCATGAGCTGAAGCCAGCGCTGTGTCAGTGCCTCAAAGCGCGCGCGATCTTTGCTGTTGTAAGCGTCTTTGATTTGCGGCAGCAGTATTCGGCTTTCGTTGGCGAGCGTTTGGCGAGCGATGTCGAGGAGATCATATTGATAGGTGTCGCTGCTGCGCAGGGCCGGTTCGACTTGCAACATCTCGGGCAAGGATTTCTTGAACGCATCGGCGTTGTAGCGCATCGCTTCGGGCGACCAGTTGGAGGCACGATTGACTGTCAGGCTAGGTTGCGCGTTGAAAAGCGATTCCTGCGCGGCATCGCGTTCACTGTTGAAGACGACGTTATCGATACGGATGTTGTAGGCCGTGTTCAAAAGGACACGCCACGCAGCCAGCGCGTGCGGATCGAGCGCCCCGTAGCGCCGCCGCACGTAATCTGCCGTCCAGCGCTCGGTATCTAACGGCTGGTTTCGCCATGCCATTTCGGTGAACAGGTCGAACGCGAAGGGATTGGTGTCCATGCCCTCCGTAAAGACAGCCGTGCCTACCATGTTGTTATTGGCGCGCGCCAGATGCTGAAGGCGCGCGGTGATATTGTTGATGTTGGCGCCCAATGTCGTGCGGCCACCGAATTCCCAGATACCGCCAAACAGGAAAGGCGCGTCCTGAAAATCTTTCTGGCGATCGTCGCGTGGCACGCGGTCATGATTGATATCGATGATCAGCAGATGCTGGCGATCGACACCCGAAAGCAGATCCTGTCGCGGATTGCCCTGCCACGCGAGCATCATCCAGCGCGCCCCGGGGTGCGCCGCCAATAAAGCGTTCTGCACATCGCGTGCGGCTTCGGGCACGGGTACGTTGCCGGAGTCGCCGCCTTCCTGAAACACTTCCATGTCGTAGATCGTGCTGTCGCCAAACAACTCGCGCTGATGTCGATAAAACAGCGCAGCGAGTTTGGCGAACATCGGGTCGCGTGGATCGAGCCAACCCGGCCGCGTAAAGCCGGCCCACTCGCCCTGTGGCACGACGTGCGCGTTCGGAAATTTGTTCTGGAAATCGGCCGGCACGATGCCGTAAAAACCGGGCAATACCGGTGTGATGCCGAGCTCGTGCAATCGCGCGACGATCTTCTGTGCCGATTGCGCACGCTTTTGCATCAACGCGCTGCTGATGGGGCCGTTGAAGCAGCACATATTGCCCATCAATTGCCAGTTCTGATGCGCGGGTTGCGTGATCCAGTTGCGGATCTCATCATCGGAATAACCGACGTCGTGGAAGGTGCGATACAGCACCGTGTCCATGCCGCGCTCGACAATCACCGCGTTGATGCCCGACAGCGCCAGCACATCGATTTCGCGTTCCCAACGCGGCCAGTCCCAGTATGGCGCGGTGTAACCATCGACGTTTTCGTTTAGCGCATAGCGAAAGGCGTAGGGCGTTTCCCGTTCAATCGTGGCAGTCGGCAAGGGAAAGGTGTCTGTCGGACCAAGCCGGTCGCCGTTTGGCGAGATCTGCACGTGCGCTACGTATTTGAGATACCAGTTAACGCCGAAGAGCAATGCGCTTGGGCTGCTGCCTTCGACCTTGATGCGGTTGCCGTCCCTGGAAATGCGGAAACGCTCGTGCCCGTGTTTTGAATCCATCACGCCGAGCTCGAATTGCGAAGCCTGCGTTGGCAGCAAACGGCTAATGACGCTTTGTTCGGGGCGCACATCGAAGGCGGGTGCCAGTGTGGCGTGGGCCGCGGAAACGCCCATCCCCAAGCAGATGGTCGTCAGCAGAAGGGTGCCAAGAGGGCGCTGCATCGAACTCTCCACAAACGTAAGGCTGGCGTTACACCATCATCGCACGAGTTCAGACATGACCTTGGACAGTGGATTCTGTCCATGGGTTGTCCTAGGCTCCGGGTGTTGCCGCATCGTTCAACGGCTTAGGCGAGTACATCATGAAATTTCTGGTCATGATCTATAACGACGACGCACTGCTCGACGCACTGCCGCCTGGCGAATATGACAAGATGATGCACGGCTGCTTCAAGCATGCCGACGAGTTGCGTGAGGAAGGCCATCTGCTGGATTCCATGCAGCTCCAGCCGCCGCAGAAAACCAAGACGGTGCGGATACGCGATAACAAGACTACGGTCATCGACGGCCCGTTTTCGGAAGCACGCGAATATCTCGGTGGCTTCAATCTGGTCGAAGCGAAGGATATGGACGAGGCCGTAAAGATTGCCATGACGTTTCCATGGGCAAGAACCGGGTGCATCGAAGTGCGCCCCGTGCACGATATCGACGGAGAGCGCCGCCGCGTGGGTGCATGAGGTTTACGTTACCTTCTGCTCTTCCTCTTCGAGTGGCAACACATCATCGAAAATTGTGTAGTCGATGATGTTCATGCCGTCGTCGTCGCGACGCACCAGATCCACATAGCGATAATTCCAGCGCACTTCCTTGATGCTCCATTGGTGACGGGCCATCATCGATTGCGAGGTGGTTTCGTCGATGCCTTCGATGGTCAACAGCAACGCAGCTTCTTTCTCTTCGAGTTCTTCGAGCGGCGTGGTGTAGAGCGGGCTTTCTTCGTCGATGATGTGCATCACGTTCCAGCTCAATACAAAGACCGGGTGTTGATCGCGCACGAGTTTCAAATCCTCGATGCGGCGGATCTGAAATCCTTCCGGTGATGCGTGCAGGCGCAGCAGATGAAGTTTTGCGGAGGCTTGCGCGATAAGGTTCAAACGCATATTCGCCGCGCGCATCATCAGCACCTGTTTGCCTTCGATGGTACGCACGATGGGGTGCTTGCCGAATTTGATGCGTGACTGGGGCCGCGAAAACCGCGCGAAGATCAAACCCGTGATGACCGCAAGGTTGCCCATGCCGATGATGATTTCAGCAGTCGCCACGATGTGCGTGTAGACCGACTGCGGGTGCATGTCGCCATAACCCACCGTTGCGAGCGTTTCCACACTGAAGAAAAAGGCGCCGGCCAGGCCTTTGGGATATTGATTGGCGATGCCGTGCGAATCGATCTGATAGATCATCGCGAAGATCGCGTTGAGTATCAGGAATACGCTGGTCGCAAAGCCGAAGAACGTGGGCCACGACATGGTCAGGGCGCGATGGTAGAAGTCGTCCCAGAAGCGGACATGAATCCCTTCGGAGACGAATTGCCGTCCGCCGATCTGCACCACGCGCGGACGTGGCCGCAATGACAGGAAAGGTTTCCTGGCCATGAATGTTCTCCGTTCCGCTGGCGCTGGGACGAATTGTAGCGCTCAGGCTCGTCTATGAAGAGGCGGCCTGCGCGCGCCGGCCAACAAAGGTAAGCTTCTCCATTCTGCAGACGGATTGTGCACTTTATGCTCAAGCTGGTTGGATTCGACGGCGACGATACGCTATGGCATAGCGAGGGTTACTACCGCGAGGCCAGCGCCCAATTCGGTGCCATCATCGGCCGTTACGTCGACGTCGGCGACGCGCACGTGCAGGCCGGCATGCTGGCCACCGAGCGCCGCAATCTTAAACTGTTCGGTTACGGCGCCAAGGGCATGACGCTTTCGATGGTGGAGACCGCCATCGCCATTACCGACGGGCGGATTTCCGCGGCCGATATCCATCGGCTGATCGAGGTCGGTAAGGGCGTGTTGCAACATCCGGTGGAACTGCTGCCGGGTGTGCGCGAGGCCGTGGCCACCGTCGCCGAGCAGCATGCGGTCGTGCTGATCACCAAAGGCGATCTGTTTCATCAGGAGAAGAAGGTGGCGCAGTCGGGCATGGCCGATCTTTTCCGGCGTATCGAGATTGTTTCGGAGAAGGACGCCGGCACGTATCGCCGCGTGCTGGCTGAGTTTGCGCTGGAGCCCGCGCAGTTCGCGATGGTTGGCAATTCGCTCCGTTCGGATATCGAGCCAGTGGTTCGTCTGGGCGGCTGGGGCGTGCACATGCCCTATCACGTGACCTGGGAGCACGAGATGGAAAACGGCCTGGGCGAGGCGGATGCGCCGCACATGCTGACCATCGATGCACCGGTTGCGATTCCTTCGGCGATTGCCCAGCTCGCCCTACGGGCCGCGCGCTAAACTACTTCCATGCTCAGCACACGCAACATCCAGTGCCCCTACTGCGGCGAGCGCATCGAGATACTGGTCGATGCGTCGGCTGGCGATCAGCGTTATATCGAAGATTGTCAGGTGTGCTGCCGCCCGATCAGCGTCGATGTCTGGGTCGATGCGGATGACCAACCGCATGTTTCCGTTACGGGTGAAGACGAGGCTTGAGTCTTCAATGCAGGTCGGAGACGGATTCGACGATGCCGATACCCGCGGCTTTCAGCGTGGCGCGTGTTGCGGCATCGGTATCGGGCGTAACCGGGCGAGTGAGATCCCACAGCAGATGCGCGCGAAAGCCTGCAGCGACCGCATCTTGTACCGTCCATAGCACGCACACATCGCGCGCCAGGCCTGCGACATACACCTCATCCACCCCCCGCTCGCGCAGCCAGCCGGCCAGGCCGGTGCTGGGTCGCGTGCCATCCGGACCGTGGTTCTCGTGGAAGCCGCTGTAGGAGTCCACGTCCGGGCGGCTGCCTTTGCGCAGGATCAGGTCCATCGAGGTCCAGTCCACATCCGGGTGCAGGGCGGCGCCGGGCGTGCCTTGCACGCAGTGATCCGGCCACAGGGTCTGTGGATGTCCATAAAGTGGGATCTGCTGGAACGGCTGCCTGCCTGTGTGCATGCGGGCAAACGAGATATGGCCGCGCGGGTGCCAGTCCTGGGTTGCTACTTTGTGCATGAAAAGCTGGCGATTCAGCAGCTTGTCGATGCCCGGAACGATAGCATCGCCCTCATGGCAGGCCAGCGCGCCACCGGGCATGAAGTCCGGTTGCACATCGACAAGAATCAGGGCGGCTTTAGCTTGCATGGGCAACTCGCAGAAGAAGCGAACCGCAAGATTCCACAGCGGATCGACGGCATAATGCAAGTGAACGGATCGACGGAAACGATAAACGATGCAATACGACCAATCGTGGATGGGCTACGGCATGGTGGGCGGCCTGGAAGCCGGTGCCATCAGCGCGGTAGTGGCCTTGGTGCTTTATCTGATCGTCCACGCATTCGGCCGTCGCCAGGGCTGGAGTCCGCTGCGGCAATTCAGCATCGCGTTTTTGTTGGCCATCTTGCTCACGGCCAGCGGCGATATCTGGGATCTGTTTTATTTCAATTACGGGCAACTGCAATCCATCCAGTTGCTCAAGGCCAAGCTGGCGCTGATACACGATCCGGACAATATCGGTTTGCGCGTGACGTGCGAGCTGATCGGCGCAATGGTCGGTGCAGGTATCGGCTGGATCATTCTGGGCGGCGACTGGCGCGGTGCGTTGCGCGGCGATTGATTGTCCTTAGGGCTTGCTCAATATCTCTGCGGTGACATTTTTTCTAAGCCGTCATCCCAGCGAAAGCTGGGATGACGGCTATGACGTCGGTCTCTAAAATTAGATTTTGAGCAGGCTCTTACAGAATCGGATCGAACAAGCGCGCGATATGCATCGCAAGGCGCCGCAGATACGACGCCTTGCGGTATTCGTCGCGGGTGATTTCCACGGATTTGCTGAAATCCTCGATGAGCATGCGTTCCACGTCTTTCGCAAAGACCGAATCCACGTTCAACGCCGTGATTTCGAAGTTCAGGCGGAACGAGCGGTTGTCGAGATTGGCACTCCCCACGCTGGCCGTATCGTTGTCGACCAGAAGCACCTTCTGATGCACGAAACCGGGTCGATAGCGGAATAGACGAATGCCCGCATTCGTCGCGTCGTAGGCGTGCAGCGTGGAAGCGAGAAACACGGTGTGATGATCGGGCCGCGAGGGAAGCAGCACGCGCACATCCACGCCGCGCAACACTGCAAGACGCAACGCGGACGCCACGGATTGATCGGGTACGAAGTACGGTGACGATATCCAGAGACGTTCGCGCGCCGCATTGATCGCGACGGTGAAAAACAGCGAACAGCTTTCCTGCGGATCGGCGGGCCCCATCGCGGCAATCAAGGTATAGGCACTGCCTTGCGCAGGGCGAGTCGGCAGGATCGGCGGCAATTCGCCGGTCACCCAGTGCCAATCGACGGCGAAGCTGCGCTGCAGATCGGTCACGGCCGGCCCGCTCAGTTGCAGATGCGTATCGCGCCACGGTGCCAGCGGCGGTTTCAGGCCGAGGTATTCATCGCCCACATTCAAGCCGCCGACAAAGCCCAGCCAGCCATCGACCACCACGATCTTGCGGTGATTGCGGAAGTTCAGCTGGAAGCGATTGCTGCGCCGTTGCGTGGCGAAAGGGTGGATTGCCACGCCGCCCTTTTGCAATGTTTCGACATAGTGTTTCGGAAGCGCATGGCTGCCGATACCGTCGAACAGCACGAAGATCTGCACGCCCGCCGCCGCGCGTTCGAGCAACGCCTCTTGCACGCGTCGGCCAAGCGCATCGTCGTGAAAGATGAAGAATTGCACGAGTACGCAACGCTCGGCTTTGGCGATCGCGCCCAGAATGGCTTCGAACGTCGCATCGCCGTCGATCAGCAGCTTCAGCTGCTGCCCCGGATGAAAGTTTGCGTTGAGCATCTGCGCCAACGCCGTGTATTGCGAACAGGCAGGCGGTATGTCGGTGTAGCCGTCGCGTAGCGTGGCCTCGGAAAGACGTTGGCGATGCGCGCGATGGAGCGTGACGTAGCCGGAAAATTTCCTGCGTCCAAGAAAAAGGTAAGGAACCAGCGTGACATAGGGCAGCAGTGTCAAACCGAGGGCCCAGGCGAAGGCACCCTGTGGCGTGCGTGTGTTCATCACCGCATGCATTGCGGCGAAAATGCCCGCCACGTGCAGCAGCATGGCGACGACAGTAAGAAGCTGCGGAATGCTCATGATGCGTGCGATTCTCGCACGGCTGAGCGCTTGTCTTCCTGTTCCTTAGTCAGCCAGCAATTGATCGGTCAGTTGCCGCGCCTGCTGGCGGATTTCCGGCATGGCGGTGGATTCCCACAGCGTACCGCGCAACAGGCTGCCGATGGCGAACAACCGCGGCCATGCCTTGCCGTCGTGCAGCAGATGACCGTCGGTGGTGGCCTCCACACCCAGGCCGAAAGGATCGGAGCGGATATGCCCATTGGTCATCAGTTGCTGGAGAAGGGTGTGCTGCGTACGGCGCACGTCCGTTTCCAACCCCGTGCTCTGGATGATCAAGTCCGCGTCGAGCGTGACTTCTGTTGCGTCACCCTTCGGTAGCAACGTCATTTGCAAGCCGTTATCGGTGAGGGAAACACCGTGCATGTGGCCACGCAAGCGGTGCAGGCGCCCGTCGCGTTCCAGTGCACGCACGGATTCGGAGATTTGCGGTGCCATGCGGTGACGCGCACGTTCCCACGCCCAGCGTGTGTGACGCAGGAAGCGCGACCGTTCTGCCTGCGATAACTGCCCCCACAGCATGGCCGTGTGCGGACGCAAGGAGTCGATCACGCGACGCCAGTCGTCGGTGCGCGAAATGGCGTCGCTCAACAGATGCGTCCACGTGCGGATGTCGGGCGCGTCGTGCATCGCCTCGACGAGTTCTTCGCTATCTTCGAACGGTAGTGCTGCGTTGGCCTTGTGCACCTCCGGCAGCAGGCCATGGCGCGAAATGGCGGTGAAGCGCGCGTTCGGCCATTTCGAGGCAAGCTCGAGCAATACGTCGACGGCTGTCAAACCAAGGCCGATCACGATCACGTTGTGTGCCTGGGTATCGGGTTTCACGTCGGCGAGCAGTGGCCAGGGCTTGAGGACATAACGGCCGCTGGCGAGTGCATCGTCGGTGACGCCGGACAGAGGGCGCGGCTCCAGTGCGCCGAGTGCGAGCACGGCCGCATCGACGCGCGTCTGCGATTCGCCCTGGAACAGGGTAACGCCGTCGTTTTCCGGTACGGCGGCTTCCACTTCATACGGTACGACGCGAACGTCGTGACCCTTGTCTCTGGCGCGCACGAGCGCGGTGGCCGTTTCGGCTTCCAGATAATCGCCGTACCAGCTGCGCGGCAGAAAATCGGTACCCGAAATGCTCGGGTCGATTTTCTGCATGTACTCAAGAAACCCGCCAGGGCGACTCGCAAACATGCCCATCGACGCGGCGCGAACATTCAGCAGATGCAACGGCGAGCGTGTGCCATAGGCGACACCGCGACCTGGCACGCTACCGCCCGTGTACCAGTCGAGATGCAGCGGCTGCGACACGGGACGTTCCAGCAATTCGCTGAGCAACGTGGCCCCCGCGGCGCCGCCGCCAATGATGGCGACCCGTCGAAACATGTCATTCCTTGAAACGTGGATGCAAACGAATGTGTGTTGATATCAGACGCGAAGCGGACCGGCAATCCTTGCGCGCTGCGGCTGACTTTGCCAGTACGGTTCGGATTCGGACTCTTCATACGTGGCGTAATCGTCGAGATCGCCACCATAGATATGCAACGTGAGCGCGGTTTCGTGCCGCGAAAGATTGCGGCAGCGGTGCATATACGGCACATCGGCGTCGAACCATGTTGCGTCGCCGGGGCCGAGCCAATCGCGTCCGCGCAGTTGCCACGCCTGTGCGGTGGATTCGCGCGACCACGATTCCACTTCCAGTGCGCCGTACAAACTCAATTCAATGCCCCACAGACCGGCATGATCGTGCGACGGTGTGGTGTAACCCGCCGGCCACGCCATCACCAGCACGCTGACGCCCGGACGACCGCGGCGACCCAATAGCCAGCGCTCGAAACCGCGATTGCGATGACGCAGATCCGCCATGCCGTCCGCCAATACGGATGCATCACGATGAATGATGGCGCCGAGCTCGCGCGATATCGACGCGAGATCGGGGGTTTTCTCAAGCGTGTTCGCAAGCGCAATGTCGCGCAACGCTTTGAGGCTGTGTCGATAAGAGCGCATAGGCTTTGTGGGCGGCCTTGGACGATCCGAAGTGGAGCATGCCCCTCGTTAAGTGGACGTAAGACTCTGAATTTCAACCATGACTTTTGCAGCATGGACCACAGTCCGCGCAGGCCTATCCTTGCGGCATGCTCTTTAAACGTTCAGCGGGTTAGGCGCATCTGACCGTACGGTTGACTTGGAGAAACGGACATGATCGGGCTGATGATTGTTGCAGTGATGGTGGGCGCGCTATGGATGTTCGGGTCGTTGATTGGCCTGGTATTCAAGGTGACGTTCGGATTGGTGGGCGGACTGATTGGCCTGCTCGCAGGCGGCATCGGATTGTTCATCGGCGGCCTCGTGATGCTGCTCGTGTTGCCGCTCGTGGCGCTGTCGCTGTTGCCGCTGTGCCTGCCGGCGCTTTTGCTGTTCGGATTGATCTGGGGCATTGCGCACATCGCACGTCGCCCTGTCACGGCACCGACAGTGTCGCGCTGAGATGTCTTTGCGGTAGCCGTGGAGCGAGACCCGGTTCAGCACATGGGATGGCTGGCCGGGTCCCGAGCCCTTCACGGCAACGCGCTTTTTACATTTGCTGAAATGCAAAACTCACCGGCACACGCGCCCATGCGCGGACGGCGTGACCGTCGATCACGGCAGGCTGGAATAGCCATGTCGCCAACACCTGTTCGCGCGCACTGTTATCGAGCAACTTGAAGCCGCTGCTCTGTTCGATCACCACGTCGACGGGCTTGCCGTTTTCATCCACCAGGACACGCAACAACACCGTTCCGGACATGCGCTGGCGCAATGCCTGCACCGGAAACTTCAACGGCGACGACCGATAAGCGAGCGACACCACGCCCGGAGCGATCGAGGGTGGCGGTGTAACGTTGGGTGTCGGCACCGCAATGGGTTTGGCGTTATCCGATGGCTCCGTAGTGGGTGTCACCACAGGCGGTGTCACCTGCTGCACGTGCACAACAGGCACAGGCGGCGTTACCGGCAACGCTTTGGGCAAAGGTTTGACAACGATGTCCGGTGGCGGCGGGGGCGTGGGCGGTGGTGGTTCGATGATGCGTACGGTTTCGACCCGCACCGTTTGAATCGCATCGGCAATCTGCGGCGCGAGCGGCCGCATGGCTAATAGCAAAGCAGCGAGATTGAGCGTGATGGCCACGCTTAGTGCGGCAACACGCACCATATCCGGTTGTGCACGACGAACGACAGCCAGGCTTGCGGACGGCATAAGCGACCTCCTGACGACGATGTGGTTGTGATGCGCTTGAGCCGCGCTGTGTGGGGACACAGGGGGATCGTGGCCGGCGCGACTTCAGCCTATGCCTTTCGTCACGGTTTGTGCAATAGCCGTCTAAACGCCGTGAAGGAAAATGCCAAAAAAAGACCCCGCGGGATGCGGGGTTGCAGGATAAGGGATGCCGGGGAGGCGGCACCCTTGGGGCGCATCCTGACGGGCGGCGGTTTGCTTGCATGTGCAACTTTCGTGATGGCGGCCTTCACGAAAACCGGGTAGAACTCTTTGCGACAATCCGCACTTCCATACGACACGGGGACGCCGATGAAAACGACAGCCGCAACGACGTGGGTGGGTGCGGCATTGCTGAGTCTGGCGGGCTTGGGTACCTCGGCACCCGCGCATGCGGCCTCCGATGTCGACTGCCGCATGCAATTCCAGTTGACAGGATGGTCTGCGTTCTACAAGCGCGCCGAGGGCACCGGCACGATCCGCTGCTATAACGGTCAGACCATGCATGTGCACATTCGTGCGGAAGGCGGTGGCCTGACGTTCGGAAAAACCGAGATCGACGATGGAGAAGGGCGCTTTACCGGCGTCTATGACATTCACGAAGTGCTGGGGCATTACGCGAGCGCTGAAGCTCACGCGGGTGCGCAAGTCAGTGCGGACAGTCAGATATTGACCAAGGGTAACGTGTCGCTTGCATTGAGCGGCAAAGGTCGCGGATGGAACATCGGCATCGCCTTCGGTGCTTTCATCATCGAACCTTGATGCGTTTTTTTGCATTAGGTAAATCGGGATAAGCCGGTTAAGGTGCCAGCTTGTCCTGCAACATGGCGGGACGCCAAGGAGTTGTCCGCATGACCGCAGTAAACGAGGCCGTGCTTCCTCGTTATGGTTTTGGCGATGAGCTTGCCAGCAGCGTGATTCACGGCGTTGGCATCGTGCTCAGCGCGATCGGACTTGCCGTGCTGGTCATCCACACGGCCATGGCCGGTACAGCCAGCGATGTGCTGGCGAGCGCGGTGTATGGCATCTCGCTGATTCTGCTTTACACAGCTTCGACGCTTTATCACACCGTGCGTGCCGAATCGGCGCGGCGCGTGTTGCGCACGTTGGATCACATCGCGATCTTTCTGCTTATTGCTGGAACGTATACGCCCTTCACGCTGATCGCTCTGCGCGGCACGTGGGGCTGGAGCCTGTTTGGCATTGTGTGGTCGCTGGCCTTGTTGGGAAGCGCGCTGGAATTGGGCGTACTTAAGCGTTACCGCCGTTTTGCGGTGTTGCTATACATCGCGATGGGTTGGGTGGGCATCATTGCGTTCAGGCCGTTGCTCGCGCATCTGCAAACAGGCGGCATGGTGTTGTTGCTCGGCGGCGGAGCGGCTTACACGTTGGGCGTGCCATTTTATCTGTGGCGCCGTTTGCCATATCACCATTCGGTGTGGCATTTCTTCGTGCTGGCTGGCAGCGTGTTGCAGTTTCTTGCCGTGTTGCTTTACGTCGTGCCGAACGCACGTATGTAAGCGCCTATTAAAAAAGTTCCATGGCGAGTGCGCTGAGGCGGCCAAAAATGACATATTCCCAAGTCGTCATCCCAGCGAAAGCTGGGATCCAGTGATTTTACAGGCCCCCCAAAAGGTACTGGATACCAGCTCTCGCTGGAATGACGATTGTGCTGGAATGTCGATTATGAAGCTCGTGCCGCCTGCTCGTTTTCCCGTTATTTCCGTTGCGACGCAATGAACTGCGTGCGCACGGCTTCAGCGAGTTGATCGGGCGGCAGCAAGCCCTGATCGATGATGAAATCGTTGAAAGCCTGGCGATTGAAGTTCTTGCCCAGCGCCAATTCCGTTTGCAAGCGAAGCTGCTGCAGGCGCATATAACCGTAGAAATACGCGGTGGCCTGACCAGGGCTGTTGAACGTGAAGCGATCGAGCTCTTCGCGCGTCATGGCTTCCGACAGGCCGACGTCATAGCGCAGAACGTCATGCGCGCGTTCCTTGCTGATCATGCCCAGATTCAACATCGGATCGAGAAACGCACGCGCTGCACGTATCAAGCGGAACTGTAGCGTGGTGAACTGACCCTCGATCGGTTCATACGGCAGCATTTCCGATTCGGAGTACAGGGCCCAGCCTTCCACGTTGACGCTGTTGAACGCGAACAGGCTGCGTGCCAGCGATACGCCGCGTTCGACCATGGCCGAAAATTGCAGTTCATGGCCGGGACGACCCTCGTGTGAGGTGAGCGGCCACGCGGCAGCCTTATAGGTGAAGTCGTCGTAGGTGTCGGAGTTGTCGCCCTTTGCGGTCGGATTGCCCATCGTCAGCACAAACGTCCCGCGTTCACCGTGATTGTTGACGAGTGGCGGCGGATCCATGTGCGGGGCGGGCGTTGCCGCCGTTTCCGCGTCGGACGCAATGCGCATCTGCATTTCGCGCTGCGGCAATGTGGCGACGTGGTCACGGCGGATGATGTCTTCGATCTTCGCTATGACTTGGTGATACCACGGCACCACATCGTCCTTACCCAATTGCTGTTTCTTCAGTTCCTTGATGACATCGCGATAATCCGTCGCCTGGAAACCTTCGGCCTTCGCGACTTCGGGCGCTATGGTCTGCATGGCAGAGCGCACTTCGACGAATTCGAGCTGCGCCTGCTTGATCAGTTCTTCCGGTGGGATGTCGATCCCGACCTGCTTGAGGTTGTACGCATACAACGGTTCGGGCAAACGGAAGTCATCGCGCTGACGCGGCGCGATAGTGCTGCGTACCCATGCGTTGTAATCCTTCAGCTGGGCATCCATCGCATCGAGTGCGGCTTTGCCTTCGGCATCGTCGAGTTTATACTTGGTAAAGAGCTGGCGAATGCCTTGCGCATAACGATCGGAGTTGGCGATCTGCTGATCGACATTATTCTTGTAAGGGCCCAGCAGCTGCTTGTTGGACAATTGCTCCGTTGTTTGCGCTTCAGCCAGTTTGACTAGTGGCGTGCAACCAGGCGTCTGACCCACATAGCATTCCAGACGCTTGCGTGCGGCCGGCCAGCGCTTGGCATCGACGTCATCGCGCAGCAGCGAAAACTCGCCGTTGAAGATCAGCTGGCCGACGTCCTGATACGGCAGCATGTATTTGTCGTTGAGATCGATGCCTTCGATCGCCAGATCCGCCGCCTTGATCATGATCTGTAGATCCTGGCGCACGTTGGTGTCCTTCTCCTTCGCGAGCATCGCTTGCAGCTTTGACCGTGCATCGGCATACGCCGCACGTGTGCGCGCATCGGAGTTCGGCTTCAGGTCGACGACTTTGTCGTCATAGCCGGGCACGCCGACCTGCGTGGCGGTTTCGGGCGTGAAACGCGCCATGACATCGAGCAGCACTTTGGCGTCGTCGTTGCTGCGAGCGACCCATGCCTGCGTCTGCGAAGTTTGCGCGTGGACCGAGCCGACCGCAGTCAATGCGATTGCCACGGCCAGGGCGAGACGTTTGCTCATACGAAGTTCCCCAATGTAAGTGCGTCGAGCTTACGGGGACCGAGTGTGAGCGGCATGTATCGAAAGTTGGTGGCTACCCCATGGGTAGCTACCCCACGAGCATCGCAAAACCGAACAGGCCGATCATCATGAAGGAGATCACCAGCTTCACCAGCGTCCCGAAAAGCAGACCCAACCAGGTCGCCACGCCCACGTGGGCCGAGCGCAGCACGCTTTTGCCCGAGGTGAACTCGCCCACCAGCGCACCCGCGAATGGACCGAGCAACAGGCCAGGCAGGCCGAAAAAGAGTCCGACGAGGGTGCCGAGCATGGCGCCCCACATGGCCTGTTGACTGGCTCCGACGCGTTTGGCGCCTATCGATGCGGCCAGGAAGTCCACCAGCACGCCCAAGACAGCCAGCACACCCAGCGTGATCAGCCACCCTTTGCCGACATGGTGATAGCCATCGACGGCCGCCGCCAGCCAGATGCCACCGAAGATCATCGGAATGCCCGGGAGGATGGGCAGCACCGTGCCGAGCAATCCGACAATGATCAGCACCGCGGCCAGTGCGTAGAGCGCGATCTCCAGCGCAGTCATGCGTCATCCTCGAAGCGGCGGCAGTGCCGCGGATCAGCCACAATAGTCCGTCGCCGCGATGCGGCGGGCAAGCCGCTCGCAGTCCCTGCCAGGTAAATGTGTGTCAGACGTCAACCCCACTTTGCTCAAAGCCGATGAACTTGGTCGGATCGAGATCATCGAACGCGATGGCGTGCGCATGATTCGCCGCGATATCCGCGCGGCTCGCTGGTGGGCGCGTGCGTTTGCGAAACGTGCCGCGGCGCGCGAGGCCAGGGCGCTCGGGAAATTGGACGGCATCGACGGTGTGCCGGCGCTACTGGGCTGGGATGGGCGCGAATTGCTACGCAGTTACATCGCAGGCTCGCCCATGCAGCAGGCACAACCGCGCGACGTTGCCTATTACCGCGACGCGCTGCGTTTGCTGGCGCAGCTGCATCGGCGCGGCATCGTGCACAACGATCTTGCCAAGGAGCCCAATTGGCTGGTGCAGGCGGATGGGCGTCCTGCGCTGGTGGATTTTCAGATTGCATGGACGCGTGGCCGACGCGGGCGATTGTTCCGCCTGCTGGCGCGCGAAGACTTGCGTCATTTGCTCAAGCACAAGCGCACCTATTGCGATCATGCGCTCAGCACGCGGCAGCGCGCGATGCTGAAGACACCCGCGTTGCATTCGCGGCTATGGCGCGCAACCGGCAAGCGCTTGTACAAACTCATCGCGAGACGCGTGTTCGGTTATTGGGATAACGAAGGCAAAGGCCGCGTGCGCGATTGATGCTGCACGCGTTGCCGATCCAGGGGAGGCGATATGCGCAAATGGCTACTCGTCCATGTATGGCTAATCACCGGCGTCGTGAGCGCGTCGCCCTGCACCGGAATCGACCGAACGCTGACGGACGCGCAAAAGCACGCGTGGGCACCCGTCATCGCCAAACAACTTCATGTGGCGAACGTCGATGTGCTGCAGGTCTTTCGCGAAGGCGACTGGCGCGTGATCTATGTCGACACGCACGTGTCCGATAACGGTTTCCTGTTCTATCGCAACGATCCGCTACACGGCACCTACGTCAATACGTGGGCAGGCGCGGCGATGAAAGACGAAGAGGTGTCCATCGGCCAGTGGGTGCAGCACAACGTGCATGGCATTCCAACGCCGCTGGCGACATGTTTCGCCTGGCATGTCACGCAGGACCGCGACATGTAAGCGATCCTGCGTTGCGTTGCGGTTATTTCTCGACGAAGGCGCGTTCGATGACGTAATCGCCCGGCTCGCGGGTACGCGGCGATGCGTGGAAACCACGAGCGTCGAGCAGCGCACAAAGATCGTCGAGCATCACCGGGCTGCCGCACAGCATCACGCGATCGGTTTCCGGATTGAGTGTGGGTAGTCCAATGGCTGCGCTCATCGCGCCATCGACGATGTTGTCGGTGATGCGGCCTCGATTGCGGAACGGTTCGCGTGTGACAGTCGGGTAGTAGATCAGCTTCTCCCGCACCAACTCGCCGAGGTAGTCGTGTTGCGGCAGTTCGTTCTGCAGATAGTTCGAATACGCCAGATCGCTGATGTTGCGCACGCCATGCGCGAGCACGATTTTTTCGTAGCGATCGTAGGTTTCCGGGTCGCGGACGATGCTCATGAAAGGTGCCAGTCCCGTACCCGTGCCCAGCAGATAAAGATGCTTGCCCGGTTTGAGATCCGTCAGCACCAGCGTGCCGGTTGGTTTGCGGCTCACGGTGATCGTGTCGCCCGGTTTCAGGTGCTGCAGGCGTGACGTCAGCGGGCCGTTCTCCACCTTGATGGAAAAGAACTCAAGATGTTCTTCCCATGCCGCGCTGGCAATCGAATACGCGCGCATCAACGGACGGCCATCCACTTCCAGGCCGATCATCACGAATTGTCCGCTATCGAAACGGAAGCCGGGATCGCGCGTGGTGCGAAAGCTGAAAAGGCTCTCGTTCCAGTGATGCACATCGATAACTTGTTCGGTCGCCAAAGCCACCATAGCGTTGTGTTCTCAGATTGCGATAAGGGGAAGCAGGTCACTACATGAGTGCGTATCGCGAGGGCTCGCGGTTGCCGGGCGCCTGGCTCAAGCTGCTGGGGGGTAGTGACCGCTTTGCCATTTTACGCGATCGGTGCACCGGATGCCTGTATGGTCCCATAGCAGGTATCCATCGATTCTGGGCAGAATGTGACGGGTCGCTCGCGGGAGGGGGTATGGATTCGCAGCCGATACATCAAGTGAAGGAACACCACGTGCATCAGCGGCATTTCGACCGGCTGGTGATGCTGTCCGACGGAGTTTTTGCGATTGCCATGACGTTGTCGGCCGTGGAACTGAAACCGACGGCGTCTGCCGGTGAGAGCCTGATACAGATCTGGGCGCTTCCGCTGGGCGTGTACTTTCTGAGCTTCTTTCTCGTGGGCGGCGTGTGGGCGCGCCATCGACGCACGCTGGCGCATCTGCATCGGGTGGATGGTCCCGTCACGATTGCCACACTTCTGTTGTTGAGTCTGGTGGCGTTGCTTCCGGTATTCGTTCGTCAAACACTCACTGATGAAAACGGCGCTCATGTCAACGGCATGCTGATTTATGCCGTATCGCTGATGGCCATCTATCTATCCTTGTGCATTGGCTGGGGATACGCGGCGTTCATTGGTCGCTTGGCTCCCGGAGTGCCCAAGGCACGTGCGTGGAGTTGGTTGCTGGAGGATTCATTCGTCGTCATTATTTTCGGCGCCCTGGCCGTGTACAGCCTTCATATGAACGTGCTGGCTGTTGCATTGACGCTGATCGGAATAACTCTACGCGCGATGTCGATCCGTTTGGAAAAGGCCGCGAAAAAGCTCGATTGAGCGTTTTGTAGAGATACCAGTCAAGGATTCAACGGACTGGCATTTGGCCACAACGCGAACCTAACAATTTCGCAAAACAGTACGCATTTTCCGGGTGTAAACTCCCTGCCGTTCGTATCGCTTGTTCGACCTGCCTTTCGCAGTGGCCAAGGAGGCGTTATGAAGGCTCTATGTCGTGCATTCATTTGCAGCGTTGCGCTTGGACTCGTTCCTTCTATCGCGTCTGCCGTCGACGGTGATCAGGCACCTGCTGCGCCGACCGATCAGCAACTGCAACACACGCTGAAATCCATGAGCGAAAATTCGACCGAAGGTCATCCCGACCTGCACGGTCAATTTGGCGGCATTCTTCGCTACGAAAAAGGCGACTACGCCGGAGCGATGAAATACTTTTTGCTTGGCGCTCGCTACGCCGACAAGGTGTCGCAACTAAGCATCGGCCTGATGTATCTCAATGGCCAGGGCGTTCCCAAAGATCCTGTTACCGCGTATGCATGGATCGCGCTTTCTGCGGAACGCAACTATCCGAAGTTTGTGGATACGCGCGACAGCGTATGGGCGCAGCTCGATCCAGAGCAGCGCGACAAGGCAAATGAAATTCTCAAGCAACTCATGGCCGAATATGGAGATGCTGTTGCCAAGCCGCGGATGGTCGCCCAACTGCAACAAGGAAAGCTTCACATGACTGGTTCGCCTGCTGGTGTTGACGACGCCGTGCTGGAGCAGTCGACCCTTGCACAGTTCTCTACCCAGTTGACGGGAGCGGGTGTGGGCGCCGCAGGGCTTGACGCCGGAGATCCGCTACCTGACTGCGGTCTGGGTGCGGTCGAGGGTGGCGTCATTACCGGCTGTGGCGAATTCTGGGCAGAAAATCGCTGGAACTCACGGACCTACTTCAAGGCGGAAGACAGCTTTTGGAGCGGAACGGTCAAAGTGGGCGACTTGCAGAAGGTACACAACAGTCCCACGCCTGCGGCCCTTTCAACTTCTCCAGCGCCGCCAACAGATCAGGCCGACGGAGGCACGAATCCGTTGTAGTGTCTCCTGGCAGTGCATAGGTCGATTCCAGACCGCAAAAAACGCAAAGGCTTGCTGTGCGGCTAAAATGCGGGGTTATGCACAGCACCAACCCCCAAGACTACCGGCTATCGGTGGCCCCCATGATGGACTGGACGGATCGTCATTGCCGTTATTTCCATCGTCTGTTGTCGCCTCACGCGCGGCTCTATACAGAGATGGTGACCAGCGCTGCGTTGGTGCGCGGCAAACAGCTGCGTCTGCTGGAACACAGCCAGCAGGAGCATCCCGTTGCATTGCAGCTGGGCGGCAGCGATCCGCGTGAGCTGGCCGAGGCGGCACGTTACGGCGCACAGGCGGGCTACGATGAAATCAATCTCAATGTGGGTTGCCCTTCCGATCGCGTGCAATCCGGACGCTTCGGCGCGTGCCTGATGCGCGAACCCGCGCTCGTGGGCGATTGCGTGAAAGCGATGCGCGATGCGGTGTCCGTGCCGGTCACGGTGAAATGCCGCATCGGCGTGGACGATCAGGACGAATACGCCGATCTGCAGCATTTCACCGAAACCATGATTGAGGCTGGCGTGGAAGTACTTGTTGTGCATGCACGCAAGGCGTGGCTGCAGGGATTGTCGCCGAAGGAGAACCGCGAGATACCGCCGCTCGATTACGAGCGCGTCTATCGACTCAAGCGAGAATTCCCGCAGCTGGTAGTGGTCATCAATGGCGGGATCACCACGGTGCAGGCGATGCGGCAGCATCTGGCTCATGTCGATGGCGTGATGCTCGGTCGCGCTGCCTATCACGAACCTTACGTTCTCGCGCAGGTGGAGGCGGCCCTGTATGACATGCCGTTGCCGTCGCGTGACAGCGTGCTGCAACACATGCGTCCCTACATCGAAGCCGAACTGGCGCGCGGCACCGCGCTGAAGCACATCACGCGGCATTTGCTCGGCCTTTATCAGGGCGAACCCGGCGCGCGGGCCTTTCGCAGGATTTTGAGCGAAGGGGCGCATCTTTCCGGCGCCAACTGGTCACTCATTGAGCAGGCGATGGCTCCGGCGCGGGTCGCGGCGTGATAGCGATCGGCCGTCCGGCGAGCATTCAGCACCGGTTTCGCAGTATGGCGCGTCGGCCGGATCCGGATCCGGCATCAATCTCAAGGGATTATGGGTTTCAAGCACCTTCTAGCAGGGGCGATTGCAGCAGCCGGACTGCTGATGGCCGGCATGGCTGCGGCCCAATCGTCAGCACCACCTCCTAAAAATCTGAGTCTGGATCAAGCCGTAGAGCAGGTGCAGCGACAAGTCGGCGGTAAAGTGCTGTCGGCTGAGCCGCGTCAAATCGGGCACAGGACGGAGTACCGCATCAAGGTACTCACACCGGAAGGGCACGTGCGTGTCATGGGCGTCCCTTCCGAAGTCAGCGCGCGTCCACCGGCTGCGGCACAATCCCCCAAGAAGTTCCCCAATGGCGGAAGCAACAAGAAGGAGAAACACTGATGCGCATCCTCCTGGTCGAAGACGAAGCGCCGTTGCGCGAAACGCTGGCGGCTCGACTCAAACGCGATGGGTTTGCCGTGGACGCCGCCCAGGATGGCGAAGAAGGTATATACCTGGGTCGCGAAGTGCCGTTCGATCTGGCCATCATCGATCTGGGCCTGCCCAAGATGTCGGGCATGGATCTGGTCAAATCACTGCGTGAAGCGGGCCAGCGTTACCCCATCCTGATACTCACCGCCCGTGGCAGCTGGCAGGACAAGGTCGAAGGGTTGAAGCACGGTGCGGACGACTACCTCGTCAAGCCCTTCCACGTGGAAGAACTGCTGGCGCGCATCAACGCGCTGGTGCGCCGCGCCAGCGGCTGGTCCAAGCCCGTACTGGCTTGCGGGCCGATCAAGCTGGACACGACGGCGCAAACGGTGTCGGTCGACGGTAAGGCGGTAGACCTCACCAGCTACGAATACAAAGTGCTCGAATACCTGATGCTGCATGCCGGCGAACTGGTATCGAAAGCCGACCTCACCGAACACATCTATCAACAGGATTTCGACCGCGATTCGAACGTGCTCGAGGTTTTCATCGGCCGCTTGCGCAGGAAGCTCGATCCGGAAAGTACGATGAAGCCGATCGAAACGGTGCGTGGACGCGGGTATCGCTTTGCCATCCCTCGCAGCGAAGACGAATAATGCGACGACGCGCCGCCCGTTCTCACTGGCGGCGCGCGCAGCGCTTACCACTGCACTCGTGCTCGCAGCATTCCTGGGCGCGATCGGCTGGACGTTGTCGCAAAGCTATGATTCCAGCGAGCGCAACAAGTTGCAGGATCGTCTGCACGATTACGTCATAACGTACATCGCCGGCACCGACCCCCGCCGCGACGGCACACCCCTGTTGCCCGATACCCCGCCCGATCCGATGTTCTCGCGCCCGGGTTCGGGCCTATACGCCGTGGTGACGGGCGAAAACGGATTCCATTGGGAATCGCCATCAGCGTTGGAGCGCGATTTCGGTTTCCTGCCCAAACTGGCGCCGGGGCAGCAGCAATTCATCGGACCCATCGATACCGAGCTCGGCCGTCTTTACTACTACAGCTTCGGCATTGCATTGGATGTGCCTAATGGCAATCCGGTACTGCTCACGTTTACCGTTGCGCAGACCGAAGAGGAGTTTGAAAGCAATGTAGCCGTCTATCGCCGCAGCCTCGTTGGATGGTTGGCCCTGCTGGGCGTGATGCTGATCGTGCTGCAGCTGATACTGCTGTACTGGAGCCTTACGCCGCTGCGTAAAGTGGCCAGCGATCTGAGTCGTATCGAGCGGGGCAAGGCCGATCATCTGGATAGCCAGTATCCGCTGGAGCTGACGGGTCTGACCGAGCGCATGAATGCCTTTATCGACAGCGAACGCGTACAGCGCACGCGTTACCGGAACACGCTCGCCGATCTCGCGCACAGCTTGAAGACACCGCTGGCCGTCATTCGCTCGCAACTGGAGTCGGCGGGTGACGTTCCGGTGGCCGCGCGCCTTCCCGTGCTCGATCAGGTACGCAAGATGGACGAGCTGGTGGCCTATCAACTGGCGCGCGCGGCCACGACGGGCAGTCAGACATTCGCGAGCGCCGTGCCGATCGCCGGTCACGCCGAAGATCTCGTGCAAAGTCTGGAAAAGGTCTACGCCGCCAAGAACGTGCTGTGCGAATTCGATATTCAGGACAATGCCGCGTTCTACGGCGAGCAGGGCGATTTACTCGAACTGATGGGCAATCTGCTGGAGAACGCGTTCAAGTGGGCGCGTCATCACGTGTTGCTTGTGGTCAAGATGCCATCGCCGGCTGGGCGTCAGCGGCCCGGCTTGCTGCTGAGTGTGGAGGACGACGGCCCCGGCATCGACGACGACAAGATCGAAAAGGTCCTGCAACGCGGCGTGCGTGGCGACGAACGGGTGCAAGGTCACGGCATTGGCCTGTCCATCGTGCAGGACATCGTGCGCGCCTATCATGGCGAGTTGACCGTGGATCGTTCCGAAGAGTTTGGCGGCGCGCGTTTCAGCGTGCTTCTGCCGCCGGGCTGACGCGCGAGCGTCGCGGGTTTTCCCGCAAAGTTTCTCTCAAAGATGGGTAGCGCGTTGCTGTTACTGGATAGAGCCGGGGAGCAGCGATTGCCAACTCAGGCCTGAACCGTGCGAGGAGTGATTGGGCGACGCATCGTCGCTGACGTGTATGACGTCGCTTTCTGAGGAGTTGCTGGCGCTACTGGGGTGACTGGAAGGCGATGACGGCACGGCGCTGGCGTGAGAAACACCCAATGCATCGCCACCGCTGGGGGCAACCATATCGTGGTTGCTGCTGTGTTCCGGCGACTGATGGTTGCAGTTGTAGCTGGAGCCTGCGCTGCTGCCGATGCCCGCCAC
>NZ_DATHMR010000137.1:0-10429 GCF_035486915.1 Dyella sp. | reverse complement strand
GTTTCGATTCAGGTTTTGCCCGATTTGTGGTAGCAATGTATTCCACACGGAGGAAGGTAATGACACTATCGTGTTGGTTGCGGTCGGTGCATTTGCGGACCCCAATTTCCCTGCGCCTGAAGATTCTGTTTACGAGTGCCGGAAACACGCCTGGGTGCAATTGCCGTCCAGCGTTACGCGCTACGAGAAAAATCCAATCTGACGTCACAACTCTATTGCATTCATGTATCGCATTCAGCGTGCCAAGACTTAAGCCTAAGCGCACGGAGCAACCGGGATGACAAGAACTTCGATGTACAAGAGTGCCTATTTTGGGATGCTTGTATTGGGCGTAGCTTTATCCCTATGGATCGTCTTTTACTTCCAGATGACCGTTGTCGGGGTGCTAATACTTGCAGTTATTCTGCTTTTTCCAGGGCGCGTTCTTGGATTCTTTTGGCGTGATTTACTCCGTGGGCTGAGGTTGCTTCATGAGAAGCGATACGCGGAGTCCAAGCGTCATTCGGAATTGTTTCTCACAAAGGTCAAAGATCAGCCGTGGCTCAAAAAGTTGATTTGGTTGGGCTCAGGTGCTTATTCACGCGATCCCGAAGCGATGGCTTTGAACAATCTGGGAGCAGCGGAACTGAAGCTCGGCGAATTGGATGACGCCAAGGCGCATCTCGCTGCCTCCATCGCTGTCGATGAGCTAAATCCGCTGCCGTATTTCAATATGGGACTGCTTTACAGTGCTTTGGGCGACCGGGACGCTGCTACCGGGTGCTTCGACAAAGCGGTGTCTCTTGGTTATTCGCGGAGCGCGGTGGATAGATTTTTCCAGAATTCCCAAAAGCACTTCGCTGAAAGTGACGGACAGGGTACTAGCCTCGGGTAATTCTTAAGTCACTTTTTTGATTTGTTACCGCTCGTTTGGCTTCCGCGCATTTCCTCGTGCTTCGCCTTCATTGCATCCGCGAGCTTTTGCACGAGTTTCGGAAAGGTGTCGCGCTCCTCTTTCGACCAATCTTCAACCAGCTCGTGAAGTAGCTTTCGCCGCGCCTCGGTGATCGCGGTAACGGCGCGCAGTCCAGCCTTGGTGATGGTCGCCTCGCGCACGCGCATGTCTTCGTTCGTTAGTGGGCGCTTTATCAATCGCAGCTCTTCGAGTTTGGCGAGTTGGCGGCTGACGGTAGACGGGTCGCGGCCCACGCGATCAGCAAGCTGCGCAACCCCCATGCCTGGCGCAGCGCTGAGCCGTACCAACAAAGGGAACAGCGCGCGGTCCAGGGATATGCCCGCCTTATCCAAAAGTACGTCGTCCTGGCGTGGGCTGTTCAGGTAGCCGGTCAGCTCGATGAGCGCGGACGCCATGGCATCCAAGTTTCGTGTATCGTACATGCTTTACACCACTCGATGGTTGGTCTAAGATGCATGTATCATACATGCAAATGAGTGTTGTCATGGAAAACAGAAAAAACGTGCTTTTGATCATGGGAAGCACGCGTGCGGGCCGGATCTGCCCGAAAATAACAGAGTGGGTCGCGCAGATAGGACGCGGGTGCACCGATCTCGACTACGAAGTCGTCGATCTTGCGGATTGGCCTTTACCTATGAACGACGAACCGGCCATTCCCGCAAAGGACGTGCCCTATGCGCAAGCACACACCCGCGCCTGGAGCGAGAAGATCAAGAGTGCAGACGCGGTCGTCTTTGTGACGCCTCAGTTCAACTGGGGCTACCCGGCCGTCGTAAAAAATGCGATCGACCACCTTTATCACGAGTGGCGCAACAAACCTGCGGCTATCGTGACGTACGGTGGACACGGTGGCGGCAAGTGCGCCGAGCAATTAAGGCAGGTCGCTGGAGCGGTGAAGATGCGCGTTGTTCCGACAGCGCCAGGCATCTGGTTGCCGGAAGGCGTTATTCGAGAAGATGCTCCTTTCGATCCAGAGCGTGATTTCGCTTCGCATGTGGCGTCTATCCAAAACGCTTTCACGGAGCTGTCTAATCAAATTAACGCGACAGATTTTGTGTGATGAAACCGATGTGCCCGAGCTTGATTAGCACGGGGTTTTCCGGTTCCGCTCTGGATTGACGTCCGTTGCAATCGGCCCCTGCGTAACTGGCGTACGACAAACGGCACGGATGTCGATTTGTCGGCCCCTCAATCGTCGTTCAAAAGAAGGGTATTTGTTGGGCCAGATGTGCTCGGGCCCGGCACGGCCGTGTGCAACCTGACGTTTTACACGGGAACGGAAGAAGAGCGCGGGGATACGAAGGGAAAAGATTAATTTTTCAGATATTCACCTCCAATGGCTCGGTGTGTTGTTGATCGTCGCCAACAAAATGGCACGACGACACCGCCGCGGCAAACATCCGAGCAAAGACAAACAAGGGAGAGCAGACGTGTAGTCACACTCAAAGCAAAAAGGGAGCACCTACCATGAACTCACGACATCAAACGATGGCGAATGCCATACGCATGGCATTAGCTCTAGGAAGCTGTGTGTTGACGACGGTAGCGGTGGCACAAACCGCAACTGCCGGACAACAGTCCCCCACAGCGAACCCCCAGACGACTCCTCCAGCCACTGCATCGACACCTTCAGCTACGCAGCCACCCCCGGCGCAGCCGCAGCCGGGGAGCAATCCGCCGGCTACGCAGAAAACCGCCACGTTGCAGGCGATTACTGTCACAGGCTCACTTATTCGCAGCGTCGACGTGGAAACGGCGCAACCCGTGACCGAACTGTCGCATCAAGCGCTTCAGCAACAGGGCTTTGTAAGTGTCGGTCAGATTCTACAGAACGTTTCCTCTGTCGGTTCATCGGGAACCAGCAGCCAAAGTGCTTTGGGTAACATCGTGGGGCAGTATGTGAGCCTGCGCGGGCTCGGTGCTCCGCGCACTCTGGTGCTGGTCGATGGCCAGCGCTGGACCACGGATATTTTTGGTGAAACCGATTTAAGCACCATCCCTAGTTCGATCATCGATCACATTGAAATACTGCAAGACGGTGCATCGGCGATTTATGGTTCCGATGCGATTGCTGGCGTGGTCAACATCATCACAAAAAAGGATTTCGATGGTGTGCAGGTCGACACCTACAACAGCATGTATTCGCCGCAGAACGATGGCAAAAACAGCCAATTCAGCCTCACCGGGGGCAAGAAGTTTTCGCGAGGCTCGTTCTTGTTCAACGTGACGGCACAAAACACCAATGGCCTGATGGCGAACGACCGTGATTACAGCAAATACGGATTTTTCAGTCTGGGTCCGAATTATCCTCAAAGCCAGACAGTGCCATCGCCTTACGGCACCATCACCGGGGCGCTCAATCCGGCGACGGGTTTGCCGGTGAGCTTACCGCAACTAGCCAATGGCCCGATTACCGTCAACATGGGCCAGAATGGACTTGATATCGCCAACTATCACGTCAACACATTCGGCTCTCAATATCCGTCGCCTTATTTCAACAACGATTACCAAAACTCCGCTTATCTCGAATCACTGATTCCAGACAACCGGCTCAGGTCGTACTACTTGAAAGGCGACTATCAGCTCACCGATCACATCACGGCGACTGTCAGCGGCACATACAACACCAACAATTCCAGCACGAGTACCAGCGGTTACCCACTCAGCTCGTTGACGCCCGCGAATGGTACGCACCTGGCGCAAGCGCTTGGGCTTCCCATCGGGACTTTCCCGGCGGTTTATTTTCCGACGCTGTCTTCGCAGAGCTATTACAACCCGTTGCCTGGCAATAATCTTGAGTTCGAGTTGCCGCTGCAGTATCCCAATCGCGTTACCTACAACAAAATCAAGCAATATGGTTGGCGATTCGGTCTGGAGGGCGATTTTTCGCTCGGTGAGAGGGAGTTTAATTGGGACGCCGGTTACAGCGACTACCGCTACGATCAATCGAGTTTTGGACCAGGCAATCTCAATATGGTTCATGTTGCACAGGCCGTTGGACCTTCCTTCATGGGACCCAACGGCGTGGTGGAATGCGGTACTGCGGGTAACGTGATTGCCGGTTGTGTACCACTCAATCCATTTTCCGGTGCAGGTGGTATCACGCCAGCTGAAATCAATTATCTGAACATTTATGCCGGGACGCGTTCCTTTAGTGAAACAAAAACACTGGACGTTAATTTGTCGGGTGACATGTTCACGCTTCCGCAATCCTTGGGAAACGGCGATGTGACGTTTGCCGTCGGCGCGGATCATCGCGATATTTCCGGCGCGGCCACACCAGATCAATATACGCAGCTTGGTCTCAACACCAATTTGCAGCAAAACCCGGGAAGCGGCTCCTATGGCCTCAACGAGGCGTACGCGGAGGTGAATATTCCCGTTCTGAAGGATATGCCGGGTGCGCAACTGCTGGATGTCGACCTCGCCCATCGCTTTTCGCACTACACCAACTTCGGCAATACCAACAACAACCAATTCAAGTTGTCGTGGCAGCCGATCGACGACGTGTTGGTTCGTGCCAGCTATGGCACGGGTTTTCGTGCCCCCGCTATCGCCAATCTCTATGGCGGCGCGTTGCAGAGTTTCACAAACTATACCGATCCCTGCGACATCAACTTTGGCTTGACAGGCAATCCTGTCGTCAAGCAGCGTTGTCTGAATGGGTTCGCTGGACTGCCGGGCGTCGGCCCTGGCTTTACGCAACTCATTCCCAATGGCTCCCCCATTCCGCAGCCCGATCAGACCAGTACCACGCCGTTTTTCACCGGCGCCAATCCCAATCTGAAACCAGAAACATCCAAGAGCTACACCGCGGGCATTGTCTATAGCCCGCACTATCTCACCGGCTTTAATGCGACAGTGGATTGGTACCGCATCAGGATCGACAACGTCATTACGTTACCGACGGCTAGCAGCATTCTGGACAATTGCTATCAGCTCGGCGAGACGCAGCAGTGCGACCAATTCCAGCGTTCGCAGGCAGGTGGCCCATTCAATGGACAGGTGATCAATCTTGTTCAGACGCTGGTGAACCAAGGTTCCGTCGAAGAACGCGGCGAAGATCTGAGTTTAAGCTATCTGTTCCCCGAGACGCCTGTCGGCCTGTTCAAGCTTGATTCGACGAGCACCTATATCAATTCTGTGAAGGAGCAAACCACACCCGGCGGCCCCATCATCTCCAACACGCTGGGTTCGTACGATACGGTACTCGGGCCACTGTGGCGCTTCCGATCCAAGGTCAACTTGAATTGGAGTTACAAACACTTCGGTGCAACGTGGACGATCCGTTACTACTCGTCGCTGTCGGAGCCGTGCATCGCCCCCAACCCGGCCATAGATCAATTCGTCCCTTGCAACAATCCCAACAAGGACTTGGCAAACTCGCCTAATGGATTGAATGTGCAGGGTGGTGTGGCTTTCAACGATTTGCAGTTGAGTTGGCAGGCGCCATGGGGCGGACGGATCGCACTGGGCTCTACCGATATCTTCAATCGGAGGGCGCCGCTCTCATACTCCGGTGTATATAGCGTGGCAGGTCCCCTAGGCCCCACCGGAACAGATGGCTACAGCGACTATCCGTACAACCCGCAATACGATATTGGCCGCGTCATTTACCTTAAATACGAGCAGAAGTTTTTCTAACCGTACTCGTTATTCGACGCTGGCAGCTTGTTGTCAAGCGACGTATAGCACAAAGGGCGCGAATCATTCGCGCCCTTTGTTGTTTTGTGACGATGATTGCACCACGAATAACGCTGAATTTTCTTCATTGCGACTGCTTGTAGATTACCCCGCCTTTCATCACGAACGGCACGTTTTCAATGGCGCTGATGTCCGTCGTGGGATCGCCATGCACGGCGATGATGTCGGCATCGAGTCCAGCCTTTAGCTGGCCGAACACATCTTGTTGCCGAAGAATTTTCGCGTCCACGGCAGTAGCAGCCAATAATGCGCGTGAGGGTGACATGCCGTCGCGCACCATCCATTCCAGTTCCTTGTAATTTGTGCCGTGCGTAAACACGCCCACGTCGCTGCCGCAGCCAATCGTGACGCCGGCCTGCATGGCGAGCTTGAATGCGTTTGCAGCCTGCTGCATGTCTGCGGTGGGCGGTTGGCCTGGTTTCCAGCCTTTGAAGTATTCGGAATAGGCAGCTTCCGCTTCGAGTGTGGGCATGTAAGCGACGTTGTGCTGTTTCATCAACGCGAACACGTCGCGTGTGCCGCCATAGGCATGTTCGATGGTGTCCACGCCGGCGAGGATGGCGCGGCGCATGCCTTCGGGCGTGGTGGAATGCACGGCGACAGGTAGGCCCAGAGAATGGGCGGCTTCCACACCTGCGTTGAGTTCTTCTTGCGTGAAGGTGGGCACAGCGCCGCTGCTCTTGCCGCAGTGGTAGTCGGCATAGAGCTTGATCCAGTCTGCGCCGTGACCGGCCTGGTCGCGCACGGCGTCGATCATCTCCGCGGTGCCGCTGACCGGGATGCCACCTTGAGGCAGATCGATGTCGGTACGGAAACCCATCGGGCCCGGTCCGTAGCAGTGCGCAGCGATGGTGGCGCGCGTGGCGACAAACATATGTGGGCCGGGAATCAGGCCATCGTTGATGGCGCGCTGCACGTCGACATCGGCGTAACCCGCGCCTTCGGTACCCAGATCACGCAGGGCGGTAAAGCCAGCCATCAATGTGTCGTGCACGTGCTGCACCGCTTCGATGGTGCGATAAGCCTGCGATTCCTTCAGTACCTGGTCGTTCCACAACGTTTCGTTGTACGGGTGGAGAAAAATATGCGAGTGCGCATCGATCAGGCCCGGTAGCAGTGTCGTCCCCGAAAGTTCGATAGTCTGTGTGCCTGGGGGTGCATTGACTTGCGCAGCAGGTCCAACGGCCGCGATCTTGTCACCTTCAACGAGTACGACCCAGCCGGTATGCGTTTGCTCGCTGCGCGCATCGAAGACGCGATCGGCTTTGAGTAACCACGGGTGATCGGCTGGTTTGTCGACGGCTTCGGCAACGGCGCTCACAGTAAACAGGGCACAGCAGAACAGGGCGGCCGCAAGGCTCCGCCGTTTGCGCATCGACATGTTGTTCCCTCACGCTATCGTTGTTGACCGGCGCTATTTTTAACACCGTTTGGCTCATCTAGTGTCACTTTCTTCATGCGATCGAGGAAACGCCGACTACACGTCTGTTGCGTGGCGTGAGTACAGCGAGCACGACGGCAATGAGGAGCAATGCAGGGACATCACCCATCAGATGTCCGTGCTGTCCGACATCGGCCAGTGCCTGATAGATCATGATCAGCGCGTGCACCAGGCTCGACCAGATCGTGAACCAGATCAGGCTCAGATTCTCCATCGGATCGCGCGCAGCCAACATCAGAAAGACGCCGAGTGTGGCGTAGATGCCAACGATCATCATCGGATAGTCGGAATGGCCGACGTGCCAGGTCCAGCCCGAGGGCCACAGCAACATCAGCGGATACACGCCAAAACACAGGATGATGCCGAAAATCGTGAGGGCGATACGCAGATAGGAAAGACGCCGTTCGATGGTCATGGAGTGGCTCCCCAACATCGGAACTTCAGTGGAGGTATAGCCGCACTAGCGGAGCACGACGGTGCTATCCGCCCCCTGGATGCGATCCCACACCTACCGTCGGCAAGGTGCTCGGCCGAGTTATACGCCGACCGCCGATGTGAGACAACGTGATGCACGCGATGCCGAGCGTCCTTGTGTAAACTCCGGCCGCGAGGAGGCGTTTTTCAGCGCAGCTCGTTTGTGATGATGTTCGACCTGGAGGCGGTCATGAAAGGAGTGTCGGCTTTGCGCGCTTGGGCGATGCTGGGTTTCTGTTTTGTCAGCTTTTCTGCGATGGCGCAGAAGACGCTGACTCCGGTCACTGTTACGGCGCCCGCTTATACATCCCATCATGGCGGTTATCTCATCTCTGGCGATTTCAAAACTGATCCGCGGATTCCGTCCGTTGTTTTTCCCTCGCAGGCATTGGTCAAGGACGACGTTCTCAGTGTCGAGCCGGTCCATCTGGCGGATACCGACTATCTTGTCGTGCAGGAATGCGCGACGGCCGATTGCGCCACGGCCAGCATCGTGCGCGTGTGGAATGCCGATGGTGCGAAGACCGCGGTGAGAAACAGCGACAATCGCATCCAGATTCAGCACGAAAACAAATACTGGATCTGGGTGAAACACCTTCCCGAGGCTTTTTCAGCAGGCTGCGATAATTGTGGCGAGCACTACAGCAGTTTCGAGCCTTTCAGCCCGCCGATGGTGCTTATTCCCAGCGGGCAACTTGCAGCGATGAACAAAGACGAGTTGCAAGCCGCCAGGACAGAAGAGCCCGTTCAGATTGAAAGCCAAACGCACGAAGGCTCAACCTTCGTGGTGACCTATGACGGTGGTACCATCGTTCGAATCCGGCGCATGCATGCCGATCACATCGATAAATCCGAGCATTGATCGCCATGACCATTTCCGATTCAGGTGCGAAACAATCCACGGGGGTTTTGAGTTTCAAAAGCCCATATACGTTCGATGACACGGTGCAGCGACTGCTGGCGGCTTTGAAAGATCACAGCATCAAGGTCTTCGCCACCATCGACCAGCGAGCCGAAGCGAAGGCAGTGGGTCTGCCCATGCCTTCGACCGTATTGATTCTTTTTGGCAACCCGAAGGGCGGTACTCCGCTCATGCTGGCAAATCCGGAAGCGGGTATCGATCTGCCGCTGAAGATTCTGATTTCGGAGTCCGTGCCCGGGCATGTGGATGTGTTCATCAACTCTGCCGAATACATCATTCAGCGCCACGCATTGCCGAACGAATTGCTGGCGAATATTGCGCCGGTGGAGCGTCTGATTGCGGGCGCATTGAGCGCTTAGCACGCCTGCGGCTATTTAGTTGACTTACTTGAGGCTTACTCGTCACGCAAATGGGCAGACCGAGCGGTCGAGGATACGTTGCCGTGGCTGCGCGAGCCATCGTCATGGCTCGCCTAGCGTTGTCCGTGTGAATTACTTGAGCGGAAGATACACATCCAGAATCATTTCGTTCTCGGGCACATCCGGATAGAAATGAATGCGTTGAAGGAAAAGTGGAAAGTCGCGTGGTTCTTCGCCGCTCTGCGGCAACCATTCCTTGTAGAGGAAAGAAAGGGATTGGCCGAGGTTGTCGTCTGATCCGATGTGACGCAACACCGCGCATCGGCCTGCAGGGATGGTCTTGCGGATGACGCCATAACGTTCGTCATCCGTTTCCCGATCGACAGCCGCGCACAGATCCAGCCGAAACCCAGCAGGATCGGCTTCGTCGGGATCATCGTAAAGGATGTTGAATGTCGCGCTCTGCGTAGGATGAAGATGGTTGTGCTTTCGCCACGCAATGAATTGCGCGATGGAGTCGCCGATCAGTGCCGGATCGCCTCGATGTTCAAGTGCGCCGACGTCGGTGGCCTTGAAGTCGACAATTTTCACATCCTGAAGTCGATGGATCATTTTCATATGAGTTTTCCTTAGATCAGCCAATACATCGCAGGTTTCTTGCCAAGAAGTCCACTGCGGCTGACGTCGAAACTCCGTCGGTGTTTGCCCGGTGCTTTTCTTGAAGGCCCGCGCAAACGATTCGGGATTGTCGTAACCGCTTTCCAGCGCAATGTAAATCACCGATTGATCGTGGCGGAACGCAAGACGATATGAGGCGCGCTTCAAACGATTAAGTTGAACGTATTTGTAGACGCCCATACCGAAGAGTTCTGAAAACTGCCTTAGAAAATGATGCTTCGAGAAGGCAGCGATCTGACTGAGGCGATCCAGGCTCACATCTTCCGAAAGATGTGTGTCGATGTATTCCAGTGTTTTCTGAAATCGATGTCGATAAGCATCGGTAGATCGCATCGTCAATGAGGTGTCTCCTTGGCCATCGCAAGCGTAGATGCGTACTTGCGGCGATGCCTGACAGAAATTGCTCAGTGACTGAATACGCCGGAGATCGCACCCTTGGCCAATACGTGTCCTTTGACGGCGTTGGCGAGTTGCTCCTTGCTCTGTCCGGATGGCAAGGCGAGGTCTACATCCAGCGCATACACCCGGAAATGGTAATGATGCGTTCCATGGGGCGGGCAGGGGCCGCCGTACCCGATATTGCCGAAATTGTTGGCACCTTCCGCGGCATGACCAAGCCGCATGGACGGTGTAGACGCGCCTTCCGGAATGTCGTGGGTGCCTGCGGGAATGTCATAAGCGAGCCAGTGCGTAAAAGACATTGGCGTGTCGGAGTCGTCCATGACAATGGCGATACTTTTTGTTCCTGTCGGCAGTGCGGACCATTGGATATCGGGCGATACATTGGCGCCGTCACAGGTGAATCTGGCTGGTATGGCTTGGCCATTTTTGAAGTTTGAGCTGGTGACGGTTATAGATGCGCCGGGTGCAGCGCCTGCGATATCGGCTTGTCCATT
>NZ_DATHMR010000136.1:0-2916 GCF_035486915.1 Dyella sp. | reverse complement strand
ACGGGTATTCGCCTGAGCTTGGACAATCTCGACAATGCACGCTCGATTGCCCTGGAACTGGCCAATTCGCTTGGACAAACCTACGAAGTGACAACATGGATGGACAGTCACGCCAACTTCTTCAAGGCCATCGCCATGGAGAAGAAAGTGATGTTCATTATCCTGTCGCTGATCATTCTCGTTGCGGTGATCAACCTGATTTCGATGTTGATGATGCTGGTCACTGACAAGCAGGCCGACATCGCCATTCTTCGCACTCTGGGTTCCACACCGCGCAGCATCATGGGCATGTTCATGGTGCAGGGTGTGCTCGTAGGTGTTGTTGGTATCGCCTTTGGTGTGGGTTTGGGCTCGCTGCTCTCGTGGCAGTTGCCTGCCATCGTGAAGTTGATCGAGCACCTGACGGGTGTCGTCTTCCTGTCACCCGACGTTTACTACATCAGCGAAGTGCCAAGCCGGCTCGACGCGTACGATGTGTTGTGGGTGTCCTTGACCACCTTCGCGTTCTCCCTGCTTGCCACCCTTTATCCCGCATGGCGCGCATCGCGTACCCAGCCTGCGCAGGCGCTGCGCTATGAGTAATCCCATGACGAATGCTTCCCAAGACATCGTGCTGCGCGCCAGCCATATCGCCAAGACGTACGAAGAAGGCGATCTGCGGACCAAAGTGTTGTCGGACGCCAGTTTTACGCTCAAGCGTGGTGAAACGCTCGCTATAGTGGGCGCGTCGGGCTCAGGCAAGAGCACGTTGCTGCACATTATCGGCGGCTTGGACACATTGACTAGCGGCGAAGTGGAGGTCGAAGGGCGCCTTCTCTCCAAGCTCTCCGACGCCGAGCGTGGCCGCGTGCGCAATAAGTCGTTGGGCTTCATCTATCAATTCCATCACCTGCTGCCCGAATTCACGGCGATGGAGAACGTGTGCATGCCTTTGTTGATTCGCGGCACGAACATCGCTGAAGCGCAAAAGCAGGCGACGGCGCTGCTGGAGCGAGTAGGTCTGGGACAGCGCATGGAACACAAGCCCGGTGAGCTGTCGGGCGGCGAGCGTCAACGCTGCGCCGTGGCACGTGCCTTGGTGACGCGGCCGTCCTGCGTGCTAGGCGATGAGCCGACCGGTAATCTCGACGAAGACAACGCCGCTCAGGTGTATGCCTTGATGCTTGAATTGAATCGCGAGATCGGCACCAGCTTCATTCTCGTCACGCACGACAACCGGCTTGCCAAGCGCATGGATCGTACGTTGGAACTGCATAACGGCGAGTTGCGCGAAAGGGCGTAGCGCCTGTTCGACGGAAATGCCGAGCTGAACCCGTCGGCATAACCTTAAGCCTTCGAGAAGTAACCGGAGGCTTTGTAACGGCACGTTGCCTACACGAAATTATCTGATCCTGAATTAGTGTGGCCTGCTCAGAGAGTCTGGCGGCACGGATATGCTGCGATCAGGGAAGTGGCCCAGTGCTGTTTCAACCGCGGTAGCGCTGATGACGGGCATGTTGTCCGCGCAGTGGCTTCCTGCGCTGCCGCCGCCATGGGCGATTTTGTTTTTTGCGTTATGTGCGCTTGGAATGATCTGGCGCGCACCGACGTGGCGTTGGTTCGCCATCGCTTTGCTGGGTTTTGTCTGGGCCGCATGGCGCGGCAGTGCAGGCATGGAAGCGCGCCTGCCGCGCGCGTGGGAGGGTCAGGACTTCGTCGCTATCGGCCAGGTCGTTAGCCTCCCGCAAACACGGGCCGATGCGACAAGCTTTCTCTTTCGGGTCGAAGAAGCAACGCTCGATGGAAAGGCGATCTCGTGGCGCGGTCTTGCGCGCATTAGTTGGTACGACGAGCATTCCGCCGGGCTACAACCCTGTTCGCGCTGGCAACTCACGTTACGGTTGCGACGACCGCGTGGCTTGGTCGATCCGGGCGGCGGAGATGGTGAACGAAGTGCGATGGCGCATGGTATCGACGCCGTGGGGTATGTACGCGATGACGCAGCGAATCGTCATCAATCCCCCACACTTCTTTGTATCGACCGACTGCGCGCTTATCTCGCCCAAGGCATCCAGACGCGTGTGTCCGACACGCACGATGCTGCATTGCTGAGGGCTTTTACCGTTGGCGATACAGCCGGACTCAACGAAAACGACTGGGACGTCGCACGTGCCAATGGCGTTTCGCACCTTATCGCTATCTCGGGATTCCACGTAGGTGTGGCGGCCTTGTTCGGTGTTTTGCTATGCGCAATGACGTACTGGATTTGGCCCTCACTCGCACTGCGGTGGCCCAAAGTCCAGGCGCAGGCGTTATCGGCGCTGGTCGTTGCTTTCTGCTACGCGGCCCTTGCCGGATTTGGCATGCCAACGGTACGCACAGTGTTGATGATTGCCGCCATCGCGCTCACCAAATGGAGTCGGCGTGCGTTTTGCCCCGTTCATGCACTCGCATTGGCGTTGATTGCGATACTCATCGTCGATCCTCTTGCCGTTCTTGAAGCGGGATTCTGGCTTTCTTTCGTAGGCGTCGGTTTCCTGGTGCTGTGTCTTGAAACACAAGGCCGTGGCGTTCGCGCTTTCTTGCGCGATCTGACCTTCGGGCAGCTGGTGATGACAGTGGCGTTGTTGCCCCTTACACAATGGTTTTTCGGCGAAGCGTCGTTGGTGGGCGCTCTGTCCAATCTTCTAGCCGTGCCAGTGGTGAGTTTCGTCATTGTGCCGTGTGCATTGATCGGCTTGCTCTTGCTGATGATCTGTCCGCCACTGGCAACGCCCGTGCTTCAACTGGCTGCATGGCTGACTCACATGCAATGGTGGGTGCTGGAGAAAACGGCAACCTGGCCCGGCGCGCACTGGTTCTTGCCGGAAGTAAAACTTTGGGCGTTGGTACTTGCGACACTTGGTGCGGCATGGTTGTTCATGCCGCGTGGTGTGC
>NZ_DATHMR010000135.1:0-11850 GCF_035486915.1 Dyella sp. | reverse complement strand
GCGCAGTCTTTCCAGCAGCGGGGGCACCGTTTTTTCCGCGCTCTGTGCAACGCCCTGGGCGTGCGCGAAAGGATCGTTCTCAAGCAAATGAAAAATGGCCGACTCGCTATCGTGCGTCTGGTCGGCGATGCGATAGACCGTCGCCTCCACTTCCGCAGAGCGAGTCACCCGCTCGCCGGCGGCCAGGGATTGCTGGGCGCCGCCGCGGGTAATCATGTAGGGAAGCGCCACTATGACGAGTACGGCAAGCAGCAGGCCGGCAGTACGCCAGCGCAGGGCCGCTACTTGTCGCACCTTCCCACGGATCATTGACGGCCCTTGCTACCGCTGCACATCCGGCATGATGCATGCATTCTGCGCAGTTTTGCACGCCACTGACCAGCCCTGGAAGGGCTGGTCACTGCGCGGGAATGTGAAGGGTTAGCGCGTGTAAGGGCTCATCGCCGTCGGACGTGAGGAAATATCCTGCCCCCATGTCTTGTTTGGCTGGGCCTGCATCGTGAAATGCAATTCACCACCGGCAAGAATGTCGGCGTGCTTCAAGTACACGCGGTCGAGCGGCTTACCGTTGAGCGTGACCGCACCCACATAGGGATGGTCGTTATCCATCGGCGACGCGGTGATGGTGAAGGTGTGGCCGTTGCTCAGGTGGATCGCCGCACGCGGCACGAACGGGCGACCGATGGCGTACTCGGTACTGGCAGGCGTGACGGGATAGAAACCCAGCGCCGTGAAGATGTACCAGGCAGACATCTGGCCGAGATCGTCATTACCGATCAGGCCGGCCGGTCCAGGGCCATATTCGTTATCCATGATCTGCTTGAGGCGCTGCTGTGTTTTCCACGGCTCGCCTGCGTAATCGTAGAGATAGGCAATGTGATGGCTCGGCTCGTTGCCGTGCGCGTACCAGCCGATCAGGCCGGTGATGTCTTCCACGTCCTTGAAGATTGCCGGGTCGACCTTGGCGTCAAACATCTGGTCGAGCTTGTCGGTGAAGACCTTCTCGCCGCCCATCGCGGCGATCAGGCCGGCGACGTCTTGCGGCACGTACCAGGAATATTGCCAGGCGTTGGCTTCGGTGTAGTCGTCGCCGTAGCCCGCACTGGTTGGATCGAAGGGCTCGCGGAACTGGCCGTTGCTCAACTTCGCGCGCATGAAACCGGTTTTCGGATCCCATACATTGCGCCAGTACGTCGCGCGTTTTTCGAAGGTGTTGTAGATGTCGTTCTTGCCCATCGCCTTGGCCATCTGCGCGATGGCCCAGTCGTCATAAGCATATTCCTGCGTCTTGGAACCGCCCTCCACTTCCTTGTCGATGGGCACGTAGCCGAGCTTCATGTAATCGGCCAGATCGCCGTAATCGCCGTAGGTGGCCGTCGACACCATCGCATGCATGGCTTTGTCGGCATCGAAACCGCGAATGCCTTTCATATAGGCATCGGAGATGATGGCGACGGCGTGATAGCCCGTCATGCACCACGTTTCCAGGCCTTCATACGCCCACACCGGCAGCATGTGGAACGGGCTGGCTTCCTGCGCGGCAATGATCGAGCGCACGAAATCGACGGTGCGATCCGGATGCAGCAGGATCAGCAGCGGTTGCTGCGCGCGGTAGACATCCCACATCGACCAGCTGGAATAGAAATTGAAACCGTCCGCGCGATGCACCTGATGATCGGGGCCGCGATATTCGCCATCGGCGTCCATCGCCAGATTCGGTGCCATCATCGAGTGATACAGCGCGGTGTAGAACTGCGTGCGCAGTGTCGGCGAACCATCGACATCGATCGCGGCGAGTGCCTTGTTCCACGCGGCATTGGCTTCGTCGCGGTGTTGATCGAACGCCCAGCCCTGACCATCCTTGTCGAGATTGGCGACGGCGTTCGCTTCGCTGACCGATGAAATAGCAACCTTCACCAGCAACGGTTGCTTCAGTTCACCGAAGTCGAACACGCCGACGATGGCGCGGCCGTTCTGGGCATTTTGATCGGCCGGCTGATAGCCCGGTCCCTTGAAGCCCTTGTAAACCAGATCCGTCTCGCGGTTGTACAGCTCGCGCGAGGTCATCGGCTGATTGAAGCGCATCGCAAAACACAATTCGCGCCCCGGTGCCCAGCCGCGTGTCGTGCGGCATCCGGTGACGGTGCCATCGGTATGCACCTGCAGGTTCGACCAAAGCACCTTGCCCGGATAGTCGTAGATGCTCGGACGCAGATCGAGCAACACATGCGCCGGCTTGCCAATCGGGAAGGTGTAGCGGTGCCAGCCCACGCGCTGCGTGGCGGTGAGCTCGGCGCGCACACCGTAGTCGCTGAGCGTGACCGCGTAGTAGCCGGGATGCTCCACTTCGGTGGCGTGATCGAAGCGCGAGCGATAGCCGCTGCCGGGCACTTTCTCATCGCCTGGATCGAGCTTCACATCGCCTGCGATAGGCATCACCAGGACATCGCCCAGATCGGAGTGCCCCGAGCCCGAAAAGTGGGTGTGGGAGAAGCCCATGATGGTCGGATCGCCGTATTGGTAGCCGGCCGCCCACTTATAGGCGTGCTTGAAGTCCGGCATAGCGGTGTCGGGCGAGAGCTGGATCATGCCGAAGGGGACGGTCGCGCCGGGAAACAGATGGCCATCGCCGCCGGTGCCGATACGGGGGTCCACTTCGCCAGCGTGCTGACCGCCCGGCGCCGCAGCGGCGCTGGCAGCCGCTACACTCAGCCATCCAGTGAGTACGAAGAGCGAAGAACAAAGCAGAAAGCGGTTCATCGGGGCTCAAATCCGTGGGGAGGGGAGTTTGGATCGTTCTAAATGGCGCAAACTAACACTGGCCGATTTCGTCCGCATGCTGCACTGCGTGATCGCAAACCTGCCGTTTCAGGTAAATTTGGATCGTTCCAAAAGCAAGGACTGGGCATAAATGGGGAACACATCGCCGGTCGGCCGTAAGGTCACACTTAGCGACATTGCTGCGGGTTGCGACGTCTCCCGCGCAACGGTCTCGCTTGTCCTGCGCGGGAGCCCCTTGGTTAACAAGCATACGCGCGCTCGGGTCGAGGAGGAGCTGCGTCGGCAGGGTTATGTCTATAACCGTGCCGCGGCGAATCTGCGCCGGCGCACGTCGTCCAGCATCGCGCTGGTGCTGAACGATCTGGCCAACCCGTTCTTCGCCGAATTTGCCGCGGGTGTCGACGAAATTCTAGGAAATGCCGGCTACGTCACGCTGCTGGGTAGCACCAGCGAATCGACCGAGCGCGAGCTGGCGGTGCTGGGTTCGCTGATGGAGCATGGCCCGGCGGGCATCATTCTCTCCCCCGCTGAAGGCAGCGACGCCACGCAGCTGCTCGCCGCTGTAGGCGCCACAACGCCTGTGCTGCTGTTCAACCGCGAAGTCAGCGGCAACACGGCGGCATGTGCCCACTGGGATCGCCTGACGCTGGACAATCAACGCGGCGCTCGTCTGGCCACCGAACATCTGATTGCGCAAGGCCACAAACGCATCGTGTTTTACGGCGGCCACGGCGGTTCGAGCTCGTGCCGTCAACGTCGCGCGGGTTACAACGAGGCGATGCAGGCCGCCGGCTTGTCCGTTGAACCGAACGGAATGGTCGAGTGCCTTCCTAACCGCCTCGACGCGGTGGCGCAATGCGAGCAGTTATTCGCAGGCAAAAACGCGCCGACCGCCGCCGTTTGCTACAACGATGCGGTCGCATTGGGTCTGATGCTGGGTTTGCATCAGCGCGGATTGCAACCGGGTCGCGATTTCGCGTTGACCGGCTTCGATGACATTGCCGAAGCCGCCGTCAGCGCTCCGCCGCTCACCACGCTGGCCGTAACGCCGCGTGCACGAGGACGTCAAGCCGCGGAACTTATTCTGCAACGCTTGCAGGAACCCTCCACGTCGTCCCGACAGACCATCGTTCCCGTGCAACTGCTGGTGCGTGCCAGCAGTTCTCCGCCACACCACGCCTGATTCACACGGAAATTCATCATGGCTTTCACTGCTCCAACGTCGCCATCTTCCGCGGTGAAGACGACAGGCTCCGAAGACAACCGATACACCTACTACCCACTTGCATTGACCGTCATCACCACAGTCTTTTTCATGTGGGGTTTTCTGACGTGCCTGAATGACATCTTGATTCCGCACCTCAAAGCCGTTTTTGAGTTGAGCTACGCGCAAGTGATGCTGGTGCAGTTCACTTTCTTCGGCGCGTATTTCCTGATGTCGCTACCGGCCGGACGAGTCGTGGCTCATTTGGGATACAAGAAAAGCATCGTTGCGGGATTGATCATCGCCGGCATCGGCGCAGTAGGTTTCTGGCCGGCTGCAGGCTTGCGGCTTTATCCGGCATTTCTCGGCGCACTGTTTGTGCTTGCTACGGGCATTACGGTGTTGCAGGTTGCCGCCAATCCGTATGTCGCGTTGCTCGGGCCGGAGAAAACCAGCTCCAGCCGTCTGACGCTGGCGCAAGCGCTCAATTCGCTCGGCACGACGATCGCGCCGTGGTTCGGCAGCTTGCTGATACTTTCCACGAAAGTTAAAAGCGCCAGCGAAATCGCCAGTCTTTCTGCCAGCCAGCAGATGCTTTACCGCACGCAGGAAGCACAGTCGGTGCAAACGCCATACATTGGCCTTGCGGTAGTGCTGGTTCTGCTTGCTGTGTTCGTGTGGATATTTCGTCTGCCTCCGCTGGAAGAAACCACGGAAAAGGCCGACACCGACCGTCACACCTTGCTCGACGCGCTGCGTTATCCGCATGTGTTGTTCGGCGTGCTGGGCATCTTCTTCTATGTCGGCGCTGAAGTATCGATCGGCAGCTTCATGGTCAATTACCTGGCGCAGCCAAGCATCGGTCATATGAGCGATCAGGAAGCCGCGCACTACGTGTCGCTTTACTGGGGCGGCGCGATGATCGGTCGCTTCCTGGGCTCTGCATTGCTCGCTGCGTTCTCGCCGCGCAAGCTGCTGGCCATTTTCGCAAGCGTCAACATCCTGCTGTTGCTGACCACCATTACAACGAGCGGCGATACGGCGATGTACAGCATCGTGGCGATCGGCCTGTTCAACTCGATCATGTTCCCGACGATTTTCTCGCTCGGTATCGAGCGCATGGGCCCACTGACCGGCAAAGCATCGAGCCTGCTGATCATGGCGATCGTCGGTGGCGCCGTGCTGCCGTTCCTGCAAGGTTTTCTGGCCGACAACATTGGCATTCAACACGCCTTTTTTCTGCCGTTGCTGTGTTACGCCTACATCGTTTTCTATGGAATGCGCGGGTCGACTATCCGCACTGCTCCGGTCGACGCACAACAGTGAGCGCCGACCGTTGACTATCACGCAACTCGTCCGCCGCGAAGGCACGCGGCTTCATGACGTACTGGGGTTTACTTGATGAAACGTTCCATCCTCTGCTTCGGCGAGGCGTTGATCGATATGCACGGCGAGGGTAACGATGGCCACGGTTTCGCGCGCCAGTTCCTGCCTTTCGCAGGCGGTGCGCCGGCAAACGTGGCCGTCGCTGCTGCGCGATTGGGTAGCCATTCGCGCTTTGCCGGCATGCTCGCGCTCGATCGCTTCGGTGATTTTCTGCTGCACAGCCTGCAGGAACTTGGCGTCGACACGATAGATGTTGCGCGTACTGGCGAAGCGAATACGGCGCTGGCTTTCGTCACTCTCGATCCGAACGGCGAACGCAGCTTCAGTTTCTATCGGCCGCCAGCGGCAGACCTACTGTTTCGCGCTGAGCATTTTCGCGCACAAACATTCGACGGCACGGCTGCGTTTCACGTCTGCTCCAACAGCCTTACCGATCCAAATCTCGCAGCCACAACGATGGAAGCCATGCATCGCGCACGTCGTGCAGGCGCGCTGGTCAGCTTCGATCTGAACTTGCGCCCGGCGCTTTGGCCGATGGGTGTCGAACCTCGCCACTACGCATGGCCTGCGTTGCATCAGGCAGATATCGTGAAGCTGAGCGCCGAGGAATTCGATTGGCTCGCCGTCGAAGGCGAACAGACAATGCTCGATCGCCTGTGGCGCGGTCACACGCGTTTGCTGGTCGTTACGGATGGCCCGCACGCGCTGCGCTGGTATCACCCGGACGCAGACGGCGAGCTGCCTAGCTACAACGTTCCCATGGTCGACAGCACGGGCGCGGGCGACGCTTTCGTCGGCGGCTTCCTGCATCAGCTCGCCGAGCAAGACATCACCACTGAAAACCTCGATGCCTGGATCGGCACGTTGCCACGTCTGCACGCCGCGCTGCGCTTCGCAAGCGCTTGCGGCGCGTTAGCGGTGACAAAGCACGGTTCGTTTGCGGCCATGCCTGATAGGGTCGAGGTTGAGCATTTTATGGAGACACACGCATGACAACGCCGGATTTGCCGGATTTCCGCTCCGAAGCGTTTCTGCGCGATCACATCGCGAAAACGATGGCGTTCTATCACCCGCGCGCCATCGATCCTGCGGGCGGTTTTTTTCACTATTTCCGCGATGACGGCACGGTGTACGACACCAGCCACCGTCACCTGGTGAGCAGCACGCGTTTCGTCTTCAACTATGCGATGGGCGCGATCGAATTCGACAACGATGAATACATTCGCGCGGCGCGACACGGTTTGCGCTATCTGCGCGACGTGCATCGCGACCCGGCAACCGGTGGTTACGCATGGACCATTCGCGACGGCAAGCCGGAAGACCGCACCAATCACGCTTACGGCGTTGCGTTCGTCCTGCTCGCTTATTCCACCGCGCTGAAAGCCGGCATTTCCGAAGCGGCCGGGTGGATGGATGAAACCTGGCATCTGCTGGAACAGCGCTATTGGGATCCAAGCGCCGACCTTTATCGCGACGAAGCCGATGCGCACTGGAAATTCAGCGACTATCGCGGCCAGAACTCCAACATGCACATGTGCGAAGCGATGCTTGCGGCGTATCAGGCGAGCGACGACCCGCGCTATCTCGATCGCGCACTGACCCTCGCCCACGCGATGACACGCCGTCAGGCCGAACTCGCCGGCGGTTTGGTCTGGGAGCACTACCACACGGACTGGACGATCGACTGGGATTACCACCGCGACGACCCGAAACATTTGTTCCGCCCGTGGGGCTTCCAGCCTGGACATCAAACGGAATGGGCGAAACTGCTATTGATCATGGAGCCGCTGTTGCTGGAGCGCGGCCGCGAAGAAACGTGGCTGGTACCCACCGCACGTCACCTATTCGACACGGCCGTGGCGCGCTCCTGGGACAAGCAATACGGCGGCCTGTGCTACGGCTTCGCGCCGGACGGCAAGATCTGCGACGACGACAAATATTTCTGGGTGCAGGCCGAGTCGCTAGCCGCGGCCGCCCTGCTCCACTCGCACACCAACATGCCCGTCTATGACGAATGGTATGGGAAGCTGTGGGCCTATGCGTGGGAGCATCTGGTGGATCATCGCTACGGCGCGTGGTTCCGCATCCTCACGCGGGACAATCGCTCCTATAGCGACGAGAAAAGTCCTGCCGGTAAAACCGACTACCACACCATGGGCGCGTGCTACGAAGTGCTTGCCCTGATCCGGTCCGGCGGCACGCCCTGATAGCGACTGCAGACTGGCTTTCGCTATAGGAAGCAACAGAGTTCCAAGTCATGGCCCCATGATTTGGAACTCTCAAAAGCGATGTGACTTCTCCTGCGCCCGAAGCTGCGCGAGGAACGCTTGCGACACCTTTATAGGTCGTTACCTATATAGGTCGTTCCGCGCCGCGTTGGCCTTCTGAGAAATTTGCCGTCGAAGCACTCTTGACGTGCACACGTTGCAGCCTGAATCACAAGGTGATGCGACGACAGCCTTGAACCGCCGATGTCGCTGGCGAATCCGCAGCCTGCACTGAAAGTCGCGGTGCCGATGAATTCTATGGTCAATAGCTGGACGGGCGATGACCGGTTCCATCAGGTCGCATTTCGCCAGCAGAACATGTCTTGCATCTACGAGCGGCAGCAGCAACCGAATCAGCAGAAGAGACTCCATTTCCCGCGAGCAAAGGGACATCAATCTTCCGGAGATGAATGCAAGCCAAGAAATTCTGAATAAATTTAAGTAGATATTTATTCTATTTGTCACTCTCTTCGCGACGACGGCGAGCGTCTGTAATTAATTCAAGATTAGCGACTCCCCAGTTGCACATCGCAGTAATAACTCCGTCGAGCGACAATCCGAATTCAGTCAATTTATATTCAACCCGGGGAGGAATTTCAGGGTAAACAATGCGTTCGATGACGCCGTCATTTTCCATTTCTCGTAGTTGCTCGGTCAGCACTTTTTGCGAAATTCCAGAGATTAAACGCCGCAATTCTCCGGGACGTTGCGGCTGGGAAAAAAGATGACAAAGAATGGTGCACTTCCATTTTCCACCAATCAGATAGACCGTTGCGGCTATGGGAAACTTGAATTCCTCGGATTTCATAAAATAACGTTTTTCTCTCTATGGAACGAAAAAGTACCTACTTTGCAGGCGTTTAATTCCTCGCTAGCCTGACTGCTCCTCTGCTTTTTTCTACAAGTACCTGTCATGAAGACTTCTAAGACATTAGTTATTGTGACCCATCCCAATATCGACGAGTCGTCCGTCAACAAGAGATGGCTGCAAGAATTGGAAAAAAATCGGGATATTGTCACCATCCATCAATTGCATAAACAATACCCGGACGACACAATTGATGTAACAGCCGAACAGCAGCTACTGCTTAGTCATGACAACATCGTCTTTCAGTTTCCTTTTTATTGGTTCAGCACTCCGCCATTACTGAAAAAATGGCTGGATGATGTACTAGTTCGTGGCTTTGCCTATGGCAGCGGTGACACAGACAGAAAACTCACCGGAAAGCGGATAGGCCTTGCCATTTCCACAGGCATCAAGGCAGTCGACTACGATAGGAATGGACGCTATATCTCCACTCTGGAAGAGTTAGTCAGGCCTCTTCAGCTAACCATTAAGTACGTCAATGCGGAACCACTCCCAATCTTTGCTTTTCATGGAGCTGAATATAAATATTCTCCAGAAGAGCTTGAGTTGAGCGCAGCGCAATATCAACAATACATTAAGAAAATTGCGAGCAAATCTCACGCAAAACAGGGGTGAGGTTAGGCTTTTATAGCCAATCTCGATTTCGCGTGGAAGAACGTTCCAGGTTCACTTACCGACTCGTTTGCACATTGCGCTCGTTTGCAGTCAACGCGTCGACCCAAGAATCAGAATTAGGTGCTCGTGTCGGGATAAGCGAACCTGGAACCGTTCTTTCATTGCCATATAACAAGGCTGCAAGCTCCTTTACTTGAGTAACGGTTTGTAATTACAAGAACGCAAATATCGGAACGGCCAGGAGTCTCCTTTCGAAGCGCCCTGATAGCCATGTCTTAGCACCGATGCCAAATTCAGCGTCACGATCGCTTGAAAGCGATGGACTACCATCAAAAAAGTAGAAAAGGGCTTCGACCCATTTTCATCGCCGCAAACCGCCTGGATAAGCTCCTATTTATTTATCGGCCCACAATTCTATGCCCCGGCCGCGCCAGGAAATATCAGACCAGTCTGAAAGACTGGCCCTGCGGTTCGCGAACACTCTAAAATTTCGTGAACGCTGAAGGCGACGGAAAACGGTCCCGGAAAATCGGTGACTGCCTACACATAGGTGTAGGAAAACAGTCAGAGTCGCACTCCGATCGCTTATTTTATTGCGTCAGTATCGAGGCAGCGGTCCCGCGCCACCCCCTATCCAAGATTCACAAGAAAGGCTTTGTGCCCGGCCTATTCCTTCCAACACTGGCGTTGCTTCGCCGGGTTGCATTACCGTCGGCGGTTCGGTGCCAGGACGGCGCAATCCCCATTGCTACAGGGCCCTTCATGAAAACCTCCAAGACGCTTTGCGGCGCGATATTCGTCAGCCTATGCTTTTCCGCTGGCGTGTCCGCCACCGACACACCCACGTCCGGCTATAACCCGCTGCAGACGTTTGCGCCGTTCGTCTATCCGCAATCGGCCACCGCCTTCCGCACGGCCAGCGGCAAGCCGGGACCGCTGTTCTGGCAGAACCGCGCGGACTATCAGATCAAGGCGACGCTCGAACCGGCCTCACGCAAGCTGACCGGCGAGGAAGTCATCACGTACACCAACCACAGCCCGGATGACCTCGACGTGCTGTGGCTGCAGGTGGAACAGAATCGTTATCGCACCGATGCGCGTGGCGCATTCGGTGCCGGCAAATTTCCGACCCAATTCACCGACGGCGAGCATATCGTCTCCGTCGAAGTCGAAGGCGCCGGCGGCAAACTGCAGAAAGCCGATTGGGTGATTGCCGACACGCGCATGCAGGTGCGCTTGCCCGAAGCGCTGAAAGCGCACGACGGCAAGCTGCGTCTGCACATCAATTACTACTACACGGTGCCAGGTGAATTCGGCGGCCGTACCGATGTAAACCCGACCAAGAACGGCGACATCTTCGAGATCGCACAGTGGTATCCGCGCATGTGCGTGTACGACGATCTGCGTGGATGGACGACCGATCCGTATCTCAATAACGAGTTCTATCTCGAATACGGCGACTACGATTATTCGGTGACGGTGCCGTGGGACATGATCGTCGTCGGCTCCGGCGACCTGCTCAATCCGCAGGACGTGCTGACCAAGACCGAATTGCAGCGGCTGGAGCAAGCGCGTCACAGCGACAAGACCGTGATGATTCGCTCGGCCGATGAAATAGACGATCCCAACACGCGTCCCAAGCAAAGTGGCACGTTGACGTGGCATTTCCGCATTCAGAACAGCCGCGATGCGGTGTTCGGTGCGTCGAAAGCCTTTATCTGGGATGCAGCGCGCATCAATCTGCCGAACGGCAAGACGGCGCTGGCCGAATCCGCCTATCCCGTCGAAAGCGCCGGCAACGGTGCATGGGGGCGTGCTACCGAATACGTCAAGGCATCTACCGAATACTTCTCGAAACAGTGGTATCCCTACCCTTACACGGTAGCGATCAACGAAGCGGGTTCGGCGGGCGGCATGGAATACCCGAGCATCACGTTCGACTCCAAAGAAGCGAAGGGCAGCGATTTGCATGCGCTAATCGCGCATGAAATCGGTCACACGTGGTTCCCGATGATCGTCGGCACCGACGAGCGCCGCAACGCGTGGATGGATGAAGGCTTCAACACCTTCATCGACGTGTATGAAGCGGACAACTTCAATCGCGGCGAATACGCGCCCAAGCGCGATCCGGAATATGCGCCAGGTCATGGCAATCCCGCGGAGGAAATCGTCAAGGTGCTGACCGATGCGGATACACCGCCGTTGCTGACACGTGCGGATCAGATTCCGGAGAAATATCGTCATCCGGTGACGTACTTCAAATCCGCTTACGGTCTGGTGTTGTTGCGTGAGCAGATCATCGGGCCGGAACGTTTCGATCCGGCGTTCCGCAAGTACATCCAGACGTGGGCTTACAAGCATCCCAGCCCGTCGGATTTCTTCCGCTTCATGGAAAGCGAAACGGGCGAAGATCTGAGCTGGTTCTGGCGCGGCTGGTACGAATACAACTGGAAGCTGGATCTGGCTGTGCAAGACGTGGCTGCCGTGGATGGCGACTGGCACAAAGGTGCGCTCGTCACCGTCGCCAATCTGGACAAGCTGGTGATGCCCTCGACGCTGGAAGTGGTTTACACCGACGGCAGCAAGCAGGACGTTCGCGTTCCGGTGGAAACCTGGATGATGCACCGTAGCTATGTGATTCGCGTGGATGGCAGCAAGGCGGTGAAGTCGGCCACCATCGATCCGGATCATGTGATTCCGGATGTCGATCGCAGCAACAACACCTTTAC
>NZ_DATHMR010000134.1:0-7078 GCF_035486915.1 Dyella sp. | reverse complement strand
AGCGACGGCAACACCGGCCACGCCGAATCCGTAAAAGTGGAATTCGACCCATCGGTGATCAGTTACGGCCAGCTGTTGAAGGTGTACTTCGGCGTCGCTCACGACCCGACGGAGTTGAATCGCCAGGGCCCCGATACCGGTACGCAATACCGTTCGGAAATCTTCTACACCAATCCGCAGCAGCAGAAGATTGCCCAGTCATACATTGCGCAACTCAATGCAGCGAAAGTTTTCGATGGCTCGATCGTGACGCAGGTACAGCCATTGAACGCATTCTACGAAGCCGAGTCCTACCATCAGGACTACGCACGCACGCATCCCGACGAACCGTACATCGTGATCAACGACGCACCAAAAGTCGCCGCACTCAAGCAATTGTACCCGTCGTTGTATCAACCTGAAGAAGCGGTCGTCGACGTTAAGCTGTAATCATCCAACTTACTTCGGAGGAACCAGACGCAACTTGGATGGTTCATGGCGGGGATTGGGCAGCAGCATGCGCTCAATCTCCACCGGCGGTAGCCCGCGCGCATAGTAATAACCCTGTCCTTCACTGCAGCCGGCCTGCAGTAGGAATTCGTGCTGCGCGGCCGTTTCGATACCTTCGGCAATCGTGTACATGCCCAGGCTCTTGGCGATGGCAAGCATCGCCTCGACGATAGCGACGTCGTTGCTGCTATCGGGCAAGTCGGTGACAAACGACCGGTCGATCTTCAAGAAGTCAATGCCGGACATCTTCAGATACGCCAGCGACGAATACCCCGTACCGAAGTCGTCGATCGCAATGCAAATACCCAGTGCATGCAACGCATGTATGGTCTGCTCGGTTGCTTCACCCAAGCGAAGAATCGCGCTTTCGGTGATTTCAAATAGCAGGCGCTTGGGTGAAATCTGGCTGATCTGGAGCGCCTGTTTCACGCTTTCGATAAAACCGGGGTGACCGAAGGTGGCCGCCGATGCATTCAGTGCGACACGTATCGGCGGCAACTTTGCCTGGTCCCATTGACGTATCTGCGCGCACACGGCACGCAGCGTCCACGCATCGATCCGCCGGATCAAGCCGAGGCTTTCCGCCAGCGGAATAAATTCATCCGGCATCAATTCGCCGCGTTCGGGATGGCGCCAGCGCAACAACGCTTCTACGGCCACGATACGGCCACTGCGCAATTCCACGCTGGGCTGGAATGCCAGATGGAATTCGTCGCGCATCAGCGCCTGACGAAGATCGGCGCCAAGCATCAGGCGCATGCGCGCATCGGCGTGCATCAATGGTGTGTAGAAGCGGAAGGTGTTGCGCTCCTGCGTCTTGGCGGCATACATCGCGGCGTCAGCGTTGGCGATCAATACCACCGGATCGCTGCCATCCAGCGGATAGCCCGATACGCCAATGCTGGCGCTCATCACGATTTCGTAATCGCCAATCAGCATTGGCTCGGACAAGCTGAGCAACAGGCGGCTGGCAAACTGCGCCGCCTGCTCGCGCGTGCGCAAACTACCGAGCAAGACGGTGAATTCGTCGCCGCCGATACGGCTGGCCACGTCGTTCTCGCCCAGTTCGCGACGAATGCGTTGCGCCACTTTCACGAGCAAACGATCGCCAATGGCATGGCTGTAACTGTCGTTTACCGCCTTGAACGCATCCAGATCCACGAACAATACCGCTGCCGCGCCATTGGTGCGTGCGGCCGCATCGATAGCATTGGCGCAATGGCGCTGGAATTCGCTGCGATTGGCCAGTCCTGTCAAGGGGTCGTGCGCCACCATGTATTCGAGGCGCTGGCGATCGGCCTTGCTGCGCGTGATATCGGTCACCACGGCAACATAGTGCTGTATGCGCCCCTCGCTGTTGCGAATGGCGCTGATGCTGAGTAACTCCGGATAGGACGACCCGTCCGCGCGCCAGCTTTGCACCTCGCTTACCCAGTTGCCGCCATCGGCAACCATGTCCCAGATGGACGACGGCAACGGCGAACCATCGGGCATGCGTCGCAATTCGTCGAAACGATGGTGTTGCAGGTACTGCAATGTATAACCGCTGATGCGTGTCAACGCACTGTTGATGGTCGTAATGCGACGATCGGCATCGGCAATGATCAAGCCTTCTGCCACGCTGGCCATGGCCTCCGAAGCAATACGACGCTCCTGCTCCATCGCCACGCGATCGGAAATGTCGCGCATGATGGCTTGGCGCACCGGTTGTGCGCCCCACGTGGTGAGGCTGCTGTGCGTCTCCACCGTGCGTACCATGCCGTTCTCGGCGCGCAGCATGCCAATGGTTTGCGCACCTGCCGAGCGTGTACTGCCTTCGACAAACAGATCCTGGAATTTCTTTCCGATCAGCGCGTGTGAATCGTGCCCCGTCCAGATGCATGCGGTGCGATTGACGCCGAGAATGGTGCCGTGCGTTTCATCGACCATTACGATGCCGTCGGCGGCGCTATCGAACAGCAATTGGTAACGCTCTTCCGTACCGCGGATGCTGGTGAGGATGCGTTTCGCCATGCGGAACCAGATCAGGCACGCCAGCATCGCGCTCACCAGCACGCTGAAGAACAGCACCTTTCCCAGCCACGCCGCACCCAGCGCAATGTCCAGTGAAAATTCGTCGCTGCGCGGCTGGATGTAGTCGTTGAGCGTGTCGATACGCGTGCGCTGCTGTTCTAGTTCTGCAGCAGTCGGCGTGCCGTGTGCATATACCTGCTCAAGGTGATTGGCGATGGCGTTGAGTTCTTCGATGGAACCATCGACAGAACGCCAATCTTTCACTGCCTGGCCCATATAGGGCGCTTGCGAGAAGTGGTCGAGGATGAAAACCATGCCAGGAATGGCGGCGGGAATGACGCCGCCGCGCTTGAACGCATCGACGACCTCAGACTCCTTGTAATGGCCGGTGGCGATCGTATCGCGCGCCCAGCGGTCCGTGCGCAGGACTTCGTAGTTGCGCCGGAAGCTGTCCAGGTCATTGGGATCGCCGCTGCGGGCGTAGACATACAGATCGATGACCGCCTGCTTCTGGGCCTTCGACCAAAGACTTTCGCCATTCAAAAAACCGGCAAGCGTTACCTGGACCTGGAGGGCACCCCAGGTCAGGCACAAAACAAGGCCAACGACCGCCGCCAACCCATATGCCAAAGGCATAAGGCGCCGTAACAGCGGTCGTTGCTGAACTTTGCGAGCGATACGCATCGTGCCCCTATTGTAATCAGCTGACACTCCACACGAAGAAGCTGCTGATATGTGTATCGCCCCCTACCGCACCAAACTTAAGCGTTTATGCGGCGGCCTCACTGGCCAGCCATGGGTCGCGACGCACATCCAGGCAACGATCCAGAGTGATCCTCATGCTGACATAGCTCCGTTTTACGCATTCTTGCAGGTAAGCGACCTGATCTGCTCGAGGAGAGGTGCCCACCAGGGTACATACGATCTCCAGCGCCTCCCAAGGATGAGTATCGTCATAAGCTGCGTGAAGTTGAAGCCAACGCAGGCTATGAGCCCGAACGGACTGGGGGAAGGATTCATGATAGGCCACGCTGTCATAGACCAGCTGCGCCCAATCCCCTGTTGCCCCTTCGACCGCGTAATTGGTGGCAATCATGCCTGCCGCCAACGGCGCGCTACGGCTCACCTCTTCGCACCACCCGGCCAGTGCCTCCGTACCGTACGGGGCCGAGCCATTCAACACGTCGTCCCTGGAAACGCCGGCCCCTTCGGCCCAATTTAGCCAATAGTCGGCATGATTCTGCTCCACTCGGATGTTACGTACCAGCCAGCGCCGGGCCATGTTTTCACCCTGGCTGCGGCCATACCGCGTTTTCAGCAGATTTTGCGCCATATAGGCGGGAAAACGTTCGATAACCGGCCATACGCCGACCATGAAGTCGCGCGTTGCCTGGGCGTCCATACGGGCTTCGCGCATGATCGTCCAGATGCCATGGCCAATCACGCCTTGCTTGGTCTCCTCGCAATTGTTGACCAAATCCTGAGCCCAGGTCGGGTAGCTGGACAATTCCATCAGGTCGCCGGTGCGTTCGAAATGTGCGTGCATGTGTGAGTCTCCACTATTTGTTTAGTCGTTAACGACAGGGTTTGTTCGGCAGGACAATTGCCGGCCGATACCAGGCCCTCGGGCGGTCCCGGTACCCCAATATTGGTCGCCTTCCGGCGGCGTTGCGACTACCTGGTGAAAATTTTGTGGGGACCCTTTGAAGGTCCCTTCACGGTAATCAGGAAGGGCCCGAGGCTTCCGGGCCGGCGCGATAACTGGACGGCTATATGGCTGGCCTTGAAGGTGGACCGTCGATGCAAGGCACAAACCGTGCGGCCGCCTCTGCAAGGACCTTTGCTGCAACGCGCGCGGCATAACTATTTTTCAGCCCATCGCAAGCGTCTGCTCGACAATCCATGCAAAAACGCCAGCGCACGATGGCGCTGGCGTTTCCGATGACTTCTACGTTTTTTAACTCACCAGGATGGGTGATTTAACAGCCGCATAAAGAAAGCTTTAGATGCGTTTTACCAGGGCCAGCGATTGTTCGACGTGTTCGAGCCGGGTGTTAAGGACACGCCGCGCAGCACTTCGGCGAACTTCGCCGAACGCAGAGTCACGAACTGCTCATGCGCAGCACCCGCCGCCGTTGTATTGGACAACGTATCGCGAATCGCAACCAAGCGGTTCGGATCGGCACCCGTATCGCCGCCGCCGCTGATGGTTGAGGTAACCGCCCAGATGGTGACCTTGCCATCGGCGTCCACGCGGCCGGTGATCTGACGCAAACCATCCGTTGCTGGCGACCACGGCAGACTCGTCGCTAGATTCGTGCCGGTGGGATAGTTGTGCACCGTATAGGGCTGACCGAGATTCAAACCAGCCTGCAAGGTGTAAGCGAGATTCCAGGTCTTGGTCGATACGTTGTAAACCCACTTCTGCAGGCCAGCCGTCGTCTGCCCAGCTGCATGTGTGTACAGATCAGTGCCGCCGGTGTAGCCGTCGCCTTCATCGGCGACATATAACGTATTTGCATCGGCGAACCAGATGCCGAACGGAAAGGACACCGTCGTTGCCGTCTTCGCCAATGCAGTGGGAAAGCCGGCAAGGATGCACATGTTGGTCGGCAGACCCGACGTCTGCAACGTGGCCGCATTGTAGGAAAGTGGTGCGGAGGGCAAGGATGCGCCAGGCACCGGAACACCCACGCCTTTGGGACATGCCGTGCCCGTGGTATCCACGAAGTACACGGTGTTCACACCGTTGCTGCCACTGCCCTTGGTGTAATACATCACGTTGTTGTACACAGCGATGCCGCGGAAGTTGTCGTCTTTACCGATCTTGTCGGCTTTGTCGCCAAGTGCCGTCACCGAGAAACTCGCCAACGGCGTGGTGACACCCGGGTTCTGCAACGCTTCGGGCAGGTCTGATGGCGCAATCAGCTGCGCACCAGCACCCAGGATGATGCCATTGGGCTGTGGGTTGCTGCCGTTACCTGCGTTGCCCGCGGTATAGAAGATATTCTGGCCGTTGACGTTATTGAGGATCGCCGCACGACCGTTGTCGCCGCTATAGGCGTTGGTTTCGGTGAACTGGAATCGACCCGCACCGTCGACCGTTGCCACGGCACGGTAAAAGGTTTGTCCGTCGGGATTGGTCGGATCGACCGCACCGGGCGTGTTCGCATTGGACACATCGATAGTGTTCACCGGCGCGACATAACCGATGAATGTAAGGTACTTGCCATCCAGCGACAGATGCAGGCCAAGTTCCGATTTGGAGCTGAAGCTCGTCACCAGCTGTCCTTCTTTCGCAGCGGGACGCATGCTGTTGGGAACTTCCAGCGAATCGATCAACCAGCCATTGGGCGTCAGCTGATCGAGATAGATGCGCGACGTGATACCGAAGCTTGGATCGTAGATCACGTCATTGAACACTTCGGGATAGGTGCCATCATACGGCGCACCGGGCGCAACCCCGCAAGCGCCGCTGCTCGCCGGACAATCCGGCGGCAAGATCTGTCCCACTTGAACGTTGCTGGCATTGTTGTCGTACACACTGCGACTAACGACCAGATTATCTGGCCAAAAACGAAAATCACGCTGGAACGAAAAATCATCAGCATAGGCGGCGACACTTGCTGCAAGAGCTGTCAATGCAAGCGCGGCAACAGCGCGCCGACGTCTAAAGCGGAAAGACGTGGTCATGGTCATCATGATCTCCGAGTGGTGTGTGAGCGGAGCTACAGGGCACAACCCAGCCACGGTAATCATGTGAAATGAAGTATTTTTGACAGCGACGCGCAGGATGTCTCGTATGTTAGGTTCGCGTGACGACAATCACTTCAGCGGACAAAAAGCAGGGCCGACTAAGCTTCTCCTAAGCTTGTTGTTGTTCGTTTTCTGCCCGCGTTCATCACCTCAAATCAGGCGCGTAAATCCATCGGCGCTCCAGGCTTCACTGCCGACACCGTGATGCACGAAAAACAATCCGTCCGGATCGTACTTCTGCTTCACGGCTGCAAGCCTGGGATAATTCGCACCCCAGAACGCTGCTTGCCAGTCGCGCTGGAAGTAATCGCTTTCCGATACATACGCGCCGGCGTTCGGTGCGACCTTCGATAATTCGTCCATGGCCTTCGCGATTTGCGCAGCATCGTCGCGCGCTTCAGCCATGTTGGGACCCGGACCGGGCATGCCCGGATAGGCGGGATCGCCGCCGCCCCCGAGTATCGCCAACGCAAACGCATCGAGGACTTGCGGATTCGTGGCTGTGTCTCGGGACGCCGCCAGCGCTTCGGCCGGAGCGCCCGCCAATCCTTTGTTGTAGTGAAACGCGACGTCCCAGTGACGCGTGCATGCAAACAATGCATCGACCAATCGGGATTGCTGGTCCGCCTGCAACAACGACGCAGGCATCCATGCGGATTTGTAGCTATGAATAAACCAGCCCACCTGCCCCTGATCGCCCGCCCACAGCACGTGATTGCGTGGCGCGCCGTCGCGATCGTCATCGATCATGAAACCGGGCGCATGCTGGCGGAAAAAGTCAGCGTCCCAGAAATGCTGCGAAGGTATCGCAAGGGCTTGT
>NZ_DATHMR010000133.1:0-43073 GCF_035486915.1 Dyella sp. | reverse complement strand
CTCGCGAGCTGGGCAGGGGAACGTCAGGCGCGATTGGAGCGATTCGGTTTGGTCGGGCAGGCGGGTATCGGTGTATTGCTTGGTCTGGTCTGGAGCCCTTGCGTAGGACCAACACTCGGTGCTGCGACAGTGCTGGCTGCGCAAGGCAAAAACCTTGGTGAGGTCGCTTTTGTGATGCTGGCTTTTGCACTGGGCATTGCAACGGTGCTGTTAGCGATGGCCATGGCGACACAGAAATTGATGTCGCGCTGGCGCGTCCGACTGATGAATGCGAGCACGCGTGGGCGACGTATATTGGGTGCATTGATGTTGCTGGTCGGCGTGCTGATCATCACCGGTACGGATCGCGCTCTGGAGGCAACCGTCATCGGCATCTTGCCCGATTGGGTCACCAATCTGACGACATCGTTGTGAGATGCAAACAACGCGGGGATCGGTCATCCCCGCGTTGTTAGGAAGTCCGGCAGGCGATCAATTGCTGCCGATGATTCGTCCAGTATCCGGATCGATCTGCAGCTTCACGTCCTTGCCGCTCTGGTTTTCCGCTTTGGCCGTCCAGACGCCATTATTGAAATCGACGTCGTGCACGCGCGTGTAGCCGTCTGTCGAAAGTTGTGCACGAACGTCGGCTTCACTCAGGCGGGAAATCTGCGAGTCGGGGAATGCGCGTCCGGTGGTGGGGTCAATGCGTAATTTCACTTTCGTGCCGTCGCCGCTTTTGGCGCGAGCCGTCCAGACGCCGTCATGAAAGTCCACATCGTGCACGTCGTTGTAACCCTGTTGTGCAAGGTCGGCGCGTACGTCCTGCTCAGTCATGGCCTGTTGCGCCGCGGCGACACCGCATCCCAGCGCTAGCGCGATGGTCAATGAAGTAATCGTCTTGTTCACGGACGGATCCTCGTGGCTTTTCGGAGCCTTGAGTCTTTGTCGCTCGATATCAATCCGAAGTGAAAATAGAACACCGCGATAGGCGTTTATTCATGCTTTGCTAACGAACTATTTATCGAGCCGTATCGTGCATGAACCTTCATGTTTTTGATGCGGACACAACACGTATGGCTTTACATCCACATGCGTCACTGAGGTAATACGTACCACGTGGCGCATGTGTCGCACGCGCTGTGCTCGATGATGTACGGATGAACAGTAGCGTCACCGGTACATCATCGAGATGGACGCCGATGTCATCCAAATCTGCTGAATTGCGGCACCCGAACACGAGCTGCCACAACGGGTTGTTCTTCAACAACCCCGGCCGATATCTCTGAAAGAACCGCGGCCGCCTGCGAGGCAACGCGTTGAGGCCAGCAGTCCTGAATATGCTCGGCAACAAGGCATGGTTCGCCCGCACCACACTGTGGGCAGGTTTTGTTGTGGAGCATCAGTTCTTCTACGACGGTTAAAATCATGGCACACCCCCTGCGATGGCCGCCCCCGGACTTCCCCAAGCCCGGGTGAGAATTGTTGAGTGTTTTATCGGCGAGGCTGGCGGTTACTTGAGCCCGGTCAGGGCAGACGCCGGTCGTCAGTGGCGAACCGTGGTGTTCCAGGCTGGGGCTTCATCGGCGGCCGGCACCAAGCGGCTATCAAACGCCCGCCACTGGCCGTCATTTCCCTCAATGCTGATTACTGCCGAAGGGTCCCCGGACGCCCGAGCCTCCCTGCATCGGTCAATAGCAAACACAAGCGCCTCGCGGCGGGAGTGAAAAAGCTGGGTCTTACCGTTCTCTACCACACGCCATTCCGCAGCCTGGCTTTCACAGTAGGGGATATAAAACGTGCTCATGACACCCGTCCGTCGAATCACACGATTGGGTGAATGTGAATTTTCCTATGTGTGGAATAGGTGCAGACGGCGTCAAGGAGCAGTAGATATGTCCTCGCGTTGGGATTCCCGGACGCATGCGTTTTGAGGTGCCCCGGCCTCGCGTACCGGGTCCGAAGATGCCGTTATGCAAGATATTGCGAACGAGCTCGCAAAAATGATCGGAACGGCATGATTTTACGATAAATTCTGTCGAAGCCTTCGCCTAGCTTTCATCGAAACTTACGCTATTCTTGCGTCAGGCTGACGACGCGACGGGGTGTCGGCTGCTTCCTTTTCAGCACGGGGAAATACGCGTGGCGCACGTTCTTCTTCACATCGGAAGTGAAAAGACTGGGACGACGTATCTGCAGCACACGTTGCATGCGAATGCGAATTTGTTGCGCAAGAAATATGGCGTCCTGTATCCAACAGACAGTTTGCTGTGTCAGCAAAGAGCGCATCATCCCATTGCGGCGGCATTTCTCTCCTCTGATCGATGCGATTTCATTGCGGCATCGTCACAGCAACCCGTTGCTGTGATGATGGATCATTTAAATCGCCATATCGATCGCACACGCAGCGACTGTGTCTTGCTTAGCGCCGAGCATATGTCGTCGCGCTTTGATCGCGCTGCAATACACGAATTGGCTGGGTATCTGTCCGCGCACTCGGTGCATGTCATCCTGTATGCGCGCAGGCAGGACGAGATGGCATTGAGCGCACTATCCACGGATTTATGCTGCGGCAGCCGCGACTGGATACCGATTGATCGTATTTCACCGGACGTTCGCCGTTTCAATCCGTTACAGGTTGTCGAGGATTGGCAGGCCGTATTCGGTAACGATGCGGTGACGGTCAGGTCATACGCAAGCGCATGTCGAAATAGCCTTACCGCCGATTTCTTGCGTTGCGCAGGGCTGGGTCATATCGATCTATCTGAATTCGAGTCGGTAGGTCGCATCAATCAGCGAATCAGCCTGTATGAAGCGCGGGTCCTTCATGGCATCAATCAATTTCTGCCTACGTGGCGCGAAGCCATGCGCGCAGGCGAACCAGACGCTTACCACGAAGCCAATCAGTTGCGCAGGAGTTTGCTTGCGTGGCTTCGGTCCGAGAACGCCGTATCAAGCGAGATAGCGCTGGAGAGTGCGTTGACGCTCCATGAGCGAACAACGTTGATGCAGCGCTTTGCTCACATCAACGACCGGCTTGTAGATACCTACGGTCTGGAAGCTCCCGATTTCGACATGCGATTCAATGAAGCCTCGACTACAACCACCGATGTATTGAAGCCCGAAGAAGAATGCATGTTGATGGCGCAGGTACTTCGCGTGATAAGCCAACGACTCATGCATAGCGAATCGCATGAATCGATCAGGTGGGGAGCGGCGCGCAAGATCGGTGCATGGTCCAGGCGATTGAGGACTCATTGAATTGGGTGTGTCCGACCGCACGACCTGCGATATCGATGAACAGCGAAAAAGAAAAAGCCCGCTTCGATAGGCGGGCTTTTTCATGGAATTCAATGGTGGCCGGGGACGGAATCGAACCGCCGACACGGGGATTTTCAATCCCCTGCTCTACCAACTGAGCTACCCGGCCAGGGTGGACAGCCGCATGGGCCATCGGTGTTGCGTGGAGCCGCACATTAAATCGGATGGGGGGCCTTGCGTCAAGACTTGGACTCGGGCGCCACGTAGCCTTCCGGGGTTTTCACGTCGCCGCCGAAGAAGAATTTTTCCATTTCCTCGCCCAGAAACTTGCGCGATTTGGGATCGAGCGGGTTGAGACGGTATTCGTTGATCAGCATGGTCTGGTGGCTCAGCCATTGCTGCCACGCGGGTTTGGAGATTTCGGCGTAGATGCGCTGGCCTAGTGGACCGGGCCAGGGGGCGAAGTCCAGGCCTTCGGCCTCGATGTCGAGTTTCGCGCAGTGAATGGTGCGGCTCATGATTGTTTCTCTTCTTCGGTGGCTTCCGGCAGCGCCATCAGCAAGGTTCGCACCGGGGCGGGCAGGCCGAGTGCGGGCAGATCGGCGATGGTGCACCAGCGCAGGTCCGCATTATCGGCGATTGCGTGTATTGGCGCTGCGCCGTCGAACAGCAACGGTTGAATCTGAAGCCGGTAGTGGCTGAAGACATGAACGAACGGCGTTAGTGACTGTGCATCGTCGATGCGCGCGTGACGCTGGGCTTCGCGCCATGCGTTGTCGATCTCGTCGGCTTCCGGCAGGCTCCAAAGGCCAGACCACACACCTTGTGCGCCGCGACGCCGCAGAAGCATGCGACCCTCCATGTCGCGCAGGATCAGCATGATCGTGCTGCGCGTTGGAATGGTTTTTCCGGGCTTGGGCGTCGGCAATTGCGTAGTGAGGTTTTCGCGGAACGCGACGCAATCGCCGCGCATCGGGCATGCGTTGCAGAGCGGGCGCGTGCGCACGCATACCGTGGCACCCAGATCCATGATCGCCTGGGTGTAATTGGCCGTGCGTTCTGCGGGCGTGTGTTGGTCCGCGCGAAGCCAGAGTTGCTTCTCGACCTCTCGTTCGCCGGGATGTCCAGCGATGCCGTGATATCGCGTCAGCACGCGTTTCACGTTGCCGTCGAGAATAGGAAAGCGCAATCCATAGGCCTGCGCGAGGATAGCGCCGGCGGTGGAGCGACCGATGCCCGGTAGCGCAGCAAGTGAATCGAAATCGCGCGGCAACTCGCCGCTATGCAATTCAACGCACAGTTGCGCGGCGCGATGCAGAAAACGCGCGCGCCGGTAATAACCAAGGCCGGACCACAACGCCAGGACGGTATCTTCGTCTGCAGCGGCGAGATTGCGCAGTGTCGGCAGTTTCGCCATGAAACGCTGGAAGTACGGAATGACGGTAGCCACCTGCGTCTGCTGCAGCATGATTTCCGAAAGCCACACGCGATACGCATCGCGCGGGTGCTGCCACGGCAAGTCATGACGACCATGACGATCGAACCAGGCGAGCACGGCGGCAGCGAACGCGGTCACTGCGGATTCGGTGCAACAGGTTTGGCAGGGGGCGCAACACTTTCCGCATCGGCAGGCACGGCATTGCCGGTTTGCACGCTCAATCCTTCGATGTGCACTTTGCCGATGTCGAGCGTGGCCATGTCGACTTGTCCATTGCCGGGCGGCGCAGAGAGCCTCGGCCCTTGCGGATTGGCCATCTGATTCCACCAGTGCGCCAATCCCAATGGCGGCAGCTCCAGATCGACATGGTTATTCGTGCCGAGCAGCTTCAGGTGAAGCAGCAAAGGATTGTCTTGGCTCGCCGGTGCGAGCATGACGGCCGCGTCATAGTTGCCTTCATCCTTCTGAGAGAATTTGCCTTGCAGCTCCAGCGTTGCGTTTGCCGCGCCTTTCCAGCGTGCATGACCCGCCAGATGCATCTCGGTGGCACTGCTGTCTGCGGCATGCACGGTGATGTTGTCGAGCAGCAAAACACCATTGTCGATGCTTGGCGTGCTCGAGAGTTGCAGTTGCAAAAGCGTGCCGTCGGCTTCTTTGCCGGACAGATTTATCCAGAATGTCTGATTCGGTGCGAGGCGGCCGGTATCGAGCGATACATCGTTCAACCACTCGCTGTTTCCTTCCACCAGGTTGCCATTGCGAATGCGAACACCTGTTGCAATGCGCGGTATCTGTTGGGGCACGCTGGTCGATTGCGGCGGTAGTGCGAGTAGCCATGCCTGCAACGCATCCAGATCGACGCGTGGCGAATTGATCTGCATACGCGAGATCACCACCGGACCGCCAAACAACGTGCGCCATGGAAGTACCAGTCGGCCGTTTGCAGCGAGCAAGATGGGCATGTTGGTGTCGCGAGAGCCCGTATCGGTCGCAATCAGCGTGATGCCTTCCAGCTGCAGTGCCGGGCGCGGAAACAGCGTAGGGCTGGCGGGACTGGATAGCGTCAGTTGCAGGCCAGCTTCCTTGGCCTGCTCCTGCAACATGGCGGTGAAACGATCGGGTTGCAGCAGCAGATATAGCGATGCGAGTACGCCAAGCGCGATCACACCGAACACGCCGCCCGTGATGATCAGCAACAATCGTAGCGGTCGCGGAAAGGTCATTTAAGTTTTTGCGAATTCGGCAGGAAGCAGACCATCGACATAGGCTTGCGCGTCGAACACGCGCAAGTCCGTCGCGGTTTCACCCAAGCCGACAAATCGAATCGGCAGGCCGAATTCGCGCGCCAAGGCGAATACCACACCGCCTTTGGCAGTGCCATCGAGTTTCGTGACGACCAAACCGGTGACGCCGACAATCTGACGGAACTGACGCACCTGATTCACTGCGTTCTGGCCGGTGGTGCCATCGATCACCATCAGCACTTCATGCGGTGCATCGGCGTCGAGCTTTTTGAGCACGCGCGCAATCTTGCCCAACTCGTCCATCAGGCCTCCTTGCGTGTGCAGGCGGCCGGCAGTGTCGGCAATCAACACGTCTGCGTTGCGTGAGCGCGCGGCTTGAAGTGCGTCGAAGATCACGCTTGCCGCATCGGCATCCTGTCCTTGCGAAATCACGGGCACCTGGTTGCGTTCCCCCCATGTCTTCAGTTGCTCGACGGCTGCTGCGCGGAATGTGTCGCCAGCGGCCAAGAGCACTTGCTTGCCTTCGTCGCGCCAGCGACGGGCGAGTTTTCCGATGGTGGTGGTTTTGCCGGCGCCGTTGATGCCGACCGTGAGGACCACGAAGGGTTTGCGACCTGCAATGTCGAGCGATGTCTGCACCGGCTTGAGCAAGGCGATCAGTTCCTGACGCAACGCTTGCAGTAACGCGTCTGCATCGGCGAACTCGCGCTTGTGCATACGCTTGCGCAACGTCTCCACGAGCGACGTACTCGCTTCGATGCCGACGTCAGCAGTGATCAACGTGGTTTCCAGTTCATCCAGCAAGCCGTCGTCGAGCTTGGGATGACGGGAGAACAACGTTGAAATGCCGCGCGAAAAAACACTGCCGGATAGACGCTCGCGCCAGCTGCGCCGGGCAGGTGCCTCGGCAGATGTTTCGGACGCTGCAACGGGCGCTTCCACGGGAGCGGGCGTTTCCTGCGCAATGGCTTGCGCTGGCGCCTGATCCGTCGCTTCCTCGTTTTCCCCGGCGCCGTTATCGGCAGGCTTCTTCTTCCAGAACTTGAGCATGAGGGGCGTGATTCGAAGACAATAGGCGCCATGCTATCACCCCGACCCGTACTGGCCGCTGAGGACGACCTAGCCGCTGAGGACGGCAGCGCATGACGCCTGCAGCCGGCCGAATCCGCATCATTGGCGGCCACTTGCGCAATTCCCGATTGAACGTGCCGGACCTTCCGGGGCTGCGGCCCACGCCCGAGCGCGTGCGCGAGACGCTGTTCAACTGGCTGGCGCCTACCATTGCGGGGGTGCGGGCGCTGGATCTGTGTGCCGGTACTGGCGCATTGGGTATCGAGGCGCTTTCGCGCGGTGCCGGAATAGTGCAGTTCGTCGAGCCCGATGGCGCTGCTGCGGAGTCACTCCGCGGCAACCTTGCAAGGCTCAAGGCGGAAGGCGGCGCTGTATCCGGCCTTGATGCCGCGCGTTATCTGCAAGGAACGCCGCAGCCGTTTGGACTGGTATTCCTCGATCCACCCTTCGCCTTGAATCTCTGGACGCCGCTGGCGCAGCAACTGGAGCTGCGCGGATGGCTGACGGCATCTGCATGGATTTACGTGGAATCCCCTCGCGCAATGGCACCCGTTGTTCCTGCCAATTGGATGCCGCACCGCGAGGGACAAGCCGGTGAGGTGCGTTACGCGCTCTATCGCCGGACCTAGACCATTCCGTTAAGCTAATGCTTTCCCCCGCGAAAGCCTTTTTTCGTGAACAAGCCACCGGTCAATACACGCCTTGCGGTTTATCCGGGCACCTTCGACCCCATCACCAACGGCCACGCTGATTTAGTGGCGCGAGCGTCGCCCTTGTTCGAGCGCGTTGTGGTGGCGGTTGCCGAAAGTCCGAACAAGGGCAAGGGTCCGGGCTTTACGCTGCAGGAGCGCATTTCGCTCGCGCGTCTGGCGCTGGCCGATCTGAAGAATGTCGAGGTGCGCGGATTCGATAGCCTGCTGGCGCAGTTTGTCGAAGAGATTGGTGCAGGCGTCATCCTTCGCGGTTTGCGCGCCGTGTCTGATTTCGAATACGAATTTCAGCTCGCGAGCATGAATCGGCATCTCATTCCGAAGGTGGAAACGCTATTCTTGACGCCAGCGGAGCAGTACAGCTTCATTTCGTCCTCGCTGGTACGCGAGATCGGTCGCCTGGGTGGTGACATTTCCGGTTTCGTGCATCCCGCGGTCCAACAAGCCATGCGGCAGCGCTGGCATAAAAAGCAACCCGAAACCGAAGGGGATAACTATGCGTAAACTCACTCTCATTGCCACTGCCCTAGCGTTGACCGGCTGCCTGGCTCTGTCCGCGTGCAACAACCAGAGCGACAATGGTCAACAACAAACGCAGCAGGCCCAGCAGCTCACCAAGCCTGCCGATGCGAACGACGGCAAAGCCTGGGGTGCTTACCTCGGCCAGATCGTCCAGCAGAACATGCAGGGCATGACCGCCAGCCAGCCATACGCCTTCATGGTGCCGGCCGGTGACGACGATGCCTCCAACGATTCGCGCGATCGCCAGCTGAGCAACGTACAAGACGATGTCGCCCGCGGCGTGCTGCCCGGCAACCTGCTTGCCTTCGGCGGCCCGAATTCGGGCAAGACCGCCGACTTCGTGACCGACGCCTTCAAAGGCGCCAAGCCCGGCTCCTTCAAGGGCGTTATCGTTTTGGTGATCGGCGATCAGGCCGATGAACAGCGCGTGGAACAGGCTCTGCAGCCGACCGGCGCCACCATCCGCTACAAGACGATGTAAGACATTGCGAAGGCGGCGAGGGCATCCTCGCCGCCTTCACAATACGCCCGGTCGTACTTCAGTACAGATATGCGGGCGATGTCTCCATGCTTTTTCGGCATTCCGCCTATTTGTTTGTGCTTATGCACTTTTGTTGCTTCGCACAATAAGCGCATGCCCGTGTAAACTTGTCCGGCATGTCTCTCAAGATCCTCGACACCTGCGTCAACTGCGACGTCTGCGAACCGGTCTGCCCTAACAAGGCGATTTCGCTTGGCGAGGAGTACTACGTCATCGATCCTTCGTTATGCACCGAGTGCATCGGTCACCATGACGAACCGCAGTGCGTGGTGGTGTGCCCGGTCGAATGCATCATCGTCGACCCCGCGCACACCGAAACGCACGAGCAACTGCAAGACAAATACACCCATCTGATGGAGAGCAAGGCATGAAGGTTGCGTTGCGCTGGCGCGTGTTGCTTACAGGTTTTGTTCTGACTACCGGCGCTGCATTCGCAGCCGACAATCCGACACCTTCCACCAAGGCAGCGCCGCTTGCGTCGCGTCCTGGTCATGCCGGCATCGCAAGCGCCAACGCGCTGGCTACGCAGGCGGGTTTCGAAGTGCTTGCCAAGGGTGGCAACGCCTTTGACGCGGCGATTGCGGTGGCTTCCACGCTTTCCGTGGTGGAACCGGAAAGCTCCGGCATTGGCGGTGGTTTCATGGCCACGATGCACGTGGCTGCCGGCAATCGCGATGTCTTTATCGATGCGCGTGAAGCGGCGCCGGCGGCGGTCAATCCCAAGGATTACCTCAATCCGGACGGCACGCCCAACCGCGATACGGCGTTGAAGGGTCCATTCTCCGCAGGCATTCCGGGCGAACCGGCGGGCTTGGTGTGGCTCGCCAAGCACTACGGCAAATTGACCTTGGCCGATTCGCTTGCACCCGCCATTCGAACCGCACGCGACGGTTTCAAGCCCGATAACCGTTTGCTTGGGTCCATTGAAGACGAACAGAAAAATCTTCAGCGTTGGCCGGCGTCGGCGACCAAGTTCCTGCCCAACGGCAAAGTGCCTGCAGCCGGTGAAATCTGGCGCGACCCCGATCAGGCGCACACGCTTCAATTGCTCGGGCAATACGGTAATGCCGGTTTCTACAGCGGCGAAACCGCGAAGAAGATCGTCGATGCCGTCCACGCAGCGGGCGGCAACTGGACGTTGAAAGATCTGTCCTCGTACAGCGTGAAGGAACGCTTGCCGATCACGCTCGACTATCGCGGCTATAAGATCATTACGGCGCCGCCACCGTCGTCCGGCGGTGTGGCCATTGCTGAAATCCTCAACATACTTTCCGGTTTCGATCTCACCAAACTCGATCAGGTGCACCGTGTGCATCTGGTGGTCGAATCGATGCGTCGCGCGTTTCGCGATCACAACGATTATCTGGGCGATCCGGACTTCGTGAAGATGCCGCTCAATATGTTGCTGTCGCCGTATTACGCCGACGGTTTGCGTCAGACCATCTTGCCCGACAAGGCCACGCCGTCATCGATGCTCGCACCGTCCAGCAGCGAAGATCCCGGCATGCACACCACGCATTTCTCGATCATCGATGCGGACGGCAACATGGTCGCGATTACCGCAACGGTGAACTACGTGCTTGGTTCCACCTTCGTTGCCGATGGCACGGGTGTGCTGCTGAACGATGAAATGGACGACTTCGCATTAGTGCCGAACAAGCCCAATGTCTATGGATTGCTCGGCAGCAAGGCGAATGCGCCGGAGCCGGGCAAGCGCATGTTGTCGTCGATGTCGCCGAGCATCGTCATTGGCCCCGATCGCACGGCGGTCATCGGCTCGCCGGGCGGCTCGACCATCATCACGCAGGTGCTGGAAGGCATTCTTGCCTTTATCGATGGTGGCGATGCGCATGATGTCGCCGCGCACAAACGTTTCCATCATCAATACATGCCCGACGTGGTCATGGTTGAGCCGGGTACCTTCGACGCGTCCACTAGCGATGCGCTAACCAAAATGGGTTATACGCTCAAGCAGCGCGAACCCTGGGGTTTCATGAACGTCGTGATTTGGGATCGCCGCACGAACAAGGTCGATGCAGCCAGCGATCCGCGGCGCGCCGATGGCTTGGGCAAAGTGCAATAACGCGCAGCTGCTTCAAACGCCTTTCGTCATCAGCGAAAGGCGCTTGAGCGCGACATCTTTGATGTGGGGAAGTGGTTATGCAGTTCTGGTCGATCGACGGTAATTCGCAGAAGCTCGATGGCGGCGCGATGTTCGGCAATGCACCCAAACCCATGTGGTCGCGCTGGATTGCGCCGGACGAACTCAATCGCATCCCGCTCGCATGCCGTTGCTTGCTGGTGAAGGATCTCGACGGGCGTAACGTGCTGTTCGAAACGGGCATCGGCGCTTTCTTCGAGCCGGCGTTGCGTGAGCGCTACGGCGTCGTGGAAAGTCATCACGTCTTGCTTGATTCGCTTGCCGAGGCAGGTGTATCCCATGAAGACATCGACGTCGTAGTGCTTTCGCATCTGCACTTCGACCACGCAGGCGGTTTGCTTGCGCCATGGGAGGAGGGCAGGACGCCGAGCCTGCTGTTTCCCCACGCCACATTTTTGGTCGGTGCCCAACACTGGCAGCGCGCGATGAAGCCGCATCCGCGCGATCGGGCTTCCTTTGTTCCCGAGCTGCAGTCGTTACTGCTTCAGAGTGGCCGTCTGGAGCTGGTGGCCGGTGAGCATTCGCAGACGCTGGGGCAGGCTGTCCGCTTCCATTTTTCAGATGGTCATACGCCGGGATTGATGCTGGCGGAATGTGCAGGCGTAGTTTTTTGCGCCGATCTGATTCCGGGCAAGCATTGGGTCCATTTGCCCATTACGATGGGTTACGACCGCTTCCCGGAAGCTTTGATCGAAGAAAAGCGCAGCTTCCTGGACGACAAGCTCGCGCGCAACGTAAGGTTGTTTTTCACGCACGACCACGCTTGCGCCATCGCCCGCGTGACACGCGACGAGCGTGGGCGTTATGGTACGTATGAAGAGCAGCCCCAATTGCGCGGAGCCCTGCTCTAGATAAAGACCGGTATCCCGCGACAACCACCCGGAGGTTCGATGAGCGGCGAGCGTAAGGCCCCTCCATCATTCCGTGAATTGTTGTTGCCCGCTTTGGGAGCGGTGATTCTTCTCATCGGTGTCGGTCTGGCTGCCGTCACCGAAAAAGGACAGATCGACTACCAGACGCAAATGCGCCGTCACGGTGGCGACGTTCTCGATCTGGGAACGGCAGGCCGCCCCGATAGGGACGAGCAGGGCTATATGGTGCGCGTGGTAGGCGATTTGCAGGTGGTCGAAGCACCGCTCGATCAACAATTCAATCAGCAGACCAATCAGCCGATACTGATTCGCCACGTGCAGATGTTCCAGTGGCACGAAACCCAATTCGGCGGGCCGCCCGCTTACGAACTCGATTGGGAAGACAAACCCATCGACTCCAGCCATTTTGTCCATCCCGAAGGACACACCAATCCGGGCCCGTTTCCGATTCAGAGCCAGCAGTTTTATGCGGGAGCCGTTCGACTCAACGACTTCGTGCTCTCAACGACGCTGCTGCACGTGCTGGAAGGTAGCCAGCCAGTGTCGCCGGATCTGCGCAATTTGCCGAGCAATCTCGCGGCGAGCTTCAGTTTGTACGACGGCCATCTCGTCACCAGCGCTGTTCCGTCCAATCCGCAGGTTGGCGACATTCGCGTGGGTTGGGAGGCCGTTCCGACACAAACCGTCACGGTCGTGGCCAAGGTGGATGGCAACAAGTTGATTCCTGCCAGCGATGCGCAAGACGGTGTCGGTTACGCCGTGCAAGTAGGCGATGCGCCACTCGGCGACATCTTTCCGGATTTGCCGATACCGCCGGAATTTCGCTGGCTGCGTGACGTGTTCGGGCTTCTGCTGGCTGTGACGGGTGTGGCATTGCTGGTGCGTTGGCATTACGAATGTATCGACCCGGTTCTGACACCTGCAATTGCCATGGTGGTTGTGGGCGCCGTGGCGGGTGTGATGTGGTTGGGCAATGACAGCACACTGGTGGGTGAGTGGGGCGGCCTGGCACTTGTAGGTGCCGTGTTGACCGCGTGGCGCGTGAAGGCGTTGAGAAGCCATTCGCACTGATGTGAGGTGGCGTCAGCCACGGCGTTGCCTCATTTACGCCCCTGCAAGGACCGCGCGGCGATGGACCATCGCCGCGATCCCACTATGGAGTTCGTCATGTCCGTTCGCTTTTCGCTCAGTGTTGCGCTTGCCTGTTGGGCGATGTGGTCATCGGTAAGTGCGGATGTAAGTGCGCAGGATCGCGCAACCTGGAACGCTCCGCAGACACCCTTCAAGGTTTTTGGAAACGTCTACTACGTTGGCCCGCACGGTTTGTCGTCGATCCTGATCGACACGCCACACGGCCTAGTGCTGATCGATGGCGATTTGCCCGAATCCGCGCCGCTCATTGAGGCTCATATCAAGGCACTCGGATTCCGCGTGAGCGATGTTCATTGGATTGTCAACTCTCACGCGCATTCGGACCACGCTGGCGGCATTGCTGCGCTTCAACACGATAGCGGTGCACAGGTATTGGCGAGTGCACCCGGCGCGCATGCATTGCAACTGGGCGGTGCCGATCCGGAAGATCCCCAATTCGGTCTTGCACCCACCTATGCGCCCGTACATGACGTGCGAACGGTGCGCGATGGCGAAGTGGTGAATTTGGGCGGTGTCGAGATCACCGGGCATGCAACACCCGGACACACACCTGGCAGCATGTCCTGGACGTGGCGCAGTTGCGAAGGAAATACGTGTCTGAACATCGTGTATGCCGACAGTCTCACGGCGTACACCAACAAAACGTTCCGCTACACCGATGATGCGAAGCATCCGCACCGCGTCGAGGATTTCCGTAAGGCCATTGCCAACGTCTCGGCGTTGCCATGCGACATTCTGCTGACGCCACACCCCGATCAAAGCAACTTCTGGGACAAAGTACGGCGACGCCAGAGGGGCGCTCAGCCCGACCCGCTCATCGATACCGGAGCGTGCAAAGCCTATGCCGCTTCGGCAGAGCAAGATCTCGATGCACAGCTGGCCAAGGAAAAAGCGAGACAGCCGTAATCGGATCAGCCGAACAGGTCGGCATGTTCGATAAACCACAGACCTGCGAACAGTTTCGGGTCGATGGAGAAGCCTTCGTTGGCGCGTGCGAGCAACCACGCGCCAGCTTCCTTGCGCGGTACTTCATGCACGATGATGCTCTCGCTTTCATCGCCGCCGCCTTCGCTGACTTTTACAAGATCATGCGCGCGTGCGTAGGCAATGATCTCGCTGCTCATGCCGGATGATGATGGGCCTTCGTGCACAAACGTCACGTTGCCGCAGCGATAACCGGTTTCTTCTTCCAGCTCACGCTGCGCGGCCAGCAACGCGCTTTCGTTGTGTTGGTCGGCAAGGTCGCCGACCAGGCCGGCCGGCATTTCGATGGTGAACTGCTGTACGGCGACGCGATACTGCTGCACGAACAGGATTTTGTCCTCGGGCGTGACGGCCAGAATGATGACCGCGCCGCCCGGGTTGTTGCGCTCAGCGTATTCCCAGCGCCCACGCCGGCGCATGCTTAGCCATCGTCCTTCAAACAAGGTCTCGACCGGGGCGTCAGCGTCATTCGGCTTGCGATCAGCATGCTTTGTCGACATGGTGAGGTATTTCCCTATGGATTAATCCTGCGCACTACACAGTGCACGCAGGCGATTGCGCGTGAGCGGACCGAAACGGAGCTGTTCGCATAGCGATTCAATTTTGTCGGCGTTGCGTTGACGCACTAAGGCTTCAGCGCTTGCTTCGACCGGTGCATCCAGCGCAATACGTGTCAATCGGCGATAAAGTCGCGCCGATTCAGCATGCTCGCGCAGTTTTGCGGCACAGCTTGCGGCGCCGCGTATGCGCAGAAAAGCGACTTCATCGATGCGATCGAGCAAGTCATCCATGTTGCCGAAATGCGCGAGCAGCGCAGCTGCGGTCTTTGCGCCGACACCGGGTACGCCGGGTATGTTATCGACCGCATCGCCGCATAGAGCGAGGAAGTCGGCGACCTGCTCGGGGCGTACACCGAGACGTTCGAATACGCCAGTGGGACCCCAGCGCATGTTGCGTGCGAAGTCCCATTGCTCGTCGTGCTCGCCCAGTAACTGACCGAAATCTTTGTCGGCGGAGACGATCACGCTGCGGAAACCATGCCCGCGCAAGCTCCATAGCATGCTGCCGATCAGATCGTCTGCTTCATACGTGTGATCGATCAGTACGCGTACGCCCAATGCGTCGGTAACCGCGCGGCACTGCACGAACTGCCGTTCCAGATCCGGTGGCGGCAATTCGCGATTGGCTTTGTAATGGGGATAGATCGCATTGCGAAATGATGTGGTCAACGATGCATCGAATGCCACCGCAAGATGCGAGGGTTTTTCGCGCTCCAGCAACTCGCACAGGAAGCGCGTGTAGCCATGCACCGCGTTGACGGGATGACCTTCCGCGTCGTGAAATTCGTCCGGCATGGAATGCCAGGCACGAAACACGTAAAGGCTGCCGTCGATCAGATGCGCAGTGGGATGGCTGGATGCAGGCACGTTGTCAGCCCTGCCACGGGCTTAGCAGATCGTCCACAGCAGGGCGATCGCGATCAGGAATTTCGGTCTGCGGTGTGCCGATGTGCACGAAGCCGATCACGCATTCGTTCTTGGCCAAACGCAACAGTGCGGCCACTTCAGGATCGTACGCGGCCCAGCCCGTGAGCCATTGCGCGCCAAAACCAAGCGCGTAGGTGCCAAGAAGCAGGTTGTACGCCACATTGCCGGCGCAGAGTTTCTGTTCGATTTCTGGAATGCCGGCGTCATCGTTCAATCGGGCCACCACCACGATCACCAGCGGCGCGTACGTGTAGCGATTGCGTTCTTTCTCGCGCTTGGAGTCGGCCAGATTCGGATCGCGGCGAATGGCGCGTTCGGCCAGTTGCGCGCCGAACTTCAGTTTTGCGTCGCCACGCAGTTCGATCAGACGAAACGGAACCAGCTTGCCGTGATCAGGCACGCGGATGGACGCTTCAAGCAATGCACGCAATGTCTTCGCATCGGGCGCAGGCTCGCCGAGCTGGCGGGAGGGCGCGGAGTGACGTTGTTGAAGCAGGGAAAGCGCGTCGTGCATGGGGAGGCCGTCGGGGGACAAACCGCTATCCTACAACCGGTTGCGGCTCCTCTCGACTTTGCTCCTCTCCAATCGGCTCAGCCAGAATGCTTCAGCTGGAACCCATCGGGAAGCAATGCGGCGACGGTCGTGAGCCGTGTGGCGCCGCTCACATTCGCCAGCAGCACCGGCATCGTGCCATCGCACAGTTCGGCAAGTGCCTGCCTGCACGAGCCGCAGGGTGTAACGGGTTCCGGCGTATCGGCGATCACAGCCAGGGCGGTGAAGTCGCCGGGTTTGCATCCGGCGGCAATGGCGCTGAACAGAGCGGTGCGCTCGGCGCAGTTGCATAAGCCGTACGCCGCATTTTCGACATTGCAGCCCGGAAACTGACGGCCGTCCCGTGTCTGCAGGGCGGCACCGACATGAAAGTTGGAATAGGGCGCGTACGCCTTGTCGCGTGTGGTCCGGGCAAGCTCCAGCAAGGCAGTGCTGACTGGCTGCGTCGACATCCGGAACTCCGTGTTGGCGGGCAGGCCAGTCTATCCCAATGGTAGTTCGCCTCGACACGGGCATCGGCTAGGATGCAGAAACGATTCCGCTGGGGAAAACCGATGTCGATCACCGTGTCTGCATTGCGTGAAACGGCCGCCGGCGAGCGGCGCGTGGCGATCACGCCCGAAGTCGCCAAGAAATTGCGTGGCAAAGGCATACGCGTGTTGCTGGAGCATGACGCGGGCAGCTCGTCGGGATTTCCGGATGCAAGCTACGCCGACGTCGAGTTCGCGGGCAGGGATCAGGTTTTGCAACAAACCGATCTGCTGGCATGCGTGTCACCTCCCGACGATGCGTCGATCGATCGCTTGCGCGAAGGCAGCATCGTGGTGGGGCAGTTGCGTCCGCATGGTGCAACAGCGCGAATCGAGGCGCTCGCGCAACGCAAGGTGACCGCGTTCTCGCTGGAGCTGCTGCCGCGTACCACGCGCGCACAGGCGATGGATGTACTCAGTTCGCAGGCCGCGGTGGCGGGTTATCGAGCCATGCTCATTGCCGCCGAGAACTCACCGAAGTTTTTCCCGATGCTGACGACCGCCGCCGGCACCATCCGGCCATCGCGTGTACTGGTCATTGGTGCGGGTGTTGCCGGGTTGCAGGCGATTGCTACGGCGCGCCGTCTGGGTGCGCAAATCGAAGGTTATGACGTGCGCCCGGAAACACGCGAGCAGATCGAATCGCTGGGTGCGAAGTTTCTCGACCTGGGTGTCAGCGCCGCAGGCAGTGGCGGTTATGCGCGCGAACTGACGGCCGAAGAACGCGCCGCACAGCAACAGGCTTTGGCCGATCATCTAAAAGTCTTCGACGCCGTTGTCACCACTGCGGCCATACCGGGTCGTGCAGCGCCCAAAATCCTAACCAAGGTCATGGTGGATGGCATGAAGCCAGGCGCGTTGATTGTCGATTTGGCAGCCGATAGCGGTGGCAATTGCGAACTGACGCAGCCGGGGGAGCGCGTCGAGCACGGTGGTGTGACCATCCTCGGCCCGTTGAATCTTGCCGCGGGTGCGCCACTGCATGCGTCGGAAATGTATGCGCGCAACATCTACAACTTCGCCGAGCTGCTCATTCGCGATAACAGCCTGCAGCCTGACTTCAACGACGAGCTTGTCGCAAAGAGCTGTGTGACGCGTGGCGGTGAAAAAATCTTTGCCGCGTAACGCGGCCGCAGACGCGTTTCCACAAACACGATCACGACCGCGTCGCGGGCGATCAACAGTGGAATGCCCGACGGTGCCGTCGAAACAGCTGCTCTCTCTCGATGCGTAACGGGGTTGCGTTTGTTGCGGTGTCGTGGGCGATCGTGTGGGTGATGGATCGTCAGAAACAGTACGTGTAACTCCAAGACGCACACGCGCTCGCACGCGAACTCAACGCTGATCAGCGCTGAGCTTCAGAAGAGATTCGAGGATCGGAGTCGTCAGCGTCCTGGCATGCCGAAGGCATGCTTGCCGGGAAGCGTGGAATTGGGGCCGAGGTGCCTCAGCCATTGCTGCCTCTGCTCGGGCGACTGCTGCTGCCATTGACGGCGCAACGCGTCGCGCTGCGCCGGTGGCAGTTGCTGGAAGCGCTGGAAGGCGTCGTGCAGCTGTTGCTGCTTGTCAGGCGGCAGCGTTTCGTACAGATGCTGGTTCTGCTGTGCTTGCTGACGCTCTTCCGGCGTCATCTGTTGCCAGCGTTCGATGTTGTTGCGGATCTGCTGCTGACGTTCCGGCGGCATCGATTCCCAATCCCTTTCGCGATCGAGCAGGCGTTCCTGCCTGCGCGGGGGAAAGGAATCCCACTGCGACTGGAACGGGCCGAGCAGACTACGCTGGGTGGGCGTCAGTGAATTCCAGGGATGTACAACAGGTGCGTTCTGCGCATGCGACGGCGCCGCGGCCATGAAACCAAGGGTCAGGATGAACAGGGCGGGCAGGCGAAGTCGACGTGGCTGCATGGCTCAGTTTTTGGGCTGGCTACTGCTGCCGCCCTGATTGGCGGCCAACCAGCTATAGAAGTCGAGATTCTGGTACAGACCTGGATCGGCCTTGTCAGTACCCGGTGGCAATACTTCAGCATCCTGTTCAGAAGCTACGGGGGCGGATGTGACGGCAGCCTGCTGGCTGGACGCATCGTGCGGACCCGGTGTCGGTTGCCAGATCATCAATGCAGCCAGGGCCATGGCGGCCAGCGCACCAACGGGGACCAGCACGCGCGCACGGTGATGCGGCGACGCCTGGTTAGTAGCCGCTTCCAGTGCCGTGCGGCGCGCAGCGCGCAGGCGACCGGCCGTCACCGGATCAACGCGGTGAGCGGCTTCTTGATAGAGCGCGCGGGCGCGCTTTTCAAAATCTTTATCGGACGAGTTCATCGCCACTCCTCCAGTTCCTCTCGCAGGTGCTGCATCGCACGCGAGAGATGCGTTTTGACGCTGCCTTCCGAGCAGCCCATCGCCTGTGCGGTTTCAGCCACATCCAGGCCTTCCAATACTCGCAGCATGAAGGCCTCGCGTTGACGCTGCGGAAGCTTCTTCACGGCTGCTGCCATATCTGCAAAAGACTGTTCGCCGTGCAATTTTTCGAGCGGGTCCGGACCGGTATCGGCCGGTTCCCACACAGGTAGTTCGTCGCCGTCGTCGTCATGACCGCCGCCGAGCCAACCGACCACGATGGAGCGGACCTTGCGTCGGCGCTGAATGTCCACGATGCGCCGGCGCAGGATGCCCCAGAACAGTGGCGTCCATTCCTCTGCCGGTTTGTCACGATAATGCTTGACCAGCCGGAGCATGGCGTCTTGCACGGCATCCAGGGCATCTTCGCGATGGCCCAGGTGCAATTCGGCCATACGGAAGGCCCGGCGCTCCATGCTGGCCAGGAAAGCATCCAGGCTGGCGGGCACCGCCCGACCTTCCTGGACCAGGAGATCCGACTCAAACACTGCCGAGACGCTGTTCATGGCGCCAGTTTCCGAATCGTCTGGACGGGCATCCCGTGGCTCCATCTGTTCGACTCCCGTCATCAACGCGTGACGCGCACACGGGTTGACTTAGTGAACAGGGCGCAGACACCGTATGATGCGTCGTATCTGGCTGATTGGCGGGGGAAACACATGCTTGACGGGTTCCTGGCGCTTTACATCTTCATGTTGGCTGCGTTCACGGGTTACGAAATCATCGCGCGTGTACCTGTCATTCTCCATACGCCGCTGATGTCCGGGTCGAACTTCATACACGGCATTGTGCTGGTTGGGGCCATGATTGCGCTAGGTCACGCCCGTACGCCGTTCGAGATGTGCATCGGATTCGTGGGCGTTCTCTTAGGGGCCGGTAATGCGGCCGGTGGCTATGTGGTCACGGAACGGATGCTGGAGATGTTCAAGACCAGCAAGCCCGGCAAGGACAGCGGAGGGGCCAAGTGATGGCCTGGGTACAGACACTGATCGACGCCTGTTACTTCCTCGCGGCCCTTCTTTTCATCCTCGGCCTGAAACGCATGAGCTCGCCGCGCACCGCGCGGGACGGCATCGTCTGGGCAGGTTTCGGCATGCTGCTGGCGGTGATCGCCACCTTGTTTCTGCCGGACATGGAGAACCGGGGACTGATCATCGGCGCCGTGCTGATCGGCGTGGCGGCGGCGTGGTGGTCGGGTCGCCGGGTGGCGATGACCGCGATGCCGCAGATGGTGGCGCTTTACAACGGCATGGGCGGCGGTGCCGCTGCGGCGATCGGTGCATCGGAGCTGATCAGTCACGTGGGTGGCTTGGCGGTGGCAAACGGCGTGGTTGCGCCCAATACCTATCCGCTGGCGCCGGAAAGCTGGTCACCGCTGCATGGCATCGCCACGGTCATCGCGCCGTTGAGCCCCGTCGCGCTGGCGTTGGGTGTGCTGGGTGCGCTGATTGGTTCGGTGAGTTTTTCCGGCTCGCTGATTGCCTTCGCCAAATTGCAGGGCTGGATGGATCGGCGCTTCGTATTTCCAGGCCAGCGTGTGGTGAACATGCTGGTTCTGGCGGCAGCCGTGGTGGTTGGCGTGATGATCGCGACGGGGCATCTTACCCTTCCGCTCATCGGCGCTTTCTTTGTGCTCGCGTTGCTGTTCGGTTTACTGATGACGCTGCCCATCGGCGGCGCCGATATGCCGGTGGTGATCTCGCTATACAACGCGTTCACCGGACTGGCCGTGGCGTTCGAAGGTTACGTGTTGAACAACGAAGCGATGATCATCGCGGGCATGGTGGTCGGCGCTGCGGGTACGTTGCTCACGCAGTTGATGGCCAAAGCGATGAATCGTTCGCTTGGCAACGTGTTGTTCGGCAGTTTTGGTGCCGCGTCGGGTGCCGCCGCACAAGAGATAGGCGGAAGCCAGAAGCCGATCGAAGCGGCCGATGCCGCCGTTATGATGGCGTATGCCGAGCGCGTGGTGATCGTCCCCGGTTACGGCATGGCTGTTGCCCAAGCGCAGCACAAGGTATGGGAGTTTGCGCAGCTGTTGCTGGCGCGTGGCGTGAAGGTCAAATTCGCGATCCATCCCGTCGCCGGACGCATGCCCGGGCACATGAATGTGCTGCTTGCCGAGGCAGGTGTGCCCTACGACTTGATCGTCGACATGGAAGACATCAATCCCGAATTTCCCGCCACGGATGTGGCGCTGGTGATCGGCGCGAACGATGTGGTCAATCCGCTCGCCAAGACCGATCCATCCTCACCCATTTACGGCATGCCGATTCTCGATGTGGCCGATGCCAAACAGGTGATTGTGGTGAAACGCGGCAAGGGCACCGGTTTTGCGGGTATCGAGAACGCATTGTTCTACGCGGACAACGCACGCATGTTGTACGGCGACGGACAGGCGGCAGCGGGGCAGCTTGTTTCCCAAATCAAGGCGCTGGACAGCTAGCTGGCCGTCCGCTGCGGTTTGCGCGAGAGACGCAGTGCCACAAGCACTGCCACGATGATGCCGCCAGCGCAGTAGGCGATATCGCGTGAACCGATACCGAAGCGCGCCAGATCCAGCAGCATCGGAATGCCCGCGGTGTGTATGACGCCGATTAATCCATAGCCGGATGTCATCTCCCAGAGCGTGGTCGCGGCACCGAGCACATGAACGTATAACGTCGCGACAACGGTGGCGATGGAGGCGAGAAACGCCGCATTCCAGGCACGCTTGTGCACCCATTGGCAGATCGCATTGGCAAGCAACCAGCCGATGGGGATGGCCATCCATGGCATCTGCCGATGCAGGAAAAGGGTGGGTAGAAGCCAGATCGCGCCCGCAGCAAGGCCAAGCATCGCTGCGCAGAACAGGGCAAAGCATTCATCGATCAGATGGCGCAGGGTCATGACGGATAACGGCTGGCGAGAGGGTGCACGGTCACGCAAAGTCCAGTGGCATAAAGCGTCCATTTTACCTGCATATGCTGTCTTTCTCCGCGCCTCGTCCCTTGAGATTTCGTCGTTTCAGCCTGATGTGTAGGGGACAGGTCCCATAGGCCACCGGCATAATAGAGGGCCGGGCAAGCCGAGGCGGCTTTCCACAACGATCGACGAGATGGCATGAGCGGTTTCAGTCTAAGCAGCGAACCATTCACTCTGGAGCGGGACTGCAGCGCAGTCATGGTGCCCCAGGGCGAGAGCGTGGTTTTGCCGGCCGGTCAGGTTGGCTACATCACCCAGGCGCTGGGCGGCAGTTTCACTGTGTATGTGGAAGGCAATCTGTTCCGCATCGCCGGTAATGATGCCGACGCGCTGGGCAAGGAGCCGCCGCCGCCGCTGGAGCTTGCGGACGACGCAAGCGATGCCGATGTGGAAAAGCTGGTGTGGCAGCAACTGCGCACGGTGTTCGATCCGGAAATTCCGATCAACGTGGTCGAGCTTGGGCTTGTTTACGACGTGAGCCTGGAGCCGGCCGGTCCCGATCGGCGCAAGGTGTACGTGAAGATGACGCTGACCGCGCCGGGCTGCGGCATGGGCGATGTGCTGATTGACGATGCACGCACCAAGCTGGAATTCATTCCGACAATTGTCGAAGCGGATGTGGATCTGGTGTTCGATCCGCCGTGGAATCAATCGATGATGTCGGAAGTGGCCAAGCTCGAAACCGGGATGCTTTGAAGCTTTTAGTCCCTCTCCCTCCGGGAGACGGGTTGGGGTGAGGGTGCACATGTTCGGTAGCTTCCAATGTTTTCGCGAGAGCCGAACCCTCGTCCGCCTGCCGGCACCTTCTCCCAGAGGGAGAAGGATTCACCATCACGCGCCCGGTGTTTCCTCGAGGTGATCGTTATCGCGAGCTTTGAGCTTTAGCCCCTCTCCCTCCGAGAGGGGTTGGGGTGAGGGTGCGCCGTTTCGCCAGCTTCCAATGTTTCGCGAGACCCGAACCCTCATCCGCCTGCCGGCACCTTCTCCCAGAGGGAGAAGGATTCACAATCAAGCGTTCGGTGCTTCTTCGAAGCGGTTCGCATCGCGATTCTTGCGAACTTTCGCCGGGTCCCACACGCGGCCGTTCATGGCGATGTAAACGCCATCGGGCAAGGTCTGCACGGCGGCGACGGCGCAGCCGACGTTGAATACGGCATCTGAGCCCTGAAAGCGCGCGGGATTCAAAGCGCCCGTCAACACAATCACCTTGCCCTTGATCGACGAGAGTTCCTTGGCGGTATCCACCATGGTGTCCGTGCCATGCGTAACCAGTACGTGGCGATGCGGCTGCGCTTCGATCGTGGAGCGGATCAACGCGCGATCGTCTGCATTCATATGCAGACTGTCCTTGCGCAGTATCGGAATCACATCGAACTGAAACGCCACGCCGAGTTGCGTGAGTATCTCGCCAATCTGCGGTGCGCCGATCTTGTAGTCCGACTTGTCATCGAAGTAGATCTTGTCGATGGTGCCGCCGGTAGTGACGATGGTCAGATGCTGCATGATCAGGACGCCGTAGGGATGAGCCGATATTTTAGCCGGAGGATGACGCCGCTGTCGGCGCTACTCCGTCAGAAGACGGGTGTCTTCGCCGCTGATATCGGACAGGCGCAGCAGGCCATGGCCCAGAAAGCGACGCAAGGCGGCAGCCGGGCGTTCGTCGCCGCGTGCGGAAGACCATGCGGCCTGGCGTGCCATCAGGGCAGCGGCCGCACAGCGGGCGAGTGATATGGCAATGCCGCGGGCACCGGCTTCCAGCACATTGCGTTCGAGCTTCTGCGCGTCCATGTGTGTGGCGGTTGCATCGAGCGCTGCGTGCACGGCGAAGGCCGCCTGCGCGTTGTGCGCGTCCCCCAGCCATCCGCCGATCACCTTGCGCAGCGCCGCGAAGCTGTTGTTGCCGGCAAGCGCACGCAGGCTATCGAGTGACAGCACATTGGTGGTGCCTTCCCATATCGCATACACCTGCGCATCGCGCAGCAGTTGCGGCAGGCCCGTGTCTTCGATGTAACCGGCGCCGCCAAAGCATTCCAGCGCTTCGGAACACAGGTTTACGGCCATCTTGCCCGTCCACAATTTCGCGAGCGGCGTAAGCAGACGCAGCGATGCGGTTTCCTGCAACGTCGCAGCGTTCTGTTCGACGCGGCCGAGCAGATAGGCCACTTCGAAGGCCAGCGCGAAGGCGCCTTCAAATTCGGCCTGCATATCAGCGAGCGTTTGCGCGTGCAGGGGTTGTTCGATCAACGGACGGCCAAACGCCTGCCGCCGAGTTGCGTAATCACGCGCAAGACTGATCGCGCGCGACATGCTGGCGACAGCGCAGATCGCGTTCCAAGTCCTTGTCACGTTGAGCATCGGAGCGACCTGGCGCACGCCATGCCCAAGTTCGCCAAGCGGCCACGCGGGCAAACCGTCGAGGTGGATTTCCGCGGTGGGCAATTCGTGCGTGCCGAGTTTGTCCTTCAGGCGATCGATCATCAATTCCGGCTTGCGCTCGGCGCCATTCATCGTTTCGACGTAGAACAGGGCGAGCGCGGCCGCACCGCTTCCTGCGCCTTCCGGGCGCGCCAGCGCCAACGCCGCTTCGCCAACGACAGCGGAGCTGAACCATTTGCGGCCATACAAACGCCATTGGCCTTCGGCATCCTGCACCGCCACGGTTTCGGTGTTGCTGATATCCGACCCGCCCGCGTTCTCGGTCATCCATTGTCCGGACAACCAGAAATTTTGCGTGTCGCGGCTCAGGAAATGCGGCAACGCGCGATCGATAAGCGATTTGTTGCCCGATGCCTTGATGGCGGTCGCGGCGCCGTCCGTCATCGCCAAGGGACAGGTGTAGAACTCGCTCGCGAGGTGATAGACGTAAGCGCGCGCGAATTCTTCCAGTCGCGCGTATTCGTGATTTTCATGTCCCGACGCGAGAATGCTGTGGCGCGTGGTGAGCTGCGGACCTTCCATCCACGCAGTGGTCAATTCAACGCGATCGACACGACGGCCCCATGCGTCCCATTGCGTAAGGATCGGTTTGCGACGCGCGCTTTGGTTTGCGCGTTCCCATGCCATCTGTGCGTAATCGCCCAGCGCGTCGAGATCGGCATCCAGCGCCTTGCGGCGTTTGGACGGAAAGGCACGATCGAGCAAAGCGATCAACAACCGGTCGCTGCGGTGCGGATGAGCCAGTTGCGGAGCGTCTTGCAGGAATCCCATGACAGCCACCTTGCTCGAGCCTTTGTGGCAAGTATAGGCAAAGCGCCGCGTGCTGCACGCTGTCGCAATCATCCGTTAGCATGGTCGGATACGCGCGGAGGCAAAAAAAACATGCGATTTTCCGAAACGTTGAATAGCATCCGCCGCGACGGCGAAACGTGGACAGGTTCTCTCGACGAGGATTGGATGCAGGGCCGCAGTGCTTTTGGCGGCATACAAGCGGCGATGGCCTTGCGGGTCATGCGCTCGCTCGTGCAGGCGGAAGTGCCCTTGCGCAGCCTGCAGGTGGCATTTATTGCCCCGGTTCCGGCTGGTCCTGTGAAAGTCGCGGCGAAGGTATTGCGTCAGGGCAAAAGCGTGACGCAAATCGAAGCGCGTCTGCTCCATGGCGATGACACCGTGTGTCTGGTCGTAGGCATCTTTGGCGCGCCACGTGAATCGACGCTGCGCCTGCTGCCGTCGCAGCCCGCCGTAGAAGCGATGGCGAAACCGCATGTACTTCGTTACGTGCCTGGTTTGCTGCCGCAATTCACCCAGCAATTTGAAGCACGTTGGTTGCAGGGCGACATTCCTTTTTCCGGCGGCGCTAACACGGAGCAGGTGATCGAGATATCGCTTAAAGACGATGGCGTCGCCGACGAAACGCATGTTCTGGCCTTCGCCGATTTCATCCCGCCGATCGCCTTGTCGATGCTCGACAAACCTGCGCCCGGCAGTTCACTCTCGTGGATGCTGGAGCTGTTCGCCGACAGCCGCGGTTTGCCGCTGAGCAACTGGCGTATCGATGCAAAGCTGCAGGTCGCGCAAGACGGTTACACCAGCCAGCAGGTGATGCTCTGGGGCCCGGGTGGACAACCCATCGCACTCAGCCGTCAGAGCATGGTGGTGTTCGGTTAAGGGGCGCCTGCAGCAGATTTGCGTTTCACACCCGCGCCAAGCGCGCCGATGATCAGTAACGTCAGCAGAATTTCAAACAGCGCGAGCCACCGTTCCTGCGACGAGCTCCAGCTTTCCGCTACGCCGTGACAAAAATAGAAAAGGCTGAGAATGCCGACCCACAGCAAGGCGCGACGCACATTGCGAAGCGCCACGAGTGGAAGCAGCAATGGAACAACCGTGATGGCCAGCGCAATCGACACGCGCATGCTCTGCGGCGGGAACAGCCACGCGTACCAAGCACATTGCAGAACGATCAAAGCGGCCCACGCTGCGAGACCAAGACGATAGACCGTGATCAGTGGCGCACTCATCCGTTTGCAGCCAATTTACGCGCCGCCTCGGCCAGACGTTTACCGAGCGCGCGAGCGAGTTCGCGTTCGTGCTCGCTGATGGCGTTGTCGCCCTTTGTGCCAGTGACATGACTTGCCCCATAAGGCGTGCCGCCGCTGGTCGTATGACTGAGCGCCGGTTCCGTGTACGGAATGCCAAGCAGCAACATGCCGTGATGCAGCAGTGGCAGCGCCATGCTGATCAAGGTGGATTCCTGGCCGCCGTGCATGGTGCTGGTCGCGGTAAAAACGGCGGCTGGTTTTCCGACCAGTGCGCCGCTGGCCCATTCGGCGCCGGTGCTGTCCAGGAAATACTTCAATGGCGCGGCCATATTGCCGAAGCGGGTAGGGCTGCCCAGCGCGAGACCCACGCAATCGTGCAGATCCTGCTTTGTAACGTAGGGTGCGCCTTCCTCCGGCTCCGGTGGTTGGGCCAACTCGGTGACGGGCGCCACCGGGGGCACCTGGCGCAGGCGCGCACGCATGCCCGGAACCTCTTCGACGCCCCGCGCGATCAGCCGGGCGAGCTGTGCGGTGTGGCCGGACCGGCTGTAGTAGAGAACCAGAATGTCGCTCATGCGCTTTGGGCGTTCACATAGGATGGGGTAGTGTACGGGCGACACCAGGGAAGAGCATCCTTCGCACTTATGAATTTGCGCTTCAACCGCGATCGTACGCTGAACTTCGGCCATTTCCTCTGGCAGCGCTTTCTCGACGACAAGTGTTTCGAGACGGCCGGCGCGCTGTCCTACACCACGCTTGTTTCATTGGTGCCGCTGACGGTGGCGATGCTGGCGATGTTTGCGGCGTTCCCGATGTTTGAATCGCAACGCGACATGTTGGTCAATTTCGTTTTCAGCAACTTCGTCCCGACTGCAGGTGACGTGGTGCAGAACGCGCTCAATGACTTTTCGACCAATGCACGCAAGCTCACCGGCATAAGCATTCTGGTGATGCTGTTCAGTGCTGTGTCGATGATGACCAGCATCGAAGACCGCCTCAATCGCATCTGGCAGGTGCAACGTCACCGGCCTTGGGGGCCGCGCCTGTTGCTGTATTGGGCGGCATTGACGTTGGGGCCGATCCTGGTTGTAGGCGGCATCGCCGCCACGTCCTATGTGGCCGCCATTCCTGTGCTCGCCAACGCGGGACAACAGTTGGGAATCGTCCAGCAGTTGTTGAAAGGACTGCCATTTATCGTGACATTTTTCACGCTGTGGCTGATGTACACGACGGTACCCAATCGTCGAGTGAACAAAAAACATACGGCCATCGGTGCATTGCTCGGCGCGATTTTGTTCGAAGTGGCACGGTGGGGTTTCACCCACTATGTAATGCATGCGCAAAACTACCAGCAGATATATGGTGCGCTGGCGATCATTCCATTGCTGCTGCTATGGATCTATCTGTCGTGGATTATCGTGATTCTTTGTGCGTCGGTGGCGGCGTCCATTTCTGCGTTTGAATATCAGGCGCCTTGCGATGTGCTGCCGGAGGGTTCGGAGTTTCTGGGGTTGCTTGCCGTTCTGCGTCACTTCGTGGATGCCCAGCGCGCAGGCCTCAGCGTTGATGCGGTAACCATTCGTGCAGCTGAACCGAATTTGCGTAGCACGTCGATCACCGCTTATTTCGACGATCTGTCGCGCGCCGACTTGATTCGACGCAGTGAAGCAGGTGGCTGGCTGCTCTCACGCAGTTTGGATAGCACCGATCTGCTGCATGTGTATCGCCATAGTGGCTATCGCCTGCCGTTGAATCCGGTGGAGCAATTGGCGGCCTCGCACATCGAGCTTCCGCCGGAACTTCTTGCGCTGCTGACCAAACTGGCGCAGTCCCTCGACGCGACCTTGGGTGCACGGCTGGACAAGGTTTATCCTCTCCATGCTTCACCTGCTCCCCAACCCCAGGAAACTGAAACATGAAGTGGTTTTTGTCATCCTTGCTGCTGGCGGCTCTTGCGCTGGCATCCCCCGCTTATGCCGCCATGCCCGCGCAACCTTCACTCAAGGTGACGACGCTCGATGGCAAACCGTATGACTTGTCCACGCAGCGCGGTCATTGGGTCATCGTGAATTTCTGGGCGACCTGGTGCGTGCCTTGCATCAAGGAAATGCCGGACATCTCGAAGTTTGTGGCCACGCACCCGAACGTCACCGCGATCGGCATTGCCTACGACGACACGGAGGCGGCGGACATTCGCGCGTTCATGACCAAACATCCGGTGGTTTATCCCATTGCTCAGGTCACCATGGACAAGCCGTTGAAGGATTTCGACGAACCGCTGGGCCTGCCGACGACATGGCTGATTGGTCCGGATGGCAAGGTGGCCAAGCATTTCACGGGGCCGATTACCTCGGCGTTGCTGAGCGCCGCCATCGGTCATTGATGTCGTGACGGGCGCGCGTTTTCTCGTAACCGGCAAAGTGCAAGGCGTGTTCTTTCGCGCAAGCGCGCGCAATGAAGCGTTGAAACTCAGGCTTCGCGGCTATGCGAGAAATCTGCCGGATGGCCGCGTCGAAGTCGTTGCATGCGGCGACGCGGCCGCCGTGGACGAGTTGGAGCAATGGTTATGGCAGGGGCCGCCCGCTGCACGCGTCGATGACGTGGTACGTCACGAATGCGGCGAGGACGTTCCCGCGGGATTTACCGTGTCCTGATCCGACACCGTGAGTCATGTTACTCGCCGAACGCATCGGGTACCCACAGCGCTTTATCGTCGACATTCTCGTGCTTGGGCTTGCCTTTTAGCGGTTTAAGCTTGACACGCGGTATGGGCGTTTCGTGACGTGACACATGTTCCAGCAGGTGCTGAATCAGATTCACGCGCCCGCGCTTCTGATTGTTGAAGTCGACCAGAAACCACGGTGCATTGGAAGCATGAGTGCGCGCAATCATCGTGTTGCGCAGTTCGCCGAGCTCGACATATTTTGAGCGTGATGCGATGTCGACAGGCGAAAGCTTCCAGCGCTTGCGCACATCGTTGGCACGGTCGGCAAAACGCTTTTCCTGTTCTTTCTGATCGACGGTGAGCCAATACTTCAGCAGGATGATGCCGTCGTCCGTCAGCAACTTTTCAAATGCCGGCACGGCGTCGAGAAACGCTTCGTATTGCGCCTTGGTGCAAAAACCCATCAGCGGTTCAATCACGGCGCGGTTGTACCAGCTGCGATCGAACAGCACCATTTCGCCGGCAGCAGGAAGATGCGCAACGTAGCGCTGGAAATACCATTGTCCGGATTCCACTTCGTCGGGCTTGCCCAGTGCGGCGATGCGATAACCGCGCGTATCCATGCTTTCGGTGATGCGCTTGATCGTGCCGCCTTTGCCGGCTGCATCGCGACCTTCGAAGATCACTAAAAGCCGCTTGCCGGTTTCATGCAACCAGCGATTCAAACTGGCAAGCTCCAGCTGAAGCTCTTCCATACGCTTGTTGTAGTGCTTGTCCTGCTTGCTCATGGGTCTCTCCCAAAGCGACGCGTGCAGCCCAAGATTACACGTCCATATCGGTCGGCGGTCGGCCAATACGATGGCGCGCGCTGATGGCACGAACGGCCCGCCGAAAGTCTGCGGCAAATCCCCTCATGTCGAACAGTGCATTCTTCGAGCGCTGCTCAAGAAGGTGGTTGCGTACCGTCGCCAGCGCTTCCGGATCGGTGCCAAGTGCCGTCGCCATGCCGATGAAGGACACCGCATCGGCGGCGATCATTTCGGGTAGACCAAGGTGATGCAACATGCTGGTGACTGTGCGACCGACCATGGTCTCGCCCGTGCGCGTGAGCACCGGGCAGCCTGCCCACAACGCGTCCGATGCTGTGCCACGGAGGTTAATGGGCAGCGTATCCAGAAAAAGGTCTACATGCGCATAGCGCGCCAGATAGTCCTCGTACGGCATGCGCGGCATGAACACCAAACGTTCCGGCAAGATATCCAGCGCCTTGGCTGCCTGACGCAAGCGATCGTCTGCATCGGCGGGGCCGCTGAGCAACCAAAGCACGCTGTCGGGCACTTGCTGCAGGATCAACATGCAACGCGCAAAGACGGCGGGATTGATGCTGTAGGTTTCGCAAAAGCAGGCAAAGACGATGCCTGCTTCCGGCAAGCCACACTCCGCACGTGAGGGTGGCTCGGTGCTTGTGCGCGTTGGGTCGTTCGGTTGCGCACATCGTGGCAAACGGATCACTTTCTCACTGACGTGCTGGCGCAGTTCTGGCGGCAGCACGAGCGCGTCAGTCATCAGGTAGTCCGCCCAGCTGGCACCGGAACTCCCGGTATAGCCGAGCCAGTTCACTTGTACCGGCGCGGTGCGCAACGCCATCAGTTCGGAGTTGCCGCGGCCGTGATAGCCATTCAAATCGAACAGGATTTCAATCGCACTGCCATGCACAAGTTCGACGAACTGCTTACGGTTGAGTGCGGACACATCGTGAAGAGTCACCGCGGCAGACAGGCGTCGACGAATTGCGCTGCCGTCGTCTGGCGTTGTGGCGAACAGGTGGATGTCCAGATCGCTGTCGCCAAGCACCTCGATCAAAGTAACGATGTGGTGTCCTACGGCTGTTTCGTGGAAGCCGTCGGACAGCATGCCGACGCGGATCGGGCTGTCCGGCAGCGGTAGTGGGTAGCGCAGATTGAGCTGGTTGCGGAACGCGGCGACTTGTTCGTCGATCTTGTTCGCGTACGTCGTGGCGCAACGCAGCTGTTGTGCGGCATCACTCTCTTCGGCTTGAAACACAAATGGATGCACGCCGGGCTCGCCTTGGGCAACAGCACGCTTGACGCGTTCGCTGAGTCCGTCGATTCCCTTCCAGCGGCAGAGCCGGCGGCGCGTAAAAAGCAATTGACCCATGGTGGGGACCGAATTCGGCCCGCGTGCAAGCGAATCGGCGAAAGCGGCATTGGCGGCTGATAGATCGCCGGCCTCATCCAGCATCAATGCGGCCTGGAACATGTACTGCGGGTTCTTCGGCGCCAACTTGCTCGCTTGCAGCAATGCCGCCGCTGCGTCATGCGGCCGGTTCTGCATATGCATCATTTGACCGAGCATGGCGTGCGCAACGTCGAACGACGGAGCGTGTTGTAGCGCCTCTCTTACCTGTTTTTCCGCCTCTGGCATGCGACCCAGTTCCATCTCCGCTGTAGCCAGGTTGAGCCGGATAGAGGGATGTTGCGGAAGACTCTTGGCAGCCAGTGCGAACGCATCGCGCGCCTGGACAACCTGGCCGCTTGCCATGAATGCTGTGCCCAGTACCTGCAGGACCGCCGGGTGACCGGGCGCCAGAGCGAGTGCTTTTTGAAGCCGCTCGATGGCCGCGCCGGATTTGCCGTCGGCCAGTGACAGACTGGCCAGGTTGCATTGCAGTTCGATGTTGCCGGGTGCAAGTTCCGCGGCGCGATTCATCGCCAGCTGTGCGTCGCGCCGGCGGCCCAGGCGCAAAAGCGCGATGCCGTGCAAGTGAATGAGTTCTGCCGAGACGGGATACAGGCGCCGCGCACCTGCCGCCAGTTGGGCCGCTTCTTCATGGGCGTCACGCTGCAGCAGTTCATTGAGCCGTTGCAGGGTTGAAGCGATGTCGTTTGGCGGAGCGTCAGTCATTTCAGGAAACGAGTGAGAAAGTCATGGCGAGCACGGCACGAACGTCTCGAAGGACCTCACACTCGCTCCCTCACCCCGGCATATGCCGGAATGGCGGATCAGACAAGGTGACTCGATTCCCCCTACAGACGCTTCAAGAGTACCGCGCTCAAGGACTTCTTACTCGCTTTTTAACCGCCGGACAGTGATTTCAGTTCGTCTGCCTGATGTTCGCGGGCCAGGGTCGCCAAAAGGTCGTCCAGGTCGCCTTGCATGATTTCCGGCAGGCGGTACAGATCCAGGCCGATGCGGTGATCGGTGACCAGGCTGTCCTTGTAGCGATACGTGCGGATGCGTTGGCTGCGGTCGCCCGTGCCGACCTGCAAACGGCGCGACTGCGCCTGTTCGGCGGTCTGCTTGGATTGGGCTTCGTCGAGCAGCCGGGCTTTGAGCAGACTCATCGCGCGGGCCCGGTTCTTGTGCTGGCTGCGTTCGTCCTGGCATTCCACGACGATGCCGCTCGGCAGGTGGGTAATGCGGATGGCCGAGTCGGTCTTGTTGACGTGCTGACCGCCCGCGCCGGAGGCCCGGAAGGTATCGATCTTCAGGTCGGCGGGAGAAATCGCGATTTCTTCGATTTCATCCAGCTCAGGCAGCACGGCCACAGTGGCGGTGGAGGTGTGGACGCGGCCCTGCGATTCGGTCACCGGCACGCGTTTTACGCAATGCACGCCCGATTCGAACTTCAAGCGCGAGAAGGCGCCTTTGCCTTCGATGCGCGCCACGATTTCCTTGTAACCGCCGTGTTCCCCCGGATTTTCGCTGAGCACTTCGACTTGCCAGCGCTGTCGTTCGGCGAAGCGGGTGTACATGCGGAACAGGTCGCCTGCAAAGATGGCCGCTTCGTCGCCGCCGGAACCGGCGCGCACTTCGAGGAACAGGTTGGCCTCGTCGCGGGGATCTTTGGGGATCAGCAATAGTTGCAGCTCGTTGTCCAATTGCGTCGCGCGTGATTCCAGACGGCTGATGTCGTCGGCGGCCATGTCGCGTAAATCAGGATCGTCGAGCATGCTGCGCGCATCGTTGAGCTCGCGTTCGATGCGTGTCTGCTCGCGCATGGCATCGGCCACCGGCTCGATCTGTGCGTATTCGCGCGAGAGATCGCGGAAGCGATGGGTGTCAGCAAGCACGTCAGCCTGACCGAGCAGCAGACCAATCTCTTCATGGCGCTCGGCAATGGCTTCGAGTTTGCGGCGTATGGAAGGGGTCATCGACAAAAGCAGTGCCCTAAACGGAACGAGTGATAGCGGCCCATGATAACGGGCAAGTGGCGTTGCGCCTCGCTAGTTGTCGTTCGTCTCAGGCTTTTCGTCGAAACCGTACAAACGGCCGGCGGCGTGGAGCAGATCGTGATCGCCGCTCAACGTTGCTTCGCGCAGACGTGCGCTGGGGTGATGCAGCAGCTTGTTGGTCAGCGTATTGGCGAGGAACGCCAGTGCTTCGTCGGGCGATTTGCCGCGCGCAATCATCGCACGCGCTTTTTCGAGCACTTCGTCACGATACGTTTCGGCATGCAGGCGCAGGTCCACGGCGGGATTCTTCACCGTGAGCGCGCGGCGCCACGCCATGTAGCGTTCGACTTGCAGATCGATGATCGCATCGGCTTCGCGCGCGGCGTTTTCGCGTGAGCGGCGATTGTCGTCGATCACCTGACGCAGGTCGTCGATACCGTAGAGATACACGTCGTCGAGTTCGCCGACGGATGGCTCGATATCGCGCGGTACGGCGATGTCGACCATGAACATCGGTTTGCGGCGGCGCGCGGCAATTGCTTTCTCGACCATCGCGCGCGTTAGCACGGGTTGCCGCGCGGCGGTGGATGAAATCACGATGTCCGCTTCGGCAAGGTGCTGGGGCAGATCGTGCAGCGCGATGGCATAGCCGCCGTGACGGCTCGCAAGCTCCTGCGCATTTTCAAGCGTGCGATTGGCGACGATCAGGCGACGAACCTGCTTCTCGGCCAGGTGGCGTACGGCCAGCTCGATGGTGTCTCCGGCGCCGATGAGCAGCACGCAGGCCTGTCGCAAATCCGTAAAGACCCGCTCGGCCAGCCGCACCGCCGTAAACGCCACCGAAACCGTGTGCGCACCGATGCGGGTGTCCGTGCGTACACGCTTTGCCACGGCAAACGTATGTTGCAGGAGGCGGTCCATCGAGGTTTTCAGTGCATGGGCTTCGCGGGCCTGCTGGTAGGCGTCTTTCACCTGGCCGAGGATTTGCGGCTCGCCCAGCACCATCGAGTCCAGACCGGTGGCGACCCGAAACATATGCCTCACGGCCGCTTCGTCATCATGGCGATAGAGGAACTCGTCAAGCTTGCCTGGAGTCAGATGATGGTGACGATTAAGCCATTCCTGCGGCACGTTCTCGGCGCCAGCCGTTACGCTTACGTAAAGTTCGGTGCGATTGCAGGTGGAGAGGATCATCGCTTCTTCGACACCGGGCTGGATCGCCAGGTCGCGCAGCGCCGCATCTGTGGCATCTTCATCGAACGCCACCAGTTCGCGCAGGCTGACCGGCGCGGTGAGGTGGTTAAGCCCGAGGGCGATCAGCTTCATGACGAGATGCGATGGGAGTCGGCAGGCGTTGGCCGGCGTAAAATAGGCGTGGCCGGAATGACCGGGACCGTCGGATGAGATGGAGAGATAGTGTGCTGAGCGGGACGGTCAAGTTCAAGCAAGTGCGGCACTTTGTTGCTGGCGGGTTGGTTGTGCTAAGCATGGCAGGCTGCGCCTCGCTACAGGGCCGAAGCGATGTCGTATCAAGGACTTCGCCGCAACCCCTGGCGCGCGTGGACCTGCCCGCACCGGATCCGGACCACGATCTTCTTACCCAAATGTTAGCGGGTGAATTGGCGTTGTCCGACTCTGATCTCAAGGGGGCGTCGCAGGCCTATGGCAAGGCGATGGTGGTATCCAAGGACCCCGATGTCGCCGGCAAGGCCACGGCTCTGGCGATCGCGACGCATGATCCGAATGCGGCGCAAAACGCCATCAACCGCTGGCAGGCACTCGGCGCCTCGGCCTCCCAATTGGCGCAGGCACGCGCCGAACTGGCGATAGAGCAGGGCAAAACCGACGAAGCGCGCCATCAACTGTCGACGCTGCTTGCCAGCGGCGACAAAGACGCCTGGCGCATGTTCGGCCGTGTATTGATCGGCAGCCGCGATCCCGCGCTGGCGGCCAATCTGCTCGAGTCCTTGGCAACACCCGACAAGCTTCCGGCCGATCCCAAAGCATGGCTTGCCATGAGCCAGCTTGGGGAGCAGTTGGGGCGTCACGTCTACGCGCAGCAGATCGCCGACGGAGCGATGAAGCGTTTTGGCACGGCCGAAACGTACGCATGGGCGGCGCAGTTGAAGCTCGACAATGGCGATAAGACCGGCGGTCTCACGCTTTTGCGCGAAGCGCAGGGGAGGGACCCCACCAACATAGGGCTACGTATAACGTATGCCTCACTGCTTGGTCAGAGCGGCCAATATGCACAGGCAACGCAATTGCTGGAAAAAGGTCCGCAGAACGCGCAGACCTATGCGATGCGGGCGGCACTGGCGGCGAATGCCAAGGACGATAAAACGCTCGCGGAAGTCTACAAGCAGCTAACGCAAGCGCCCGCCAATGTGCGCGATTCCAGCGCTTATTTGCTCGGTCAGCTCGCCGAAGTACTCGATCGCAAGGAAGAGGCGCTGAAGTGGTACGACCAGGTTCCCGATGACGACGATCACGCGTTCGATGCCGATCTTCGCAGCGCGATCCTGCTGCAATCGTTGGGGCGTAGCGCTGAAGCGCATCAACAATTGGCGGAAATGCAGACCGATTACCTGGATCAACCGGCGCAATTGCGGCGTGCTTACGAGGTAGACGCCGATCTGTACATGCGTGAAAAACGCCACTCGGAAGCGATCAACGCATACACGCATGCGTTGCAGGTTGTGCCGGACGATCCGGATCTTCTCTATGGTCGTGGCCTGGCCTACGCCGAGATGGGCAAGATCGATTTGGCGGTCGGCGATTTCCGTCGCCTGCTGCAAATCAAGCCCAACGATATCGACGCCAGCAATGCGCTGGGTTTCACGCTTGCCGATGCCAACCGTGACTTGCCCGAAGCCGAGAAATTGATCTCCATGGCGCGTGCGGCAAAACCGAACGATCCTTCCATCGCTGACTCGTGGGGTTGGCTGCAATATCGGCTTGGTCATTTGAATCAGGCCGCGGAAGTGCTTCGCAGTGCGTGGCAGAGCGGCAAAGACGCCGATGTCGGCGTACACCTTGGTGAAGTACTCTGGAAAGAAGGGCAACACGAACAGGCGCAACACATCTTCGATGAAGTGCGACGCATCGATCCGCATAACGCCAACCTTCAAGAAACCATCAAGCGCCTTCAACCATGAAATATTCCCTTCGTTTTCTTGTAGCGGTTGCGCCGCTGCTGTTGGCTGCGTGCGTGCCGCAACAGGTTGTTCGAAACAAAGGCGATCCGGCGTCGATCGCACAACAGGAAGCTCGGGAGCAGCAGTTGGCCAGCGCAAATCACTGGACGTTGGTGGGGCGCTTGGTGGTGTCGACGGGCAATGATGCGAATGGCGGTAACCTGACGTGGATGCAAAATGGCGATCACTATGAGTTCGAGTTGCGTGCCCCGATCACCGGAAAGAGCTTTCGCCTCTCCGGTGGACCGGATGGTGCCGTGTTAGAAGGCATGAATGGTGGTCCGCAGCGCGGCCCGAATGCCGAGGCGCTGATGCAACGAACGCTGGGCTGGGATGTGCCACTGGACGAGCTTCGCGCATGGGTGCTCGGCGTGCGCGCGGGCGGTTCGAACGCCGACATGAGCTTCGGCAACGATCATCTGCTTTCGATGCTGCAGCAGGATGGCTGGAGTGTCAGCTACATCACGTGGGACGCCACGCAGAAACCACCCTTGCCAACCTTGATCCGCGCTCAGAAGTCTCCTTTCATGGTGAAGCTTGTCGTCCAGTCGTGGAATTTGCAGTGACGCGTGCCGATGCTTCGCTGCTCGTCATTTTCGCGCACTAACAGGCTGCGATCGCATCCATGTCATTCCAAATCGAACGAGCTGCTCCGAACCAAGTCGATGCCATCTGTGCCATCGAGCGCAAGGCTGTGCAGATGTTTCGCGATCATCCTGCGTGGCCGTTTTACGCAGCGCTGTCGATTCCGCCGGAAATGCTTCAGGAAGCGATCCAGCGTGGACTTGTTTGGGTCGCGCTGGTTGCCGAAAGTGACGATCCCGTCGGTTTTGTCTGGTTGGACACCGAGCATGGCGGCGATGTCATCGGCATCGCTGAAATCGATGTGCTGCCTGCCTATAGCAAGCGAGGTATCGGTGCGGCCTTGTTGGAGCGTGCGTGCGAGTGGGCGAGGTCGGCGGGTTATCGCCGCGTCGATCTGGGCACGCTCGCGGATGTGCCGTGGAACGCGCCGTTCTACGCAAAGCACGGCTTTGTCGCTGTCGAAAAACGAGATCCACGATTTGCGTATGCGCGTGATAGAGATCATGAGAACGGGTTTCCGGATGCGTTGCGCGTCTTCATGACGCGCCAATTGTCGCCGCCTGCAGCGCATGAGTGGACCATTTGGCCAGCGCCCGCGAAGCTGAATCTGTTTTTGCGAAGAATTGGTGAGTACGAGGACGGTCATGACGAATGGCAGAGCGTCGTGCGTTTGCTCGATTGGAGCGACGAGATTCGGTTGCGTGCGCGTGGTGAGGATCAGATTCGTTTGACATGTTCTGATGAAAAAGAACATGACTTGATTGTTCGTGCTGCAGCATTATTGCGCGCACATACGGACATTCACGCGGGCGTTGATATCGAAGTCGAGCCGCGTATTCCGCACCATATCGGGCTGGGAGATGAGAGTTCAGTAGCCGCCACGGTGCTAGTGGGGCTCAATTACCTCTGGAAGTGCGGCCTCGATACAAACGAGTTGGTAGAACTTGGCAGAGCGCTGGGCAACGACGTGCCCGTATTCGTGCGCGGACGCTCCGCATGGATGACAGGTGCGGGCGATCGCATCAAATCGATCACCTTGCCCAAGCGTTGGTATGTCGTACTTGACTCACACGCAAACGTGTCAACTGGCGAATTATTTCAAGCAACTGAATTGACACGCATTGCGCCCCCGGCGACAATTTCATCCTTTGCTTCCGGCGAAACGTTGGAAAACGTGTTCGAGCCCATTGTTCGCGAGCGCTACCCTCGGGTCGCCGCCGCCCTCGATTGGCTCGGCAGTCACGGCCACGCGCGGCTCTCCGGCAGCAGTGGTTGTGTTTTCCTCGAAACGACAACTCCCGAGCGGGCCGAGGCCGTCGTAAGACGCGCCCCAGCCGAGTTCACAGCCTGGGTGGCTGAGGGCGTCGGGGTGTCACCGTTGCATCGGGCGCTGTCGCGCCATGGTGCGACGGATTGATTAGGAAGCAAACTACAACGAGTAACACTGGGGCGTCGCCAAGCTGGTTAAGGCACGGGATTTTGATTCCCGCATGCGTAGGTTCGAATCCTACCGCCCCAGCCATTCATCAAATGGCTAGTTTCTGAGGAAACAACCGTGGATACGTCCAGCCCGATGCTCTTTACCGGCAACGCTCACCGTGCTTTGGCCGAAGATGTTGCTCATCGATTGGGCGTGCCGCTGGGCAAAGCGCTCGTCGGCAAGTTCAGCGACGGCGAAGTGCAGATCGAGATCGAAGAGAACGTCCGCCGCCAGGAGGTGTTCGTCCTGCAGCCCACGGGCGCGCCCAGTGCGGAGAATCTGTTCGAGCTGCTGGCCCTGGCCGATGCATTGAAGCGCGCCTCGGCAGCCAGCGTCACGGCGGTCATTCCTTATTTTGGCTACGCCCGTCAGGACCGCCGCCCGCGGTCCGCGCGCGTGCCGATCACGGCCAAGCTGGTGGCCAAGTTGATTGGCAAGGCCGGCGTCGATCGCGTGCTCACCGTCGACCTGCATGCCGACCAGATCCAGGGCTTTTTCGATGTGCCGGTCGACAACGTGTACGCCTCGCCGATCCTGCTGGCCGACATCTGGCGCAACTACAGCATGGACGATGTGATCGTCGTCAGTCCGGACGTCGGCGGCGTGGTGCGCGCTCGCGCCATCGCCAAGCGACTGGACGATGCCGATCTGGCCATCATCGATAAGCGCCGTCCGAAGGCCAACGTCGCCACGGTGATGAACATCATCGGTGAAGTCGAGGGCAAGACCTGCGTGATGGTGGATGACATCGTCGACACCGCCGGCACACTCTGCGCCGCTGCTGTGGCCCTCAAGGAGCGCGGCGCCCGCAAGGTGGTTGCTTACTGCGTGCATCCGGTGCTCTCCGGTGCTGCCATCCGCAATATCGAAGGCTCCCAGCTCGACCAGCTTGTCGTCACCAATACCCTTCCGTTGCGCGATGACGCCAAGGGCTGCGCCAAGATCCGCCAGCTGTCAGTGGCTGAACTGCTGGCGGAGACGATCCGCCGTATTGCTTTCGGCGAGTCGGTCAGCTCGCTCTATATCGACTGATTCTGCGTTCCCCTCCTTCTGTCTGAGGAGGAGAGCTTGGTCATGCGTTCTCTCTCCCTCCGGGAGAGGGTGCCGGCAGGTAGGTGAGGGTACGCTCGGAGTGGAAAATCCAACTTCGCGGGAACCCCGAACCCTCACCTCAACCCCGAACCCTCACCCCAGCCCCTCTCCCGAGGGGAGAGGGGTTAAAGCCGCCAGCCTCGGCCCCATGCGGCATTTTCTTGTATACTTGAACACTTTTCCGTCCGCGCGAGCGGGCAATCGGGCTCTTCTGGTCGCGGGAGAGTCAATTCAGTCGCCGCGAGGCGGCTTTCCAAACCAAGGCAATACTGACATGGCTAAGACTCATGAGATTCTGGCTCAGAGCCGTAAGGACCAGGGGAAAGGTGCGAGCCGCCGCCTGCGTCGTACGGCATTTGTGCCAGCCGTCGTTTACGGTGCGGGTGCCGCTCCGGAGAACATCCAGATCGAGCACAACACCATTCTGCTCGCCGCCAAGCACGAGTGGTTCTTCTCCTCGGTGCTCGACCTCAACGTCGACGGCAAGACCCAGAAGGTGCTGGTGCGTGACTGGCAGAAGCATCCGTTCAAGCAGCAGATGCTGCACATGGACTTCCTGCGCATCAACGAGAACGAAGCGATCCGCGTGAATGTGCCGATCCACTTCCTCAACCAGGACAAGTCCCCGGCCGGCAAGACGGCTGGCGTGGTCATCTCGCACAACCTCAACGAAGTGGAAGTGTCCTGCTTGCCGAAGGATCTGCCGGAGTTCATCGAACTCGATCTGGTCGATCTGAAGCCGGGCGACCTCATCCACTTGTCCGAGCTCAAGCTGCCGGCAAACGTGGAAATCGTTGCGCTGCATCTGGGTGCGGATCACGACGTTCCGGTGGTCACCGCTGTGACCGTGCAGGAAGAAGTCGACGAAGCACCGGCTGCCGAAGGTGTCGAAGGTGAAGCCGCCAAGGCGGCCGCCGACGCTGCTGCGGCTCCCGCCAAGGACACCAAGAAGTAAGCCGCTGCGTCTCGCGCCTCCTTACGGGGCGCGAGACGCATGGCACGCTTGGGCCTATGGCAGGCTTGCGACTCATTGTCGGGCTGGGCAACCCCGGTGCCGAATACCTCAGAACCCGGCACAACGCCGGGTTCTGGTTTGTTGACGCCTTGGCAAACCATCAGGGCGAACGTTTCGGACTCGACGGCAAGCTGCACGGCGAGACGTGCAAAGTGCGCATCGGTGGCGAACCGGTGTGGCTGCTCAAACCCGCCACGTTCATGAACAAGAGCGGCATCGCGGTCGCATCCGCGCTGCGCTACTACAAGATCGAACCAGAGGAATGCTTGATCGCGCACGACGATCTGGATCTTTCCGTTGGAACCGTGCGTATGAAGTTCGATGGTGGACACGGCGGCCAGAACGGCCTGCGCGACATCATCGCTCATCTGGGGCACGGCAAATTTCATCGCTTGCGGATCGGTATTGGCCATCCGGGGCACCGCGATCAGGTCACGCCTTGGGTGCTGGGTCGTCCTTCCGTCAAAGACGAAGACGCCATGATCGAGGGTGTGGCGCGCGCACTGGATGTGTTGCCGCTGGCGGTCGACGGACAGTTCGACAAGGCGATGCAACAACTTCACACAAGCAAGGAATAGTAGGCGCAGACGTTGATTGCATCGCGCGCCGCCTTACTATTCTCCTTTCACGATTTTCGCTTACCTCTTTCGGATTCACATCATGGGCATCAAATGCGGCATCGTCGGCTTACCTAACGTCGGCAAATCCACGTTGTTCAACGCGTTGACCAAGGCGGGTATTGCTGCGGCGAACTTCCCGTTCTGCACGATCGAGCCGAACGTGGGCGTGGTGCCAGTGCCGGACCCGCGTCTGAATGAGCTTGCCGACATCGTGAAGCCGCAGAAGCTGGTGCCGACGGCCGTGGAATTCGTCGATATCGCCGGTCTCGTTGCAGGTGCGTCGAAGGGTGAAGGTCTCGGCAACAAATTCCTCTCGCACATCCGCGAAGTGGATGCGATTGCGCATGTCGTTCGCTGCTTCGAGCACACCGACATCATTCACGTTGCCGGCAAGGTCGACCCCATCGCCGACATCGAAACCATCGATACCGAATTGGCGTTGGCGGATCTGGACTCGGTCGAAAAGGCGCTCAATCGCGCTGAGCGTGCTGCGAAAGCTAACGACAAGGAGGCGATGGCGAAGAAGCCGGTTCTGCAGAAGCTTGCTGCCGGTCTCAACGAAGGCAAATCCGCGCGTAGCCTTGGCCTGGATGATGAAGAAAAGGCGCTCATACGCGATCTTTTTCTGTTGACGCTCAAACCGCTGATGTACATCGCCAACGTGCGCGAAGATGGTTTCGAAAATAATCCGCATCTGGATGCCGTGCGCAAGCGCGCAGTGGCCGAGGGTGCCGAGGTGGTGCCGGTTTGCGCAGCGATCGAAGAAGAGCTTTCCCAGCTCGACGACGCCGATCGCGACGAATTTCTCAAGGATCTTGGCCTGGAAGAGCCGGGTCTCAATCGCGTGATTCGCGCGGGCTATAAGTTGCTTGGCTTGCAGACGTACTTCACCGCCGGCGTCAAGGAAGTGCGTGCGTGGACGGTGAAGGCCGGTTCCACGGCGCCGCAAGCCGCAGGCGTGATTCATACCGATTTCGAGCGTGGATTCATCCGCGCCGAAACAGTCGCTTACAGCGATTTCATCCAATACAAGGGCGAGTCAGGTGCCGCTGCGGCCGGTCGTCTTCGCAAGGAAGGCAAAGACTACATCGTCAAAGAAGGCGACGTATTGCACTTCCTCTTCAATGTTTGAGCAATTGCCAAGCTGATCGCTAAAAAAGCCCCGCAAAAATGGGGCTTTTTCGTGCGACGATATCGGCGACGTTGCCGCCAATCAGTCATATGTCCAAGCCGACATTGCGCATGCGCCTCGCACGCCCGGACGATGCACGGGAGATCGGCCTGTTGATACGTCGCCTCGTTCGGCGCTGGATCGTTCCGGATCAACCACTTCATGTTGGAAAGGAACTGCTTGCGCGCAGCAGGGCTGGGTCATTGCGCGAGAAAATCATCGAAGGACAGCGCTTTCATCTCGCCTATATCGACAATGTACTGGTCGGTGTGTCGGCGATGCGCGACGACTCGCATCTGGTCCAGTATTTCGTAAGCACGCGCTTTCAGGGGTTTGGCATAGGGCGTCGTCTGTGGGAGCGCACAATGCGCGATGCGATACGTCGAGCAGGTACGCGCCGCTTCACCCTCAACGCAACGCGTTGCGCCGTGCCCGTTTATCTGCGCCTCGGTTTTCGTGCGATCGGGCCCGAACAACCCTCGCCAATGGGGGTGCTGACGACGCCGATGGTGCTGACGTTGTCGTCCAGGCAACGTAAGAGCGCATAATGCCCGCCCTTGGATTCGCTGCTCGCATTTTGGAGATCGCATGTCAGGCCAGCAACACGAAGTGACGTTCCGCTTTATGGCGCAGCCCACCGACGTGAATTTCGGCGGAAAAGTGCACGGCGGCATGGTGATGAAGTGGATCGATCAGGCCGGTTATGCGT
>NZ_DATHMR010000132.1:0-38982 GCF_035486915.1 Dyella sp. | reverse complement strand
GACGGGCTGCACGCCTGGACCGGCTTATGTGCGGCCGAGTGTTGCGGTGCCGAACCATTACAAAGGCGCCAGCGCTACCACGCCGCCGCCCGGTTGGAAGTCCGCCGCACCGAACGACACGATTGACCGAGGCGAATGGTGGAAGGTTTTCCACGACGCATCGCTCGATGCGCTGGAATCGCGCGTTACGGTTTCCAATCAAACCATCAAGCAGTCCGTGGCGAATCTGCAACAGGCGCAAGCGCTGGTGGGTGAAGCGCGCGCAGCGTATATGCCGACCATCGGCGCTGGCGTGGCCGTCAATCGCAGTCACACGTCGAAAAATGTCGTTGGCCGGTCGCTTGCCGGCAAGACGGTTTCCGATTTCGCGGTGGGTGCCGATGTCGAGTGGGAGCCCGATCTTTTCGATCGCATCGGGCACGAAGTAGATGCTGCCAATGCGCGTGCACAGGCGAGCCAGGCCGATCTTGAATCCGTCGCGTTGAGCATGCATGCGCAACTGGCGATGGACTACATCGATCTGCGCGAACTGGACATCGAAGCAGACTTGCTCAATCGCACCGTGACTGTTTATGCGCAGGCGCGCGATATCGTCAAACACCGCTTCGATGTGGGTGTCGCACCAGCCTCTGACTTAGCCGAGGCGGAAAGCCAGCTTCAGGCCACGCAAGCGCAACTGATTGACCTTGGCGCGAGCCGGGCACGTTACGAAGACGCCATTGCGATGTTGATTGGCGTGCCAGCTTCCAGTTTCAGCTTGCCGCCGCAGGAAGAGACCATTGCATTGCCATCGATCCCCACCGGCGTTCCATCCGATCTCTTGGAAAGGCGCCCGGATATCGCTGCTGCCGAACGCCGCGTCGCCGCTGCAAACGCCGACGTGGGCGAAGCGACGTCGGCCTTCTTTCCCGACTTGATGCTTTCGGCATCGGGCGGCGTGGAGTCGTCCACGCTGGCGCAGTGGGCAAGTCTTCCCAGTCATTTCTGGAGCATCGGGCCGGCCCTTGTGGGCACACTGTTCGACGGCGGACGCCGCAAGCAGGCGTTGAAGGCGGCCGAAGCAAAGCAGGATGCAGCGACCGCTGTCTATCGGCAAACCGTGCTCAGCGCTTTCCAGGAAGTGGAAGACAACCTGGCATCGCTCAACGTATTGAGGAACGAGGCACTCGTGCAGCAACGCGCGGTCGACGCATCGACCGAAGCGCTTCGTCTTGCCATGAATCAGTATCAGGCCGGTGCCATCGACTACCTTGAGGTTGTCTCTGCGCAGAGCACCAATCTCGAACAGACGCAGTATCTCAGTCAGTTATCGCAGCGCCGTCTCGATTCCGACATTCTCTTGATAAAGGCTCTTGGAGGGCTATGGGAATCCGGAGCGTGAATACGGAAGCGAGAGTTGAGGCACTAGCCGCGTGCTCACACAGGCTTATTCGAAGATTTCAGGGTTAAGCCGGTAAATGCGCCCCTGGTCGTTGCAACACCCCCAGGCTGCGTGAGCAAGTGGCGTATTGCAACGACCGACTGAATCTGCAACCCGAGGCAGGACTACTGCCACGAACCTGAAGTGGCAAGTCCAGCTTTGAGACGCAAATGCATGGGCTCACCGGATCGACAACAGCCTCACCGTTAGGTCATCCGATTGCACTGCTTTGTAATCACGCTGCTTGCCGTTCTTCGTGGCTGTCTCTCGCGGCATTGCGTACCGCATCCATCGCCAGCAAGTAGGGAGAAGGTCCATGGCTGATACGGGCGACGCCCGCTTCCGCCAGTTCGCGTGCGTGAGGAAGTCCCTGCATCGCCATGACGTTCAACGGCAGTGTGATGCTGGCGCACAAATCCCGAATGGCTGCAAAGTCGACCAGACCAGGAATGAAGAATCCGGATGCGCCTGCACGTGCGTACGCGGCTGCGCGTTCTTTCGCTTCCGGGATTCCTTCAGGTGGCTTGATGCCGGTGCCCAGGAACAGATCGGTGCGTGCGTTGATAAACAGCGGGACGCCACGCGCATCGGCCATGGCTCGGATTGCCGCGATGCGTGCGCTCTGTGCGTCAACGCTGTGCAAACCGGTTCCGTGTACGACACCGTCCTCGAAGTTGATGCCTACCACGCCGAGATCCATAAGCCGCGCGACATTCGCAGCGCATACGCTTGGATCGTCGCTATAGCCTCCTTCGACGTCCACACTCACGGGAATATCGACCGTAGCGGTGATGCGTGCAACGATCTGCTCGACGAATGCAAAAGGTATCGACTCGCCATCGCCGTATCCCTGTGCCGCGGCGACGGCCCAACTGCTCGTACCGATGGCAGGCGCACCAGCGTCCTGAATGATTTTGGCGCTGCCCGCATCCCATGCGTTGTAGAGAACGAAGGGACTTCCTTTTACGTGGAGAGAGGCGAATAACTGTGCTCGTTCTTTCTGCTGCATAACACGTCTCCTTGGGTGGTGTATTGAGTTCGTCGCATCAGGTCACGTTGAGCTCGAATGTCATCTGTTCGGGCTTGAGGGAACGGAGGAAGTCTTCGGCATCGAATGCTTCCCCTAGCGTAAGCGCACCGCTTCGATTGAAAGTGGGTTGGAGCATGCGTGCGGCAGCCTCGACGACAAGCGGGGCTGTCACGGCATAAATGTCTTGTCCTCGCGCAACGGCACGAGTCGAACGATCACCATCTCGCGCAACAACTTCCATGACGAATCGCTGTGCGGATCGCCCTTCGGCATCGATGGCCGCCGGTACGGGTGTGGCGGCGTTACGCAGTTCGTCTAGCGACGCAACGTTGAGATAACTGCTCAGGTTGCGCACGTGCAGATGGCGCGAGATCGTGATGATCTCGCTGAGCGGCGTTTCTTCCATGGCTTGCATGCCATGCGGCGGCTCGAACGTCCAATCGGTTGTCATTGCGGGTGTTGCCATGGGCACCAGACTCCCGTTTTTGATGACGACGCGTGGCACTCGATTGCGTTCGCCGGTCTTCCTGGTTCCTTTAGTCGGCCACCAATGATCGAGGGCGACGGCAATAGTCATCTCATCGACACTGCGGTCGCCAATCAGCGCTGTGGCAAGAAGGTCTGCAAGGCCACCGTAAAAACCGACAGCGGGGACGATGGCAACTTTCGCGGCACGGGCTTGCTCGTCATAACGCTCAAATATCGCGAGCGTACTGGCTTGTTCTGCCGTGACATCGAGATAGGCACTTCCCGCGCGCAGGGCGGCCTCCACGATCGGTGCGGCGGTATCCAGAAAGGGGCCGGCGCAGTTAATCACCACGGCGCAGTCGGCGAACGCGCGATCGAGCGCTGCTGCGTCGTCTATCGCGGCCGTTCGCGCCGGCACACCCACTGGAACGCTCGATATGTCTCGGCCCACTGCTACCACCGGCAAACCGCGTCGCTGGAGCTCGGCGACGACGAAGGTGCCGGTATGTCCCGTAGCGCCATAAACGGCTAAGGCCTTACTGTTGTTGAACATTTTGAGTTTCCCCGTGACGATACAGACCTGTCTGTTCTTGTAACGCTACAGAAAGGTCTGTACTGTGTCAACACCCCGCTTGGCCCACGCCTCACCATGACGACTCAGTTGCCCGCCCAAAAACGAAAAGCCCACGGCCCCGAATCAACGGATGTGCGTGAAAGGATCCTTGAATGCGCATCGACGCTCTTTTATCGGCAAGGCGTGCGCGCCGTGGGTGTCGACTTGGTCGTTGAGCAAGCGGGCGTGGCCAAGACCAGCTTGTATCGGCATTTCCGCACGAAGGACGATCTCATCGTCGCGTTCCTGGAGCGCGAGGACGTCGACTTCTGGACGACGTGGGACGATGTTGCAGCCAAGCATGCGGATGATCCGGCCGCCGAATTGGCAGCGCATATGCGCTGGATCGGTGCGCGCCTGTCGCGTTCGAACTATCGCGGTTGTCCGCAAATCAACGTCGCTGCGGAATTCCCCGAACAAGACCACCCCGCGAGACACGTAGCTCGCTCGCACATGCAGGGGCTTCGATCACGCTTGAGTTCCATCGCGAAGCGCCTGAATGTGAAACACCCCGAGATACTCGCCGCGCAACTCGCGTTGTTGATCAATGGCGCGTTCGTCAGCTCGGAGCTGCTGGTAAATGATGATGCGACGCAGATTCTCCTGACTGCCAAAGACGCGTTGGTCGAGGCTGCGCGTTCACCTGCGAAAGCTTGAATCCGTCTGTGCCGTCGATGTCGACACGACATCGCGCTGGAGGTGTTGCAAGTGCGAACAAGCTTGATTGTGCAGAATCTCTACCTCAGACGTACGCAGCAATCGGACTTATGTTCTGCGCATCGTATGCGCTCAGTGTCTTGGCAAGTTTGTCGGCGGCGTTGCGAATTTCCGGCATGGCCGTACATTCCCAAAGATTGCCGCGAAGCAGCGAGCCGATCGCATACAGGCCATGCTGCACGTGACCGTCGGCGTTCACCAAGCGACCGTCGGCTTCTGCGAGCAACCCCAGTTGCAATGCATCGGCCACGGCCAACCCGCTCTTCAGCAGGCTGGAGAGCAATGAGCTTTTGGCAAATGCAACGGCTGTATCCAGGCCAGTGGCCTGCACCACGACATCTGACTCAAACTGCGTGACTCGTTGCGTTGCGCGCGAACGAATGGTGACGTCCAACGGGCCGTTGCCGTCCACGGCCAGCACCCTGGCGCCGTGGATGTGCAACCGCCCTTCATCGCGAAGCTGTTGAAGCGTGTCCGCGGGTTCGGGAGCTAGCCGGTGCCGCGACGATTCCCACACCCAACGCACATGCCGGAGAAATTGCCTGCGCTGCTTGGCATTGAAGCCTTGCCACAACGTGGTGTTGATCGGGCGCATGCCATCGATGACGCTTCGCCAATCGATATCTTGATGTAATGCAAAAACCTTTCGTATCGCAGCCAGAACCTGAGCGGGCCCATCGCAACTCGTCAACGTCGCATTGAGTTCGGCTTGAAGCGAAAACGGCGGAATGGGAAGAGAGGGATGGATAAACGGCAGAAGTCCGTGCCGCGACACCGCAACCAACTCGGCATCCGGCCAGCGCTTTGATGCGGATATCAAAGCATCGACCGCAGTAAGGCCGGTTCCGATCACGGTGAGTCGTCGTGGAGCAAGCGGCCTGGTTGCCAGACTCCATGGCTCCAAGACATACGCGCCGCTTTCCAGTGCCGCGGAGGATACGGTTCGCAGCGGACGCGCATCCATCGCGCCCAGCGCCAAGACCACGCGCTGCACCGTCAACACCGTTCCATCGCCGAGCATGACGTTATAACCATCCTGCACGGGCCAAATGCTCAAGGCCTCGGTGTTGTGAATCTGGTGCGTGTGGCTGCGCTGTTCGGCACGACTTATCCGCTTGCGCAATTGAGACTCGATGTATTGCCCAAACAGTCGACGCGGTAAAAAGTCGATCGGCTTGGTGTCTGGTTGCTGTCGCGAACTGTAGGTCGCGAAGTCTTCGTCGGCATCGAGATAAAGGCCCATGCCGCTGGCACGAACGTTGAGCAGATGATGTTCGTCCTGTGTGCTGTAGGCGATGCCAAGACCCGCATTGTTGGTATCGCCGATCACCCAATGGACGGCATCGGCGCTATCCCGTGAAAGAAGAGCGCCGAACACCGCAGCACCCGCCGCGCCACCGCCAATAATCGCAATCTGTGCCATGGTGAAGACTCTTGTCAGTGGACGTGGTGCGTTGCGACCTTAACTTGGCCGCGCGCTGGAACTGCGATGTCAGGTATCCGATGTTTCCCGTACCGTGCGATGCGTTCGGGAAACCCATTGCCCAAGATCATGGTGAAAGCTGCGATAGCTATTGAGCTCGCCTCCGTACACATGAAGCGAGAGCGCCATGCTGTTTCGAGAAAAGTTGCGACACTGGTGTGCGTAGCTGGTATCTGTAAACAACACATGATCGCCAACGCCCGCAACGATGGTGTCTTGGGCATTCAGAGCGACCGACGGATCTTCTGACAGATGAAACGAATCCACCTGCAACACGCCATCCAGAACGAGTTCCAATCCCCATAGCCCGTCGTGATCATGGATGGGCGTGACATGACCAGGCGGCCAAGCGATCACGAGTGCCTCGTAACCTCGAGGCCGTCCATCATTAAGGGCAATGCGCCGGTAGGATGCCGACGTAGCATCCGATGCGAGTTGGGGTGCGTGCGGGCAGTCGGGCCAGCGAACGGATTCGGTGAGTCGTTCGCAGATCATTGTCGTGTCGACATGACCATTGCGATCCATGCATGCATCGATTAGCGCGAGAACGCGTTTGCCCCACGGGGCAATAGACGAAGTGGTGAGTGTATTGCTCATCAATGGTCCCCAGCGCTCATGAGTGCGAAATCGCAGAGAACCATAGCTCGTGTTAAAGATGCGCTAGATGGAACGCCATGAAAATTACCTTCACGCTCATCGTCACGTTAAGAAAGCGCTTATTTTCCAGGGGCGTTGTCTCAAAATAGAAGCGGTGAACACATCTGATACTTTTTTCGTATCACGCTATAGCATCGCCAGATAATGAAATCTGTGTGGGATTTCCAGTCATTGATCTGTTTACGCCGCTGTTTTCGCGACCAAAACAAATAGAGAAGTAAAAAGAAAGCTAAAGACGGATGGACGTCTAACTGCGTTGCTATTCGATGAGTGCAACGAGGTATGTGCCGAGCTTATTGCCAAGCGTCATACCGTCAGACTGATCGCTCATCTGCTAGCCATATATTTTTGCTTCGCGGCAACGTATCTATGAACCGGCCTTTCCGTCGGTCCTTGGCGGGGACGAATGACGTAAGGGAGCCTGGAATCGCGGTTCCGGGAAATTAAGTGCTCTGTATGAGAACGATTTAGTGCGGCCACTCCCCTGCCGCGTTGCGCGCAAGGATGCGCCGCCTTTTTGAGTTCAATGCGAACGGGGCGCAGTTTTCGTCACGGACGGCTGCTGGAACCACGAGGCATCTCAAAACGCAAAGATCGCGCCCGAGGGTGTTTGCAAATGACGTCGTTCAGCCAAACTTCTTCCCTTCCAAGTTCCATGCAATAAAAACCCCGCTCTGGGCGGGGTCTTCGAATGTCTAAGCGAGTTCGACTTCTTCGGCGTTGAGGCGATCTCGATACGTCGCTTCGGTTTCCTGATACAGCCCAGACCAGGGATCCAGGACATACCCGTTAAGAGGCTCCTGAGACACACGCCGCACGTCACGGCGTTGTTCCGCAATATCAAATAGCGCATCAAGGGTCGTGGGATCCATACGCACTCCTCAGTTGTTCGTCGCGGTAATTTCAGCCTATCGGGAGCATTGTTCGCGTCCGGTTAAAGGAGTGAGGCCATTTGGAAAACGCAAAATTTATGACATATGCAACGATTGATTTGAGCGTGACGCACTACACGACTTCTTCACTCGCCCACGATGCGCCCTGTATTCAAACCCAGAGCGGCTGAAATAACGTCGGTGTACTTCAGGCCTGCTCCCGTGTTGAACAGTACGACACGGTCGGAGGCGTCCAGAACGCCAGACTTGAGCAGATGCTCGTAGGCGGCCGTAGCCGCTGCGCCCTCTGGTGAAAGAAAGATTCCCTCGTTGGCTGCCCAGTCTTTCAGAGAAGCGAAAATATCCTCATCGGATACTTCCACAGCCATACCATCTGAAGCGCGAAGAATGTCCAGAATGATGTAGTCGCCATACGCTTTCGGCACGCGAAGTCCTGATGCTGCAGTTTCCGGGTTTTGCCACATTTGGCTTGCACTGGCCCCGTCGTTGAAAGCGCGTACAACAGGTGCGCAACCGGAAGACTGGATAGCGAACATGCGCGGCCGCTTGCCGGGCTTCACCCACCCCAGCTGTTCCAGTTCTTCGAAGGCTTTCCACATGCCGATAAGACCGACACCACCACCCGTGGGATAGAACACCGCGTCCGGATATTCCCAGCCAAGCTGTTCGACCAGTTCGTAACCCATGGTCTTCTTGCCTTCCACACGAAAAGGCTCCTTGAGTGTGGAAATATCGAACCAACCCTCTTGCTGCTTACGCTCGCCAACGATGCGCGCACAATCAGAAATGACGCCGTCGACGAGCGTGACCTTCGCACCGTATGCCGTGGCTTCCACATAGTTGGCCAGTGGTACATCGCGCGGCATGAAGATGTGGGCCTCGATATCCGAAGCGGCAGCGTAAGCAGCGAGCGCTCCGGCCGCGTTGCCGGCGGACGGAACCGCCAACTTGCGCAAGCCATAGTGCCGCGCCATCGTCACAGCCAGCGACAGTCCTCGCGCCTTGAACGAGCCCGTCGGATTAGCGCCTTCTTCTTTCAAATAGACACCACGATGACGCTTACTGCGCAGCATCGGCGTCCAGCCCTCGCCCAGCGTCACCGGCGCCACGTTGGGAAGCACAGCGTGATAACGCCACATGCCACTCCAGGGTTGCGAGGCCGTTTGGCCCACCACATCGGCGGGTGAACTGCCAAGCAAATGATTCAGGTCATACCTCACATACAGCGCTCCCGCCGGCTGATCGGGACACTGCGTACAAAGCGTCTGCGGCGTATCAGCCGAAAGCCGTGCGTGACAGCGAGAGCATTCAAGGTAGGCGATGGCAGGCATGTGAGCTCGTTAGGAAGTGGATGGAAAATGGTTACTGCGATGAAAACCGAAAACTCAAGCAGAATCCCGCTGGGATATCTGCTCTGGCGCCCCCTCCCATTTCGCAACGACAGAGGCAGCCACAGCGTTACCAACGATATTTGTCGCCGATCGCCCCATATCGAGAATGTGGTCGACGGCGAGAATAAGCGCGACACCGCTTTCCGGAAGGTTGAAGTAATGCAATGTCACAGCAATCACAGCAATCGCGGCGCGCGGCACGCCGGCTACACCTTTGGTCGTCACAATAAGCAAGCCGAATAGAGCCATCTGCTGTGTAAGCGTCAGAGCAATGCCATAAGCCTGCGCGATGAAAAGGATGGCAAACGCGCAATACATCATCGCGCCATCCAGATTGAACGAATAACCCAGCGGCAGCACAAAACTCGCAATGCGCCGTGGAATACCGAAATCGACCAGCTGTTCCAGCAAACGCGGATAAGCCACTTCCGACGATGACGTCGCGAACGCCAGCAAAACGGTATGCCGGATGCTGGAAATCAGGCGAAGACCGCGTCGTCCGACAATGAACACCAGCGCTGCAATCAACAGCACCCAAAGAATGCCAAGTGACAGATAGAAACCTGCCACGAATCGCGCATACGTGCCAACGATCCCTATGCCATGGATGCTTATCGAGCTGGCCAGCGCGGCGAAAATTGCCAAGGGGGCCGCTTTCATCACGTAGTCCGTGATCTTGAACATGATCGCGGCCAACTGTTCAACTAGATCGACGAATAGACTCGCTTTTTCCTTCAGTGCCGCCGCTGCCATTCCCATAAAGATCGAGAAGACGACAATTTGCAGTATCTCGTTGGCACTCATCGCCTCGACAATCGAACGCGGAATCAGGTGGGACATGAAATCCGTCAAAGCAACGCTTTCGGTGCTTCCAGAATGCGTGACGTCGGAGGACGCCAAGGTATTCGCAACCGGCAAATGCAGCGCGGCGCCCGGTTGAAACCAGTGCGCCATGACAAGCCCTACGAAGAGCGAAACGCAGGAAGCGCCCAGGAACCACACCACGGTCTTGATGCCAATGCGTCCCACCTCGCCAACGCCACCCATCCTGGCGATCGCCGACACTAGCGAAGCAAACACCAGCGGCGCGATGACCATCTTGATAAGTCGCAGGAAGGCATCGGTGAGGATGGAAAGGTTGGTCGCAACCTCGAGTGCTCTCGCCGGTGACAGTGAATAGTTACATAGCCAACCAACGGCAATGCCAAGCAGCGTTGCCGTGACAAGAAATAATGTGAATATCCGCTGTTTGGACAGCATTAACGACGTACAGCCGTTCGATTTACATGCCGCATGGAATGTCTCATCTCGCACCTGATGCCGAAGACCTTACGATCATCTTGCGGACCGAGATTACCTCAGACCACCACCTCGACATCCAATTCTTCTGCCTGCTGGCGTTCTCTGGACAGACTTATAACCATTCGCCCTACTGATATGAGGGATATTCATCTTTCACTTCATTTTAGGGAGGCGATGCTGAGTATCCCTCCGAGAGTAAACGGATGACTACGATGCCAGCCAAACTGGAGATGGAACAAGGCTCTTGGTTGGCCAGACCATTAAGACGGCCATACCGCTAAATCAAAGCGGCTTTCCGTATTAGTTCGGAGAATCATGGTGGGCACATTTCCGACCGAAGTCTCCGCGCATGTTGAACCCACTTCCTTGTCCATCGAAACTTGTTCGCCCAGATCGATCCTGCAGCCACATCGGCGCTGTCAGCCTATGCGCAAGAAATTCGGAAATATCCGCTTCGGGTGTCGAAAGCGGACCTGATGCGGTGACCCCCAGAAATTGCTTGATGCGTACCCATAAGTAAACTTTCCAGACCATTTGTCGAATTCGGGTCCGGCTGTTCGTCATGATAATGAAGGCCGGCAATCAGGCAGCCTGAAAGCGATCTACGGGAGACAACATGCCGCAATATCTGGTTGCAATTCATCACCCCGAAAACTACGACCCGTCCCTCGAAGGTGAAGCGATGGGCCGCGATATCGACGTGCTCAACGAGGAGATGGCTGCCGCAGGCGCCAGGTTCTTCGCCGGCGGTTTGGAGTCGGCAGATAAGGCGAAATCGCTACGTAAGCAGTCCGGTGGCCAGGTGGTCGTTACCGATGGGCCGTACCTTGAGACCAAGGAGTACGTTGGCGGCTTCTGGATACTGGAAGCCGCTGATATGAATGAGGCGGTGGCATGGGGGCGCAAGGCCTTAGTCGCCTGCCGTGCGCCGGTTGAAGTGCGGGCGTTTCTTGCAATGCCTGACTGAAAGATTGCCTCGAAGCCATCAAGCCTCTTCCCGATCGCTGAGTATCGGGGCAAACGCTTGTCCGCTTCGGGTCGAAAGCCGTCATTGCGAACCGCCTGAAAACTCTACTGCAAGGCGCTAAAGCACGAGGCATCGACCTGTTTTTACGGAATTAAACCTCCAATCTGTCGCCAGACCTCGCTACCAACGCATATAGCGCGGGCATCAGGAAAATACTGATCAGTAGACGGGTAAACAAACCACTGACGATGACCAACGCAAAGGGGCGTTGCGTGTCGGTGCCGACGCCGGTAGCGAGCGCGGCGGGGAGCAGGCCGAGGGCAGCCACCAGCGCGGTCATCATGATCGGGCGCAGACGCAAGATAGCGCCCTGACGAATCGCATCCGTAACGTCGACGCCGGCGCGACGCAATTCGTTAACGTAGGAGATGTAGACCACGGCGGTTTGTACGGAAACGCCGAATAGCGCGAGGAAGCCGACGCCGGAAGAAACGGAGAATGGTGTATTGGTAATCCACAATGCGACGATGCCGCCGACAGGCGCTGACAGCAACACGCCCAACACGGTGATGAAGGGAAACTTGAAGTTGCTGTATAGGGTAAACAGCAGCAGGAAAATTAACGCCAGCGTCAGCGGCAGAATTACGTTCAACTGCGCGCGCGACGCAGTGTAGTCGGAGTACTCGCCGCCCCAATCAAGGCGATAGCCTTGGGGTAACTCCACTTTCTTGTTGACCTGAGCTATAGCGTCGCCGACAGCGCCCGCAAGGTCGCGCCCCTCCACGGAAAACTGCACGCCGATGTAGCGCGAATTGTTTTCGCGATAAATAAACGATGCGCCGTTGGTGACCTGGATATCGGCAAATTCTTTCAGTGGAATTTGCTGGCCACCCGGCGTCGCAACGAGGATATTGCCGATCTCTTCGGGGTTGTCGCGATATTGCTGTTCGAGGCGCACGACGAGGTCGAACTGCTTTTCCTGCTGCACGACTTCGGTGGCGACATCGCCGCCGATCGCCGTCTGGATCAGTGCATTGATATCCGCGACGTTTACACCGTAACGTGCGATAGCGCCGCGATTGATCTTGATCGTGAGACTGGGTTGCCCAAGCTCCTGCACCAGCGTGACGTCACGAATGCCACGCACTTGCTCCAACACCTGCTTGATCGATTTGCCTTTCTCTTGCAGTGTGTTGAGATCCGGCCCGAACACCTTCACCGCGAGCGCACTTTTTAGACCGGTCTCCGCTTCATCTACCGCGTCTTCGGCAGGTTGCGTGTAGTTGAACATGATGCCTGGAAATGCCTGCAGCTTCTGGTTGATCGCTTCGGTGAGCGCAGCCTTGGTGCGGTATTTGCCGGTCCATTCCGAATAGGGCTTCAGACCGACATAGAATTCGACATTGAAGAAGCCCGTGGAATCGGTGCCATCGTCAGGACGTCCCAGCTCCGAGGCAACCGTGGTGACTTCGGGGAACGAACGCAGGATGTCGCGAATCTTCGGCGTAATCTTCGCCGATTCATCAAACGAGATCGTGTAGGGCATGGTTGCGCGCACCCATAGCGCGCCTTCATCCAGTTGCGGCATGAACTCTGCCCCGATACGCGGAATCAGCAACAACGACGCGGCGAGCACTACGGTCGACGCCAGCGTGGTCGCCCACGGATGTTTGAGGCAGATATCCAGGCCCTTTATGTAAACCGATTTGATCGCCTCGAAAATCCGGTTACGCCGCTCCGTCACACCCTTGCGCATAAACCATGCGCACAGCACCGGCAGCAGGGTCAATGTCACGATCAGCGAGCCGACCAGCGCGAAGATCATGGTGTCGGCCATCGGTTTGAACAGCGTGCCCGATGCACCCGACAACACGTAGATCGGCAGAAAGCTGACAACAATCACGGCGACGGCGTAGAACAACGGGCGGTCCACTTCCGCCGCGGCATCGCGGATGATCGCCTTCACGTTGAGCGGCGTACCTTTGCGCTCGGCGATCTGGCGGAAGATGTTTTCGACCATCACCACAGCGCCATCGACCAATATTCCAAAGTCGACGGCACCAATGGATAACAGATTGGCCGAGGCGTTCTGCAGATCCAGACAAATGAACGCAAACAACAACGCCAGCGGAATGGTCACCGCAACAATCATGCCGGCGCGAAAGTCGTAGAGAAAGAAAACCAGGATCACCACGACCAGCAACATGCCGCGCAACAGATTGCCTTCGACGATCTTGGTGGTCAGTGCAATCAGGTCGGAGCGGTCGTAAAACGGCACAACCTTCACGTCTTTAGGCAGTACTTGGTCGTTGAGCTCCTTGGTCTTCGCTTCGACGCGCTTGAGTACGTCCTGGGTTTTCTCACCCGTGCGCAGCAAGATCACACCTTCGACGGCGTCGTCCTGCTTCTCGTAACCGAACTCACCCAGTCGCGGCGCGATACCTATCGTTACACGGCCCACGTCTTTGACCAGTACGGGCGTACCATCGTGCACCGCGACCACAACGTTGCCGATGTCTTCCAGCGTTTCCATGCGGCCCATGCCGCGCACGTAGTAAAACTGCCCGCCCTGCGAATAAAAGCCGCCCCCGGCATTCGCGTTGTTGGCAGTCAACGATGCTTCCACTTGCGGTGCCGACAAACCGACTGCAGCGAGTTTCGCCTGATCCAGCAACACCTGATATTGCATGGTGCCGCCGCCGAAACCCGAATCGTCGGCGACGCCGGGAACCGATTTGTACTGCGGCTCGATCGTCCACGCCTCGAGTGTTTTCAGATCCATCGGCGAGCGGTCCGTGCTTTGCAGCACGTAGCGATAGATAAGGCCTGACGGTGCGGACAATGGCGATACCGACGGCGTCACCCCATCGGGCAAGGTGAGATCGCCTAGCCGGTTGAATACTTCCTGCCGTGCAAAGTTGTCGTCCGTGCCGTTATTGAAGGTAATGATGACGTCGGACAGGCCATATAGCGAAATCGACCGTGTCGTCGCTGTTTTCGGGATGCCGTTCATGCCCAACTCGACGGGCACCGTAATCAAGCGTTCGACTTCTTCTGCGGCATGCCCCGGCCATTGCGTCACAATCTCCACGATCGGTGGCGAGAGATCGGGGTAGGCATCTACCGGCAGGCGCTTCAGCGAGTGCAGGCCCGAACCCGTCAAGATCAACGTCAACAGGATGACCAGGAACGACTGCCCCAGCGAGGCAGCGACGATCCGGTTCATGAGCGACGCCGTGCGCGACGGCGTCTCGCTGGTAGGCAGGGGCTCGCTCATTGGTTTTGCATGAACTGTACGAAGATGCCGCCGTCGACGACGATCTGGTCGCCTGCGCGCAAGCCACTGGGAATCTGGAACTGATCGCCCACGCGATAACCTTGCGTCACGCTGCGGCGTGCGAAGCTGCCATCGGTTTGCGCCACATACACGAAAGGTAGATTTTCATCGTCGCGCAGAATCGCCGACACGGGCACCAGCGTGCCGGTTTCGGGATGCAATGAATGAATCCGCACGTTGACATACATCTGCTTGCGCAACAGGCCTTGCATGTTATTGACGATCACGCGCGCCGCGACCAGGCGTGTGTCGGGGTTCACCAATGCGGCGATGTTGTCGACCTCTCCCTTGATCGGTCTGGCGTTCATGCTTGTGATCACGTCCACTGCGTCGCCTACGTGCACGGACGCAAGATCGGAATCGGACACCTGAGCCATCACCCATACGCGCGATAGGTCGGCCACGGTAAAGCACGCTGTCGTGCCTGCCTGCAACAATTGACCCGGTGAGATAAGTTTCTCCACCACCGTACCGGCGATCGGCGAGCGGATCACACCCTGAATGCGAGCGATAGGCCGACCCTGTTCGACATCTTTGATGGTTTGCGGATCGACATTCAACGAAACCAGCGTTTGTAGCGCAGCGTAGGCATCGGCTTCAGCGCTGGCGGCGTCGGTTTCGGCCTGGTCCGCTTCCTTCTGCGCGACGCCTTGGTGTTGCAGCAGATCCTTGTCCAGATCGGCCAGCCGGCGCGCGGTATGCGCCGTGACCAGCGCCTTGCGATAGGTGCTTATGGCGGTGGCGAAATCGGGTGAGTCGACATAAGCGAGTGGATCGCCTTTCTTCACTTTGTCGCCTGGCGAAACCACCAAGCGCGAAACCGGGCCGGAGATGGGCGCCAATACGCTGGTTGCCTGATCGTTATCGAAATCCACCACGCCGGTCGTCTCGATGGTGCGATCAAACGACGATGACGCGACCGTATAAAGCTTGATGTTCTGTCGCTGCGCTGCCGTCAGTGTCACATTGGTCGGCGTGACCGATGCGGCCTGCGTGTTGTTGTCATTGCTGGATGAGCAGCCGGCGCAGAACACACCGATCAGCAGCACCATAGGAGCGATCGCACGCCACTGTGGCTTCAGCGGTAGATCCGGCAGCTGCATCAAGCCAGGTATGGAATTAATGTTCATCTTGATCCTGATTCAACTCCGCACGATGCCACCAACCGCCACCCAACGCCTGAAATAAAGCGGCCGTATCCGCAAATCGATTCGCTTGCGCCACGATCAGATTGATCCGCGCCTGCTGATACGCCTGCTGCGCACTGAGCAGCGATAGATAGCTGGCGTAACCGCCCTTCCACTGTCGCTCAGATAGATCGAGCGTCACCTTGGCTGCGTCGCTCGCAGCCGCAGCAGCCTTCAAGGCTTCGGCATCCTGATCGAGCGCGGTCAGCGTGTCGGCGACGCTCTGGAAGGCGGTAAGCACGGTGCTGCGATATTGCTGCGCCGCTTCGACGTACGCAGCTTTTGCAGCGCGTTCCTGATGCAGCAACGTACCGCCCTGAAAGAGCGGCGCGGTGATATCTGCGCCGATGCCCCAGAAGCCAGTGCCCGACTTGAACACTTGGCCCATCGCCAGTGCAGTGCTGCCAGCGTTCGCACTCAATACGATATTTGGCAACCGATTAGCCGTCGCAATGCCGATCTGTGCACTGGCCGCGTGCATGTTCGCCTGCGCCTGACGCACGTCTGGACGTTGTGCGACCAGTACCGACGGCAGGCTTACGGGCAAATCTTGCGGCAACTGCAATTGCGTCAGATCGAAGTTTTCACCTGGTGCATCATTCGGAAAACGCCCGACCAGCACGGCAAGCGCATCGCGCTGCTGTGCGAGCTGCTTCACTAGCGGCGGCAATGTGGCGACCGTTTGCGCCAACAGCGATTTTTGCGCCGCCAGATCGAGACCGCTCGCGTAACCCTTATCCAGCTGGTGCTGCAGGATCTGCACCATATTGGTGTTGATATCGATCAACTGGCGTGTCGCGTCGACCTGCGCCTGCAGCGAACCCTCCTGCACAGCGGCGACGACCACGTTGGTGCTCAGCGTGATGTGCGTGGCGATCATCTGGAAACGCACGGACTCTTCCTGCGCCTTCACCGATTCCATCGTGCGACGATTGAGGCCGAACACGTCGGGTACGTAAGACACACTGAGCTGAGGCGTAAACAGGTTGTACAAAAATGCGTTGTTGTTCGGTGTCGGCGACAGCGTGCCCGACTGGCTTTGCCGGGTCGCGGAGAAATCGGCCGAGAGGTTCGGATAATACGCACCACGCTGCGCCAGCACATTCTCGTGAGCTACCAACAATGCAGCCTGCGCCGCCTTCAGATCGGCATTGTTCTTCAACGATTCGTCGATCAACGCATTCAGCGGCGCAGAATGAAACAGCGTCCACCAGTCGCCGCTTATGTCACCACCATTGATGAAACGCTGCGCCTCGCCACCGGCGAGGTCGTGCGTGGCTACCGTGGTGCTCAGCGGCGTGGCCGTGTAACGGGTGACAGCAGGCGGTGCTGGCTTCTTGAAGTCAGGCCCGACCGCACAACCAGCAAGAAGCAGCGCAGCGGACACGAGGCAAAACCGCACGCGTCGCGCACCAACGAGGTCGGCTTCCCTACCGCAGCGGACGATCATGGCGTGCAGCCGTGATTGCTTGAGTCACCCATACGTCAAAAACATCCCATCGATGTGGAACAGCAGAATCGTCGGCCTGGCGCGAATTCGATATTAGTCCGTCGACGCCCCGTGCAGCCGGTGCCTATCGACCTACAAGGGCCAGCGCAACTCGTGCGGCGACGCGGCGGCTTCCGCAAGCTTTTGCGCTCCCGTCCGAGCCATCCGGGTCCCCACGTGCCTCTCACTTTGTCATATCCGACACGCAACAGAACGCTGCACTGCCGCGCGGGTTCGGAGACAAGCAGCGCAAATCCTTCGATCGTATGGAACGCAGCGTCGAGGGTATTTCGCGATGACTTGGCGTGGCGACGCATTTGCACGTTTGTGCACGTTTACATATATTTGTCCTCGATGTTGGCAAGGCAGGCTACGCGTGGAAACGACTTCTGACCCCCTCGCTGCCAGCGGCGGCGGCGCTCCGCTCCCCGCCGCGCGGGGGGCGACGCGGCTGATCTTTCTGGTATCCGGCATAGCCATGTCGACCTGGGCGCCGATGGTGCCGTACGTCAAGGTTCGCCTTGGGCTGGACGATGCGCAGTTGGGCGCGGCGCTGCTGGCGTTCGGGGGCGGTTCGATGCTGTCGATGCCGTTCGTGGGCTGGCTGGCGCACCGGTTGGGCAATCGCGCAGTGATCATGTCGGCCGGATTGCTGATGTGCCTGGCATTGCCCGCGCTCGCGCAGGTATCCACCGTCACGATGCTGGTGGGCGCCTTGCTCTATTTCGGCGTGATGCTGGGCGCGGTAGACGTGGCGATGAACGCTTATGCGGTCGAGGTGGAGCGCCGCAGTGGCGATCGCTTGATGTCCGGTTTTCACGGGCTCTTCAGCGTGGGCGGCCTGTCGGGTGCTGCGTTGCTGAGTGGCCTGCTGGCGCTTGGGCTGGCGTTGCCCGGCGCTGCCATCACGATCGCAATCGCACTGGCTTTGACTGTGTTGTGGCTGCGCAATGGTTTGCGCGGCGAGGCGTCTTCGGGCGGCGTGGATGTTGCGGAGAATAGCCGCCCAGGCATGCCGCCCACGCGTGCGTGGTTATTGGGCCTGATGTGTTTCGTCAGCTTCATGGCCGAAGGGTCGATGCTGGATTGGAGCGCCCTATTCCTGCGCGACGTGCGTGGTATGGCGTCGGCATCGGCCGGCTTTGGCTATGCGTGCTTTTCAGTGGCGATGGCGGCGGGACGCTTTTCCGGCGATCGGCTGATCGCGCGTCACGGTCCGGTATGGGTTGTGCGCATGGGTGCCGCCGTTGCGGTTGCGGGCTTTCTGCTGGTGGCCTGCGTACCGTTGACGATGACGACATTGCTTGGCTTTGTACTGATCGGCCTGGGCGCGTCCAACATTGTACCGGTGATGTTCAGTGCGGCCGGCCGTCTGCCTGGCACGCCGCCGGCGGTGTCAATCGCCACTGCGACCACGCTGGGTTATGTAGGCTTGTTGAGCGGGCCGGCCTTGATCGGTTTTGTAGCGCATGCCAGTAGTTTATCGGTCGCTTTCGTGGCGATGGCCGGGCTGCTGGTGCTGGTGGGTTTGTCGGCGAGGATGGTGCGGTGACGAGCGAACGTATCGATACGGTGATTTTCGATCTTGGGAACGTGCTGATCGGTTGGGATCCGCGGCGCTTGTATCGCCAACTGATCGACGATGAAGCGCAGATGGAATGGTTCCTGCGCGAAGTGTGCAACAGCGAATGGAACGAACAGCAGGATGCCGGCCGGCCGTGGGCCGAAGGCACGGCGCTGTTGCGCGCGCGCTTCCCTGCGCATGCCGAGCTGATCGACGCTTATCACCTGCGCTGGAAGGAAACCCTGGTTGGCCCGATCGACGGCAGCGTTGCCATATTGGCGGAACTGAAAGCGCGCGGTGTGCGTCTGCTGGCGCTCACCAACTGGTCGCAAGAGACGTTTCCGATTGCGCGGCAGCTTTATCCGTTCCTGCAATGGTTCGAAGGCATTGTGGTGTCCGGCGAGGAATGTCTGGTGAAACCTGATTCGCGCATCTACCAGCGATTGTTGGAGCGCTACGCGGTCGATCCCACCGCGGCGCTTTACATCGACGACTCGGCGCGCAACGTAGCGGCGGCCGAGGCGCTGGGCATGCATGGCTGGTGGTTCCGCGATCCGGCTGGCTTGCGCGAACGCTTGGTAGAGCTCGGCGTACTCGAACACGGAACACCGGCGAGGAGCCATGGCTAAGCCCACACCATCGATCGACGATCGCAATGTGCTTCCGCAAGAGCGTCAGCAACGAATCCTGGCACGGTTGCGCAACGAAGGGCGCGTCCTGGCCGTAGAGCTGGCCGAGGCATTCGAGGTATCGGAAGATTCCATCCGGCGCGATCTGCGTGAACTTGCGGCGCAAGGCTTGTGCAAACGCGTCTATGGCGGCGCGCTGCTGCCCGCAGTCACGCTGACGCCGCTTAAACAACGGCGCACTGAGTATCCACTGCGCAAGCAAGCGCTTGCACGCCGAGCCGTTAGCCTGGTGAAGCCGGGACAGACACTGTTGATCGACGCCGGCACTACCAATGTCGCCATCGCAGCAGCGCTTCCGATTGGCATCGGGCTCACTGTGATCACCAATGCGCCGCATATCGCGCAATTGCTGTTGGATCGCGAGGATTTCGAAGTGCAATTGATCGGTGGCCGCATCAGTTCTTCCATTGGCGGGGCCATCGGCGCGCAGGCCGTGGAACAGGTGAAAAGGCTGCGCGCAGATCTGTGCTTTCCCGGCACCTGCGCCATCGATGCCGCGCACGGCCTGTGGGGTTTCGACAGCGAGGAAGCGCTATTTAAACGCGCGATGATCGAAGCCAGCGACGAAACCGTGGTAGTGGCCACCGACGACAAGTTGGGCGCGGTGGCCGCCTATCAGGTGGCCGAGCTCGTGCGCGTTCAGCATCTGGTCGTCGAGCACTCAGCAGACCGCACCACGCGTACGGCTTTCTCGAAACATGGCGTGATGGTGCATCGCGCCGAAGCAGTATCCGATTGATGCTTCGTGGATGGGAATCACCCTCTCCGTTAGCGTGCCTTTGAATTCAACGACCGATGAAGTGAACCCATGGATACAGCCTCAGCTGCTACGTCAACCACCGCCATCGTGCCTGCAAAGAATCACTATGTCGTCTTGGACGGCCTACGCGGCGTCGCCTCGCTTATGGTGGTGGCTTTCCACCTTTTCGAGCCGTTTTCGCAAGGCGATGCTACGAAGCAAATCATCAATCACGGTTATCTCGCCGTCGACTTCTTCTTCATGCTCTCTGGGTTCGTCATCGCGTACGCGTACGATGAACGCTGGAACCGCATGACACAGTGGGAGTTCTACAAACGGCGACTCATCCGATTGCAGCCGATGGTTATCATGGGAAGTCTCATTGGCGCGGCGCTGTTCTACTTTCAAACAGGCCCTGCATTTCCTTTGATCGCCGGAACGCCGGTCTGGAAGATGCTACTGGTCATGGTGGTGGGATGCACGCTGCTCCCCCTCCCAATTTCCATGGACATTCGCGGCTGGCAGGAAATGCATCCGTTGGACGGTCCGGCGTGGTCGTTGTTCTTCGAATACATCGCCAACATTTTGTATGCGGTAGGTTTGCGCAAGCTTTCGAAGACCGCATTGAGCATTTTCGTCTTTCTCGCGGCGCTACTGCTTGTGCAGCTGGTTGTGTTTGGCGATCGCGGAGACGTCATCGGAGGGTGGTCTCTTGATGCAACCCAATTGCACATCGGTTTTGCTCGTCTTCTTTTTCCGTTCTTCGCCGGGATACTTCTCTGTCGACTGGGAGCACGCATCCAATTGAAGAGCGCGTTCGGTGTCGCGAGCCTGCTATTGATTGTTGCGCTGTCACTGCCACGATTTGGTGGCACTGATCACCACTGGATGAACGGTGTCTATGAAGCACTGTGCGTCATCGTTGTGTTTCCCCTCGTCGTGGCGGTGGGGGCCGGGGAAAAGCGCGTCGACGGTCTCTCCATACGCGTCGCCCGGTTCTTCGGCGACCTCTCTTTTCCGCTCTATATCACCCACTATCCGTTGATCTATATCTATACGGGATGGGTCGTGCGAAGCAATCCTACCGGCGCTCAAGGCATCGTTCCCGCGCTTCTCGTTGCGGTCGCCGCCATCGCTATCGCCTATGCCAGTTTGAAACTTTACGACGAGCCGGTGCGGCGCTGGCTTAGCAAAAAGTTTTTGCAGCAAACGGTGTAAGAACGTCGAAGAAGATTTCCATGCGGCGATACGTCTCGGAAATTTTGTGCAGATCGACATGGTCGCGGTGTGGCCAACGCCACCCGAACGCTTCGTTGTCGTTGGTGTTCCGGCGTTGTTTCGGAAACATGGTCGACCGACGTCTGAGCATCTCCGACACTCAGTGAGTCAGGACTTGGCATCTCGTACTTTTCGAGCATTCCGAACTCGACCTTTCATCGCTCCCGCAATCACTCGCCGGGATGATAGACACGCTCGATGTGTCCTTTCAGCTCCTCGGGCCAGTAATAAACCTGTCGCAAATTGCCGGTCGTGTAACGCTCGGCTTCGTCATTGAAGTGCGCAGAATCGGGATGGCCGCTTTCGCCGCCGGCGGTGAGGGCACGTGCGCGAACTTTATCGCCGAACTCCACCACCGCGACAAAGCTGTTGCCGCTGGTTCCGTAGTACTTGCGCGTACCGGGCCAGCGATGCGCGCCGAACGAAGCAAGCGAGCCCCAGCGCGATGAAGTGAAAGGCACCGGGATGCTCGGTTTGGTGTCATCGAAGTGCTGCACGATGTCGCCGTTGAGGCGCTGGTAGCGATTGACGTCGCCCCAGGGCACGCCCCAGCTGCCAAAATCCTTTACCAATCGCTCGGATGCTTCGGACAAGGCATCAAGCCGCGCCTTCGCACCTGCCTTCTGTGCCATGAGGTCGTAGACCGACACGCCTTCGGCGTTATCGGCCTTGTCCATTTTGTCCCACAGAATGTCGCCCCAGAACACCGCCAGCGTGGTGGGCATGGAGGTGATCCCCCAGCGGTAGTTCCAGTGACGCAGCAGGGCGATCTGGCCGGCCAGTTTTTGCTTGAGCGGATCAGTTGCAGGCAACGCATCGTAGTCGGCAACCAGAATGGGAATCTGACGCGCGAATTCCGGCAGGTACGAGTCGAAGGCGTTAGTGATCAGCGATGCGAGCGTGAAGTCTCGTTGATCGGTCAACAGCATAGTCGCGTGAATGCCACGCGGATTTTCGCCGACTGTATCCATGTAGCGTGGATAGTCATCGCGCTTGGGACTGTAAGGACCCGCAGCCGAGTACGGCCAGTCGTTCGTGTTCATGATCCAGCCGTTCGGCGGGTTGAGCAGGTGCGGCAGTTCGTTGAGCGCCGTCAGGCCTTTCCAATCGGTCGCGGGATCGCTGCCGTCGACTGGCTTGGTGTAATCGAAACGATTATCGCGGCGCGGGATGAACTGTGGATGCAGATAGGCGATCTCGCCTTTATCGTCCGCGAAGATGGTGTTGTTCGACGAATTGGCTTGCAACGCGGCGACTTTCATGTAACTGGCATAGTCGTTGGCCTTGGTGCGCAGCCAGCTTTGTTCCAATGCCTGCATCGGCTTGTTCATCAGCGCCATGGCGATCCACTTGCCATCCTGCTCGCGCACGATCGGACCGTGATGGGTTGCATATACGGTGAAGCGCCGTTGGGCCATCGTGCCATCCGGTTTGCGATACGACACGCCGATCTGCCGCACGCTTACCGGCCGCAGCTCGCTTCCATAGCGATAGAACAGCTTGCCGTCGTTGTGCACGATGGTTTCGGCGAATTCGTCCACGGCATCGGCGGTGGTGGACGTATGCATCCAGCCGATGTGTCGATTGAAACCCTGGTAGACAAAAAACTGTCCCCAGGTAACGGCACCGTATGCGTCGAGACCGGTATCGCTCGACATTTGAAGTTCCGAGCGAAAGTAGAACGATGTGTGCGGGTTGATCAGCAACAAGGCATGACCGTCTACGGTCAGCCTGGGTGCGATGGCGATGCCATTCGAACCGGATGGCTCAGCCCAGCTGGATGGCATGGCCACGCTCGCGGTGGTTTCGGCGTCGTGCCCATAAAACGCGGACAAAGGACCGAGCGCCGCACGCTCGATATCGCCACCGATGCTGCCTTCGCTGAAACTCAGAGCCATCCACGGTTCAAAGTGCTTGATCACACGCGGATGCACATTCGGATGCGTCGCGAGGTAATCGTTCAAACCGTCTGCCCATGCATTCATCAGCGCCTGCAGCCAACTCGGGCTGGCCGCGTACTGTCGCTGCAGCTCGGCGGGATCGATAAACAACTTCATGCGCAGATCGCGCCAGATCGCCGATTCGCCTTCGGCCTCGGCGAGGCGGCCCATCGCGTTGAGATAGTTGGTCTCGACGCGGTCGAAATCGTCTTCCGCCTGCGCGTAGGCCATGCCGAACACCGCATCGGCGTCGGTCTTGCCGTGCACGTGCGCGATCCCCCAATCGTCGCGCGTGATGGTGACGGCCTGCGCTTCACGTTGCCAGCGCGCCGATTCGGGCGTGCCGGCCTGCACGGTCGCGACCAGGCCGAGCGCCAGCAGCATCGCGACTGGAAGCGCGCGCTTCAGCGAAGGGCCCTGTGGTGCGGCGTGTGATTTCCCATTCGGAAAAGAGAACTTATCAACCCAGAAATATCGCATCGCTTCGCCGCCAGTCCGATCCCAAGCGGCTGATGCTAGCGAATGTCCCCGGCGCCGGTAAGCTGACATCCGACCTACGGAGTGATCGGTGTGCGGCACGTTTGTCGGTTCGCCTTGGCCAGGTCAGCACAGTACTCGTCAGCCTCGCTGAGCAGTGTGCTGCGAATACATGGCGTGCCAGTGCCCGTCCAGATAGACGAAAATGTCTGAGGATTTAACCCCTTTCTGCGGCCCAAGCGTTGGATCGTAGAAAGTGATGATGGCGGTGTCGCCCTGCACGGTGACGGCGGTGCCATACGGGTGTTGTTTCTGATAGTCGGCGAAATCCTGCTTGGCTTTGGCAAGGTCGGTGCCCTTGCGCTTAGCCGCACCAGCGAGGATCGCCGCTTTGGCGTGAACGGTACCGTCGTTGTTCACCGAGCGGTATTCGGGCAACAGCATCTGATTCAGCCAGTTGGTATCGCCGGTCATTTCGGCCACGCTCCAGTGCGCATCCACCGCCATCACGCCGGCTTGCGTGTGCTGTGTTTCATCTGCTGCGGCGCTGGTTTCCTGCGCGTGCAGATCCATGGCAGTCGGCGTGAACACCATGCACGCCAGCGTGGTCGCCACGGCCATGGTGACGGACAACAACGAACGAGAGTGAGCGAGGATGACCATGCGCATTTCTTCCGATGTGAATAAGGTGTGCCGAGCATCCGGCATGCACCGGGCATCGGCACGTGCTTTGTGACGGGCGCCACGGGCGCGGGGCGAGCGGTCGAATCGCGAGGGTGAGCGGTAAAGAGGCGATCGAAAGCCATGTGCACCACCACCGCGAGCGAAATCGTGCTTCCCTAGCGAATGAATTGTTCGCACACTAGGCACCAGCATCGGGCCCACACGGCGATGAGTAAGCAACGACTCTGCACCCATCGCGCGCTGCGCACCGCGAGAAGAGAATGGCGAACGCAACCGGCATGCATCGATTGAAAGTAGCGAGCCTCGCATTCGCGTTCTGGACGGTGATTGCGTTGTCGTATACCGCCAGCAACGTGTTGGGTGGCATTAGCGAAGGGCATCCGATTGCATGGCAGCGCGCGTTGTCATGGAACTTGATCGACTTCTACCTGTGGATGGCGCTGACGCCGCTGGTAAGTTGGCTTGGGCGTATGGCTGCACACAGCTGGCGACGGTTCTGGGGCGTGCACGTCACGTGCAGCATCGTCGTTGCTGCCTTGCAGAGCGCCCTGATGTTGCAGCTATTCTTCTGGCTATGCGGACCCAATCCGAAAGGGCATGTCTACACACTCGCCGATCTGTACCGCAATGAGGCTGTCTACAATTTCCATCTCGCGCTGTTGACGTATTGGCTGATGCTGGTGGTGTTGCGCGGCATAGCCTCATGGCGCTCCCTGCAGGATGAACGATTGCGCAGCGCGCAATTGGAAAGTCAGCTTGCACAATCGCAATTGCAGGCACTACGTATGCAATTGCAACCGCATTTTCTGTTCAACACGCTTAATGCGATTTCCGCGCTCACGATTGCCGATCCGCCGCAGGCAAAATTGATGATTGCCAGGCTCAGCGACTTTCTGCGCCTGACGCTGGAAGAGCGTCACACTCAGCAGGTGCCGTTGTCGCGCGAGATGCAATTTCTGGAGTCTTACCTCGGCATCCAACAGGTACGTTTCCAGGATCGACTGGTGACGCATGTGGACATGGGCGATGCCGGCCGCGCGATGGTGCCAAGCCTTGTCTTGCAGCCGCTGGTGGAGAATGCGTTGCGCCATGGCTTGCTCGCCAAAACCGACGGCGGCGAATTGCATATTTCGGCGCGACGTGTGGACGATGAGCTGCACCTGCGCGTGGAAGACGATGGGCTTGGGCTTCCCGCCGCTGGCGCGGTAGAGGGCGTCGGTCTCAGCAATACGCGTGCGCGTCTCAATGCCATGTTTGGCGACAAGGCGACGATGGATCTCTCGCGACGCACCGATGGTGGCACGCGCGTGGAGCTTCGGCTGCCGTTCGTGGAGTGCAGGCCGTGAGCTTACGTCTGCGCGCCGTATTGATCGACGACGAAGTGCTCGCGCGCGTTGCGTTGCGTCAGGCGCTGGCGTCGCATGTGGACGTCGACGTGGTCGGCGAATGTGGCAACGTACAAGAGGCCACCCAGGCCATCGCAGCCTTGTCGCCGGATCTGGTGTTTCTGGATATCCAGATGCCCGGTGGCGACGGTTTCAGCCTGCTACGTGAAGACCGTGCTGCCGAGTCGCTGCCCATGGTCGTGTTCACGACCGCCTTTGCCGAGCATGCACTGGAAGCGTTCGACGCCAATGCGATCGATTACGTGTTGAAGCCCATCGATCAGGCGCGTTTCGATCAAGCGATGGATCGCGTGAAAAAACACTGGCGCGGCCTGCAAAGCGATCATGGTCGTTTGTCCGTCGATGGTAACCATCGCTATGCGCGGCGCATCAGTGTGCAGGCGGCGGAAAAGAGCATGGTGATTCCGGTTGCCGATATCGACTGGATTCGTGCCGACGACAACTACGTACGCATACACGTCGGCGGCAACACGTACTTGCACCGCGAAACGCTACGCCATCTGTGCGAATCGCTGGACCCGAATCACTTCCTGCGCATTCACCGCAGCATCGTTGTGAACATGGACCGTATCCGCGAAGTGCACACGATGTTCCAGGGGCATGCGGAAGTGGTGCTGCACGATGGAACGCGGCTCGATCTGAGCCGACGCTTCCGGCAGGCCGCGCGTCTCGCCTTGGGGCTGCGCTGACCGTTCGCCGTGCGCCAGCAGCCGTTCACCCCCGATCGGCATCACATCGTCACAAAAAACATGCGAACCCCCTCGTGCCTTGGCAGCCTGTGCAGCAGCGGTCGCTCGCTTTCGATGGCAGGCGGCCCTACCAGGAGCGGTGGGTGCCATGTTCGCTTATTACATGCAGCTTGCGTTGCGCAGCTTTCGGCGCAGTCCGGGACTGACGCTGTTGATGGTCGTGATCATGGGCGTCGGCGTGGCGGCGTCGATGACGACCTATGCTGTTTTTCGCGCGGTGTCCGGTAACCCGCTGCCCGACAAGTCAGCACAGCTGTTTGTGCCGCAGATCGACAATCTTGGACCGCAGAACGGTTCGTCGCGCAATCACTTACCCGACGCACTCACTTATAGCGATGCGATGGCTCTGATGCAGGCGCACGCGGCAAAGCGCCAGACGGCGATTTATCCGGTGCTGGAAAATGTCATACCGCAAGATGGTACGCATCGGCCATTTGCCGCCAACGGCTACGCAACCTACGCGGACTTCTTTCCGATGTTCGAGGCGACGTTCCTGTACGGCAACGGCTGGTCTGGCGATGACGACCGATCGCAAGCAAACGTCATCGTGATCGGCCGGCACCTCAATCAGCAACTGTATGGCGGCAGCAACAGTGTCGGGCGCACGCTCGATGTGGATGGACACGATTACCGTGTTGTTGGCGTCGTCGACAACTGGAATCCACAACCGCGCTTCTACGACGTCAACAACAGCACCGCCTTCGGCGATGCGCCGGATTTCTACCTGCCGTTTACGCGTGCAGTAGCGATGCAGACGGGAAGCAACGGCAACAACAGTTGCGCCGGTTCCATCCGGCCATTGGTGCCGGGATGGGACGGTTGGCTGAAATCGGAATGCGTCTGGGTGTCGCTTTGGGTTGAATTGCCGGACGCGGCAGCGTTACAGCGGTACAACCAGTTTCTGAGTGGCTACGCGGCGGAACAGCAACGCAGCGGACGCTTTCGCTGGGCCGCCAATGTGAGGCTTTTCGCGTTGACGGACTGGCTCGATCACGAAGGAACGGTACCGCCGGAGACCAAGGTTTCATTGCTGGTCGCAGCTGGCTTTCTGCTGGTCTGCCTGGTCAATACCATCGGCTTGTTGCTGGCGAAGATCATGCGCCGCGCCGGCGAAATCGGCGTGCGTCGCGCGTTGGGCGCATCGCGCGGTGCGATCTATCGGCAATTCGTCGCGGAGGCCACTGCCGTGGGCGTTGCAGGTGGCGTGCTGGGGTTGTCGCTTACTGCCTTGGGCATCCTGGGCACCGATCTCTTGTTCGATCCGGCGATTGCCAAACTTGCACATCTCACGCCTTCGCTGGTTTTGTTGACGGTACTGGTCGCCATCTGCGCCACGGTAATCGCGGCGCTTTATCCGGCATGGCGAGCGGCGCATGTGCAGCCATCGCTGCAGCTGAAATCCCAATAAGGCGACGGACATGCAGATCAAGCCGATTCTCTCCGCGCTACGCCATCATAAGGCCGGCACGATTTTGATCGTGCTGCAGATCGCGCTGACGCTGGCGATCGTCTGCAACGCGCTGTCGATCATTCATCAGCGTGTTACGCGCTTGTCGCGGCCCAGTGGCGTGGACGAAACCGATGTGCTGGTGATTCACAATCAGTGGATCGGCCAACCTTCGAAGCAAGAGGTGCAGGCCCTCATGGCGTCCGATCTGGAAACGCTGCGTCGCGCCCCCGGAGTCATGGATGCGTACGCGACTAACGGCTATCCCCTGGGTGTGGACGGTTGGTCCAAAGGTGTGCGCTATACGATGGATCAGCAAACGGCGACGTCGCCGTCTGCGATTTATTTTGCCGATGATCATGCATTGGCGACGCTTGGTTTGAAGCTGATCGCCGGACGCAATTTCCGCGCCGACGAAATCGGCCAGATGGCCGCACGCGATACGTTGTTGCCGCACGTTGTAATCGTCACCAAGGCGCTGGCAGACAAATTATTTCCGGATGGTACGGCGGTGGGGCGGCAGATCTGTGTCGGCAGCGCACCACCCAGCACGATCGTGGGCGTCGTGGAGCATATGCAGACGTCCACCGGCACGTTCTCGCAAGCCTGGGACGAGCGTTCCCTGCTGGTTCCATTCCGTTTGCTCGATAGCAGCACTTCGTATGTCGTGCGCGCACGACCGGGCGAATGGACGGCTGTGCTGCATATGGCGCCGCAGGCTCTGATTGTCGCCAATCCGTTGCGCGTGATCGGCGATAAGGACATCGAGCCTTACGCAGCGATCAGGGCCAGCGCCTATCGCACCGATCGTGGCATGGCGTTGCTGATGGGGATTATCTGCATGGTGCTGCTCGGTACCACGGCAGCCGGAATCGTAGGATTGACCAGCTTCTGGGTAAGTCAGCGCCGCAAGCACATCGGTGTGCGTAGGGCATTGGGTGCGACCAAACGCGATATTCTCAGTTACTTCTGCACCGAAAATCTGTTGTTGAGCGTGGGCGGCATCGCGATCGGTGCGCTGTTGGGTGTTGCACTGAACGTCGTATTGGTGGATCGCTTCGAGATGCAGCGGCTGTCGCTGACCTATGTGCTTGTGGGGATGGTCGTGATCTTGTTGCTTGGACAATCGGCCGTGTTTGTTCCGGCATGGCGTGCGTCGCGACTGCCGCCGGTGGAAGCGACGCGCTCTGTTTGAGTCAGCCGGCCGGTAAGTAAAGGCGGAAAGCACGCTCGTCGACGTACCAACCGACGCGATCATAACGTTTAACTTGTGGAGCCTGTCGCAGCGCGTCGGCTGCCTCGCCGACTGGCACTTCTACCCATCCCAAGTTCTCGAAGTATGCGCCCGTGTCTTTACTGAAAAGAAATAGTACGCGCACGCTCCTGCGATGGAGTTCCTGGATGGCACCATCGATCAGAGCTCTTGCGATGCCTCGGCCGCGCGCACTGTTGTCGACAGCAACGCTACGCAGCAGCGCAGACTCCCCATCGAATTCGAGACCGCATACACCGACCAGCTTCTCGCCCATACACGCGACAAAGTACATAGTGCCCGGCGCGAGAACCTCCAATGTGGAGAGGTCGCAATCGGTTAGAAGCTCATGTATGGATAGCGTGTCTGCAAGGGTGGCTGGCGCAATCTCGATCATCGTTTAGCCTTTGCTCCTCAATCGGGCAGATGAAATCCAAGGCTCGCCCTTCTCTGCGTGGAACAAGGCAGGGCCCAATGACGATATTTAGCTTCAGTAATCACGAATATCCAGCGCGATGAAGCAACGCGCGCTATATCCTTTCTCCGTTGACGGCCAGCTCAACTGGCCCAGCAAGCGATCGCCACCGGGCCAGGGTTGGTTATCCAGCAGTGCCTCGGCCATCACCGAGCCATCATCCGCGCGGCGATGGAAGAGTCGGATCCAGTGCAATTCGCCACTCAGCGATTCATTACGCAAGGCATCCTGCAACGCTGGCAACAAGCCTTCGGGTGCAGCGACATCGTCACGGCTGAGTGTCAGCGGGCCGACGAACACATCCCAGGACCGCATGCCAAGATCCCAGCTTTGCAGTTGAATGCGTCGATCGTCGGTGACGTACCAGCATGCGGCCAACAGCACGTACAAGACATTGCGTTCGAACGCGATAAGCGCATCGCGCGCACCGGCGTCACCCTGTCCGATGCCGGCAAAGCTTTCCTCGATATGGCGCTCTTCGCTGATCACCACGTCCACATCCAGCCTGCCCGGCTCACCTGCCGCACCGTCATGCCAACTGGCGCGCACGGCAGGAAAATCGCCATCGGTTACCAGCCAGTCTTCATCCAGTTCGAGCTCCACGTCATGGCGCTCGAACAAGCGAAGCAAGTCGGCTTGCAGGGCGTTGTCGTTCATCGGAATTACTCCAGGGGGCAAGCCGCGATTATCAACCCGCTGGCTGGCGTTGAGTTGGCCAATTTTGAACGTTTCTGGCCACGCGCGCCGCTAGCGATTTCGGCGAATACGCCGCGAAGAGACGATGACCGCTTTGTCGAAAGCTGACATGGCAACGAGCAAAGGTAAGAGTGCATTGTTGGATTGCCGCAACGTAACCCAAGCCATGCGCGGGATGTTCTTTAGTCAGAGGAGATGGCCTGCTGCAACTGCTGACGCCCATCTTTCAGTATTTCCTCGGCGAGGTCAGGATCTGCCTCGACGACGGCGCGTGAGAGCACCAGCGATCCGACCATCTGACTGAAGAGCGTGATGACTTTTTTTCTTTTCTCTTGCGCATTTTCGCCGTCGACCACACTCATCATCTGATCGAAATTCCATTCCAGTCCGCGCACGTACGATTGCCGCGCTTCCTTGCCGAGTCGGCGGACATCGCCGGCGTACGCGGTCAACGGACAACCCGCTTCGATATTGGTCAGGTGCGCGGCGGACAGGTACCAATCCATGTATCCCTTCAAGGGGTCGCTCGCCTTCGCCTTCGACGCCTGCATACCGTCGACGAGCTGGGCGGCGCCATCCTCCAACGCCCTCTCCATGGCCGCAGCGACCAGGGCATCTTTCGATTTGAAGTGGTTGTAAAAGCCGCCCTGGGTGAAGCCCGCGGCCTTAGTCAGCTCGGCCAACCCCACCGCGGCCACCCCGCGCTCGCGGAAGAGCTTTTCCGCTGCGGCAACGATTGCCCTTTTATTTTCAATAGCTTGCTGCTTTGAAACGCCCATATGCCTACTCCTGCTCGACACCTATTGGCGACTTGCCTCAAATTACAATGGTGATCACCATTGACAGGTGACTTCAATGGTGGCATTGTACATCACGTCGATGGTGATCACCATCGTGAATACATCCTAGCACTACACAGCCAAATCCCCAGCGCCGGGGCTTCATCGACGAACCCCCGCTCGGGCGCATCGTCCCTTGAGCCTTTAGCCATCGAAGAGGAAAACGACCATGTCAAAGACGTCGCCCGAACAGAACAAGGCTCTTGTCCTCCAGGCATTCGACACGCTGTTCAACAAGCGCGATTACGAAGCCGCCGAGCGTTTTTGGTCCGACACGTACATCCAGCACAGCGCACACATCGAACCGGGCCGCGACGGCTTGTTCAATCTGATTCGCAGCATTCCCAGCACCTTGCGTTACGAGCATGGCTTGATCCTGGCCGAAGGGGACTACGTCATCGTGCATGGCCGTTTCTCCGGTCATGGCCGTCCGGCGGCGTGGATCGCTGCAGATGTTGTCCGCATTGAAGACGGCAAGCTCGCCGAGCACTGGGACGTGTTGCAAGACGAAGCCACCCAAACCGAATCCAAAAGCGGATTGCCGATGTTCGGCAATCGCTTTCCTGCTTGATCCCATCCTAGGAGAACTCTCATGAAACTGACTGGCAACACTATCTTTATTACCGGCGGTGGCTCGGGTATTGGTCGCGGACTCGCCGAAGCGCTGCACAAGCTGGGCAACAAGGTCATCATCTCCGGCCGGCGGCGCAGTCATCTCAATGCGGTGATCGCAGCCAATCCCGGTATGGAAGCAATCGAACTCGACGTCACCGATCCGGCCAGCATCGAACGCGCAGCAGCGACGTTGATTGCCGATCACCCGGAACTCAATGTGCTCATCAACAACGCGGGCATCATGCAGCCCGATACCGTCGCTGGAAAGATCGATGACGCCCTGTTGACCTCGACCATCTCAACGAACCTGCTGGGCCCGATCCGCATGACATCCGCGCTGATCGAACATCTGAAGACCAAGAACAACGCGGTGGTGGCGTATACAAGTTCCGTACTTGCCTTCGTACCGTTGGCCGTTACCGGCATTTATTCGTCGACCAAGGCGGCGTTGCATTCATACGTGCTGTCGCAGCGCTTCATGCTGCGAAATACGAAAGTTCGCGTCCTGGAGATCGCACCGCCGTGGGTGCGCACCGAACTCATGAACAGCCAGGAAGCTGAGCAAGCCATGCCGCTGGACCAGTTCATCGCCCAAACCATGGCAATGCTTGGCACGGACGCAGACGAGATCGTGATCGATGCCGCCAAGCAGTTCCGCACCAATGTTGGCCCGAACGAACATGGCTTCGTCAATGGTTTCAACGAGCAGGCACTTGCGCTCTTTGGCGGCGCTTAAATGAGTGGCTAACGACATGTAGGTCGCACCGCGCCACGGAAGGCGCGCCACATTTAGATACCTGCAGTTCTGCGGCGACGAAGACGGTTACGCACGAATCGCCAAATAAGAACCACGACGACCAAAACGAGTAGAAGCAATCCACCGCGCGTCACGGCCAATACCCTCAGCTCTTTTGCGGGGCAATGAAATTGCTCTTGCGCCTTCGAAGGAGCATCCGCGTCACTATGCCCACCAGCATCACTGCGGCGAAAGCGCCATACCCATACAGCGCCGGCATGACCTGCTTCCAGATGCCTCCGCTCTCTCGTCCAAAGCTTCCGACGCTTTGAACGGTGATGTCGTCATAAGCCAACAGGGCGCTTCCGAATGCTGCAACTAAAGCAATGACGACTATCGCAACGTCATAGGCCTTGCGCTGCCAGTTCACACGAAACGTCTTTCCCGTTGCCCAATAAGCCCAAGCCAGGACGATGAGCCAAGGGCCAAGAAGTAGAAAAGACAGGTAGCGCATAAAGTTCAACATTTAGCGGGTCCGCCGTCGATTCTATTGTGTCCGCGTCCATTCGTGACACAAACCCGGGCCGGTGCGACATAGACGACACAGCTGACTTATTGGCTCAAGGTCTACCTATTGAGTTAATACCTTCCCGACGTTGCGCGCCCCATTCGCTGCGCCGAAGCAGGAAGTACAGCCAGCCCAGCGCAGCGCCGCCGTGACGCATCAGCTGGAACGAGAATGGCTCCAGGATCGACGCGCACAGCGCCATGCCGAAGCTCGAGCTGCCACGATCGGCGCTCCAGCGTCGATACAGATAGAGCGACCATGACTGGAACACCAAGTCGATGACGATCTTGGCGAGAATGATCGCCAGCACCGGAAGCACGATGGTAAATCGCCCGCCAAACAAGAAAGCGAGCAGCAAGCCAAACGCCGCCAGTCCGTAGAGCGGCTGCACGGTATCGAGCGCCTTGACCGGTAGCATCAACATGCCAAGTGCGCCGTAGCGGCGATTGCCGGTCATGCTGCGATACCAATACTGCGTCTGCAGGAATCCCGCGAACCAGCGTCGCCGCTGTCGCAAAAAACTGGACAATGTGCTCGGCGCATCTGTCCGTGCCTTCGCGCCGCCTATCACACGCACATCCCAACCGAGACCACGATCGAAAGAGTAGCGGCGTAGCCGGTGAATGAGCTCATAGTCCTCGACGAGACAATCCGGATCGAAACCACCGACTGCCAGCACCGCTTTTCGCCGAAAGCATGCAAACGCACCCGATATAAGAAGAAGGCCATTCGCACGCATCCAGGCGTAGCGAGAAACGAAATTTCGAATGTACTCGTACGTCTGAAACCACTGGAAAAAGCGGCCGCTCACCGTACGGCTGCACACGGGCGACAGCAAACCTGCAGCGGCCACCATGTTTGGCAACGCCGCGAATGCGTGCGACATGGCCGCACATGCTTCGGGTTCGAGCAACGTGTCGCCGTCTACTGTCATCACGGTATCGGTATCCATGACGAGCATCGCCGCATTGAGCGCACGTGCCTTGCCACCATGCCGCAGACGCAGCCAGCGCAGTGCAGCATGCGTGGTACTTGGCTCGCTCAGATTGCCCACGCCCGGATCGACCAGGCCGAAGCGACTGGTGAGGAGCGCCGCCGTGCCATCGGTCGAACCGTCGTCGGCGATAACGATTTGCGCAGGCACAGTGGTCTGAGCAAGGAGCGCATGCAGCGTGATCGGGAGCACCGCCGCTTCGTTATGGGCGGCAACGATGACGCCGAGCGTCGGCGCTGGGACGCTCGGCGCAACCTGGGACAACGGCTTCATGAGCGGCAACGTTTTCCATGCGACGAAGATCAGCAGCAACGTGTCATAAATGACATAGGCAATGCCCGTAGACCACGCAACGACACCATGCAGAAAAAACGCACGCGCGAACAACACCACCCATAGCACCATGACACCCGTATGGATGAGTACGCTGATGATCGGCGTACGCACAGGGGAGATACGGGGCGAAGCCAGCGCTAGCGCGCGATCAAGCAAGTCGACGGGGGTTTCCATCAGTATCCTTCAACATGTCACTGCGAACGTCGACGCATGTCTTGGGCGCCCGCATTTACTATTTTGATTGCACCACGAATCATCGGTCGTCCACCGTAACGTGCTACGGCAACATCCGCCCGATGACGGGGTGGCGGTCGATCCACTGATGCTTGAGCGCACCTAGGACGTGAAGCATCAAAACTCCATACAGCGCATAGCCGCATGCGGTGTGCAGCGTGCCCAATTGGGTATGAAGCTGGTCTTTAAGGGCGGGATCGAGGTGCATCAGAAAGCCGATGCGCGGCCATGGCACGAGTCCGAATAGATACATCGGATGCGATGCCGCTGCGCTCCATGCCGAGTCATGCATCCAGCCGCTCAAGGGCAATGCGAAAATCAACACATACAGGAAGGCATGCGCAAAATGCGCAGCCGCCCTCTCCCATCCAGGGAATTCAGCCGGCAACGGCGGCGGCCGATGCGTCAACCGCCAGAGTACGCGCACGATGGCAAGCCCAAGCACGGTAATGCCGATGGATTTATGCGTATCGACGACCACACGCGCCTGTACGTCGGATAGCACAGAGGGCGGCAACCACGCTGCGCTCAAACCAAGAACGACATTGGCCAGGATCAGTAGGGCAATCGTCCAATGTAGAAGTATCGCAACGCGCGTATACCTCGACACGTCATAAGCAACGGTTGGCAAACCGTGCGGCTCAGGGCCCGAGCGCCAAGTCGTTCTGGTAGACACCGAATTCTTCACCATACTCAACCGTGAGACCGATATAACTGAGCCCTGATCGAAATCTTCTCAAGCGACATGAAATCTCTTCGACGACGTATTGGGCCACCGGACTGCCGGGCAATCCAAAACGTGAGTGCCGTTCTGACGCACTAACGTTTAATGTCCCGAGCTGACTCATTCGTTGCGGCTTACAAGTCCGAACGTGGATGCGTTGGGCCGGTTGACGACGTTGCCACACTTCGTGGCTAGGGCGCCTATACGCCAAGGATTGTCGTCCGTACATTCCGACTGTCAGCGCCCGCAGAACAGCGGTCCGGCGTCAGGCCAACTCGTCATAAGTCACTCATAAAACTTGGGCATCGCCGTCGCAAAGCGCCCTACTCCCGTCATCGGGGAGGGTTCGGCCAAAGAGGCACGGCAAGCGCGAAGCTCGGCCAATGGTCTTAATCCGTAAGACAGCGATTTGTCAGACGACCACTCGATTAGTCACGTAAGTCAGCGGGAGAGTGTGATGTCTCAAAATTCTCATGAACGCCAACCGGCGTGGGACATGTTGACACCTGTGGAGAAAGCTTCATCCAATCGTCATCTAGCCGAGGGTGCTCTCGCACGACGTCTGCTTTGGGTCGGGAACGGACATTCTCACCGCAGCAACCACTAGTAATTGAGCCTGACTCGTTCTTCACCAGCGACTAGAAGGGTGCCAGCGCAAGATGCCCTGTCTGCGTTAAATGATCGCAACGATAAATGGCAAAGCCTTCACGGCTGTCGAGCCACGCATAGTAGAAAAGACCAAGGACCCGTTTCTCTGCGATATAAGACCGGAAGTTGGCTCGCGTCTCGTTGACCAAGATGACCTGATTCGTTTCTTTGGTTGGGCAGGATGCATCGTGATTGGGTATGCCCCATTCTGTAATCCAGCACGGTTTACCACGAACGCTGCTTTCCGGCCTGCACTCATCGAGAACATACTTTTGCAATCGCTCTCGACGCCCCGTTGCCGCGGCGGCGTTTCCTGGATCATTCGTCCACGGATAGGTGTGAACACCGTAAGCGTCCACGAGATCATCCAGACCATGAGCTCGCATGAAGTCGAGTGTCGCGGTGGCGCTGACCGCATCCAACCGCGCTGTGCGGGGAGCGCCCGGAGCTTCATTGAAAACCAGGCCAGCGCTGATGATCGGTACATGTTGATTGAGCGTTGATCGAGAGCGCACATCCTTAATAACCGCAAGCAACTTGAGATATTGGAGATAGCCCTTGGCCACCTGCTGTGCTTCTTGGTCGTGAGAGAGATCGTCGAGATTGAATTCTCTGGAGCGGGATGGGTTTTCAGCGGGCAGACTAAAGTCTGCATTGAACATCGGCGAGTTGATTTCATTTCCTAGCTCGAAGCCTGCCAGGGTGACGCCAGCGGTTTCGAGTTTGGCCATTAGCGGCTCGAAATATTTGCGGAATTGATCGGGGTCGACGGCGGAAAGCGCAGGCCCGCCCCAAACATTAAAGGCGTTGGGCCATGGGCGGCTGGGTGCGCCTGACCGATACTGCAGCTGGACCAACCACAGGATGCGGATGCCCTGCGCTTGGGCGCGGCGAGCAAAATCCACTCCCTTGTCGTCGGCCGTAATGCCTGTACGGATGAAATGAACTCCGGCGACATGCAACTCGTTGAGAACGGTGTTCTGTTGTTGGGTGCTCAGCGAACCCATGGAAGCATTCACGCCCACGACAACATCTTGCGCATACATCTGTCTGGATGAGAGCGCGAGGAAGACGAGCATTGCGAAAATAGGGAAGATCCGACTTTTCTGCATTTTTACCCGTGCCTCTGCTTAAGGAAGAAAAGGACAGAGCTATTTTTCACTCTTTCCCGATCCTATATCTCCAAGGTCCGCTATGGGCAAAAGCGGACAGTCCTAGCTTAGTCAGCCGTAGACTGCGCGGCGACTCGCCGTAACGCATAGATCGGCTTGGCAGGCATCGCGACAGGCGCATAGCCCCATCGTCCAATTCAACTCATTGCCGCGCCGTGCTTTCTTGGCGAGGCGAATGAGTGCCCTGCTCTATGCCGTGGTCACTTCTCGCTTCGCGATCTCCATGACGGCGACCGCACAAGGGCTTTGGTGACGGTGCGGGTGGGGCAAAAGCATCGCGCCATCGACAACACACCTACGTGACGATGGAGGACTTTTCGATGCTTTCGAAACACCTCAGATACTTGGTTGTAGCAGTGCTGTTCAGCGCTATCACGATCGCTTCGACGTTTGCGCGGGCACAAACCTCGCTCGGTTCGTACAACATCACCCCCAGCGCCGTAACGGTGGCGGGCATTTCGTCAGGGGGTTATATGGCCACACAGCTGCAAGTGGCCTATTCAAAAGCGATCTATGGAACCGCCGTGATGGCTGGCGGCACGTATTACTGCGCGCAAGATAATGAAGCGTTCTGGGGCGAGGCCTGCGCTACCGGCGTCGACGTGCCCGTGTCGTCGTTGGTCAGCTATACGAATAAAGAAGCTTCGGCGGGCGCGATCGATCCGGTCAGCAATATCGCAGGCAAACCGATTTACATGTTCAGTGGCACGCTGGATACGGTGAACTATCAGGCGACGATGAACGACCTGTATCAGTACTACCAAAGTTTCACCTCGATCGGCGAGATCACCTACAACAATTACACCGCGGCGGAGCATTCCTGGGTATCGCCCGACGCGATCACCGCCTGCGGTTATCTCGCGCTGCCATACATCAACAACTGCGGCATCGATCCGGAACAGACATTCCTGACGATGTTTTACGGCACGCTTCAGGCGCGCAATTCGGGCGCTTTAGGCGGCAGCTTCATCCAGTTCAATCAGAATTCTTTTTGCGCAAATGGGAATTGCGCGGCCATTTCGATGGATAGCACGGGCTGGGTCTTTGTGCCGAAGAATTGCGCGGCGGGACAGGCGTGCCGCCTGGTCGTGGCGTTGCATGGATGCTCGCAAAACCAGGAAACGGTAGGCACCGCCTTCGTGCACGACAGCGGCATCAACGAATGGGCGGACACGAACAACATCATCGTGCTCTATCCACAGACGATCGATGCCGATGTTCCTTACAACCCGTATGGGTGTTGGGATTGGTGGGGCTACACGAATAGTCACTATGCGCTCAAATCGGGCCCCCAGATGACGGCCATCATGGCGGAAGTCAATAAACTGGCAGGCGGTTCGTTGCAGCTCTGAATTTCGCGAAGCCGCGCCGTAACCCGGTGCGGCTTCGCCGTTTGCTGCGAGACCTGCGCTTCGTCACGCTAGCGCGTCATGTGAATTCACCCCCCTGGCACCTGGCGCGGAGGGCCAGCGAGGAACACCAACCTGCGGTATGGTTGAACCCGGACCTGAGCAGTGTGTGCGGGTCCACCAGAAGATGGGACGCTCGATGGACGAGCGTGGAACGGGGGCTGTAGGCGTTGAAACCGGGATCAGATCGCATGACGAGCGCGTCCTCGCGGACTTGCCGCTCCCGGCGTGGCGTAGGTGCAGTCCTCGCCGCCTGGATCGCCGTGCTGGGTTTGGCGACGTGCGCTCATGGTCAAGCCATCAGCCTTGCCACCTTCACCCAATCCCAGGGCCTGACCAGCCTGGAAGACAACTGTT
>NZ_DATHMR010000131.1:0-26418 GCF_035486915.1 Dyella sp. | reverse complement strand
CGGTGACGTATGTCGTTGGCTCCGATGGCGTGCCACAGAACGTGAAGGTGGCCAAGATGGTGCCGGCCAGCGATCTCGGACCGGCCGCCGTCAGCGCGGTGTCCCACTTCCGCTATGGGCCGTCGAAGATCAACAAGCAGGGGGAGCCGGTGTCGACGTATTACGTCGTGCCCTTCAACGCTCCGGATGACCCCAAGCAGCAGGCCGCGGTCATGGCGCCCTGCAAGCTTCCTGGCTACGCGCCGACCTGACGCCAGGCCCCGAGAGGACACCGGCCGGAACCCCTCCGGCCGGATCGGGCTATAATTCCGCACTTTCTAACTAACCGCCCGCACGGGTGGCGTCCTTCTTGCGGCCCCATGCCGCCCAAGTGTTACGGAGTCGTCCTAATGAGCATTGAAGATCTCGAGAGCATCGCCCTGGCGATGGTCGCACCTGGCAAAGGCATCATCGCCATCGATGAGTCGACCAACACCATCAAGAAGCGCTTCGAGGCGGTCGGCATCGAAAACACCGAAGAGAACCGCCGTGCTTACCGCGAGCTGCTGCTCACCTCGCCGAACCTCTCCGAACACATTTCCGGTGCGATCCTGTACGACGAAACCATCCGTCAGTCCACCAAGGACGGCGTTCCCTTCACCCAGGTTATGAAGAAGAACGGCATCATCCCGGGGATCAAGGTCGACAAGGGCCCCGTGCCGTTGGCCGGCTTTCCGGGCGACGTGGTGACCGAAGGCCTCGATGGCCTGCGCGAGCGCCTGGCCGAATACGCCAAACTCGGCGCGCAATTCGCCAAGTGGCGCGCCGTGATCAACATCAGCGAAGATAACCCCAGCTCCACCGCGATCGAAGCCAACTGCCACGCGCTGGCCCGCTACGCCGCGCTGTGCCAGGAAGCCGGCCTGGTGCCGATGGTCGAGCCGGAAGTGATCATGGACGGCGATCACAGCATCGAAGTCAGCTACGAAGTGCATGAAGCCGTGCTGCGCAGCCTGTTCAATGCGCTGTATGAGCAGAACGTGCTGCTGGAAGGCACCATCCTGAAGACCAGCATGGTCATTCCGGGCAAAGAATCCGACGAGCAGGCGAGTGTGGAAGAAGTGGCTGAAGCCACCGTGCGCGTGCTCAAGACCACCGTGCCGGCGACGCTGCCGGGCATCGTGTTCCTCTCCGGCGGTCAATCGGACGAGCAGTCCACCGCGCACCTCAATGCCATGAATCGCATGGGCCCGCATCCGTGGCCGCTGTCGTTCTCCTACGGTCGAGCCATGCAGCAGGCTGCGTTGAAGCTCTGGTCCAAAGACATGAAGGGCAACTTCGCCGAAGCGCAGAAGACGGTGTCGGCGCGCGCCAAGGACAACGGTCTGGCCGCGCTGGGTCAGTGGAAGGGCTGATCGCGCTTTCTGCCTAAGACATACTGCGAAACGAGAAAGGGCGCCGTCAGGCGCCCTTTCTTTTTCAGCGTTAACAACGAACGATCAGAAGCGGTACTCAGCAGCGACCGTGACAGCGTTGGTGTCTAGCTGCACACCCTGGTTGCCACCGCGGCTGGAACCGTCGTAGTAGTTGTAGTTCACACCAACGCTAAAGTGCTGGTTGATGTTGTAGCCAACACCCACACCGGCGTAGGGGCGAACGCGCTCGAAACGTGCGTAAGACGCGTCATAAGCGTTGGTCAGGCCCGCACCTTCCGCGTAGAAAGCGCCGGCACGGACTTCAGCGTACCAGTCGGGATTGAAGTTCCAGCGCAAGTTCGCACCCAGCGTCGGGCCGTGGAGTCGGGCGCGGTCTGAGGTCACGTTACTGGCGCCCTTGGCGTCGATGGCTCCCAAGTACTGGTAACCAGCTTCCACGCCAACGGAGGTTTCGGGGTTAATGGCGAAGCGGTAACCGCCATTGATGCCGCCGATGTAATTGCCCTGATTGTCATACCGGCCGTTGTCGACCTGGCCGTAGCCGGCTTGTGCGCCGACATACCAGCCCTGTTGGGCCGTCTGCGTAGGCGCGCTTTGCGCGAAAGCGGCGGGAGCAGCGGTAGCCAGACCAGCAGTAGCGAGAGCAATAGCAAACAGAGTCTTTTTCATGGGGAATTCCTTCTTCACTTTAGGTATCCAGACCACGGCGCCTTGGGGAGAGGCTTGATGCCGGGCTGGGCTCCGTTCGTCGACGGTGCCGAGTGATTAGATGGGGCGGCGGCTGAAGGGTTTCAATACCGACAGGTACAGTATTAAGCCAAAGTTAATGTCAACCAGCGAGTTGGAAGAGGCTTTCACTTGTTAAGGATGGCCGGGAGCGGTGGCGATCGGAGACAATGTGGACTTTTCACGCTGCCACTTCCGGAGAATCCCCGAATGACCACCCGTCGCGAACTCGCCAATGCCATCCGCGCCCTGGCTATGGATGCTGTCGAGAAAGCCAACTCCGGCCATCCGGGCATGCCCATGGGTATGGCCGATATCGCCGAAGTCCTCTGGAACGACTTTCTCCAGTTCAACCCCGGCAACCCGAAGTGGCCCAATCGCGATCGGTTTGTTCTATCCAACGGTCACGGCTCGTTGCTGCAGTACGCGGCGCTGCATCTGAGCGGTTTCGATTTGCCGATGTCGGAGATCGAGCGTTTTCGTCAGTGGCACTCCAAGACTCCGGGGCATCCGGAAGCGGCCGATACGGCAGGGGTGGAGACCACCACCGGCCCGCTCGGTCAGGGCATCGCCAATTCGGTGGGTTTTGCACTCGCTGAAAAATTGCTGGCGCAGCATTTCAATCGTCCGGGTCACGACATCGTCGATCATCGCACCTACGTGTTCGCGGGCGATGGTTGCTTGATGGAAGGTGTTTCGCATGAGGCCGCTTCGCTTGCCGGTACCTGGAAGCTTGGCAAGCTGGTTCTCGTTTACGACGACAACAAGATCTCCATCGACGGTGAAGTGGAAGGCTGGTTCACCGACGACACCGCCAAGCGCTTCGACGCGTATGGCTGGAACGTGATCGGTCCTGTCGATGGCCACGATGCCGAAGCGGTAAAGAAAGCCTTCGTGCAAGCGACATCGCAGAGCGAAAAACCGACGATCATCATCTGCAAGACCATCATCGGTTTCGGCGCTCCGAACAAGGAAGGCAAGGAAGAGGCGCACGGTGCGGCGCTGGGCAAGAGCGAAGTTGCCGCCGCACGCGACATGCTCGACTGGCGCTATCCGCCCTTCGTGATTCCGGATGAGATTTACGCCGCTTGGGACAAGAAGAAAGTCGGCGCCGAACGCGAGAAAAAGTGGAACGACGCGTTCGCCAAGTACCAAGCCGAGTATCCCGAGCTTGCCGCAGAATTCCTGCGCCGCACGGCCAGCGACCTGCCCAAAGACTGGGCCAGCAAGTCGCAGGCTTTCGTCGAGAAGATGCAGGCGGACGGTCCGGATGTCGCTTCGCGCAAGGCTTCGCAAATGACGCTGGATGCGTTCGGTCCGTTGCTGCCCGAACTGATCGGCGGATCGGCTGACCTTGCTCCTTCCAATCTCACCATGTGGAAGGGCAGCAAGACCATCACCGGTCCGGACGGAAACTACGTGCACTATGGTGTGCGCGAATTCGGTATGAGTGCGATTGCGAACGGCGTTGCGTTGTATGGCGGACTTCTTCCGTACGACGGCACGTTCCTGGTGTTCTCCGATTACGCGCGCAATGCCGTGCGCATGAGCTGCCTGATTCCGGCACACGTCATCCACGTTTACACGCACGATTCGATTGGCCTGGGCGAAGACGGTCCGACCCATCAACCGATCGAACACATCGGTTCGCTGCGTCTGATACCGAACAATCGCTTGTGGCGTCCGTGCGATGCGGCTGAATCGGCCGTGTCATGGAAGGTGGCGATCGAGCGCAAAGGCAAGCCATCGTGCCTGATCTTCTCGCGTCAGACGCTCAAGCATCAGCAGCGCACCGCGCAGCAGCTGGCGGACATTCAGCGCGGCGCTTACGTGCTTTCCGATCCGGCCGATACCAAGTTCAAAGCGATCATCATCGCGACCGGTTCGGAAGTGGAACTGGCGATGGAAGCGGCACGCACGCTTGCACAGCAGAGCATTCCCGTACGCGTGGTGTCGATGCCCTGCACGGAAGAATTCGATGCACAGCCGGCGGAATATCGTGAAGCCATTCTGCCGGGTTGGTGCCGCGCACGCGTGGCGGTGGAAGCGGCCAGTGCGGATTATTGGGGCAAGTACGTGGGTCTTGACGGTGCGGTCATTGGCATGACCACGTTCGGTGCGTCGGCGCCAGCGCCGATATTGTTTGAAAAGTTTGGCTTCACCGTCGCGCATGTGGTCGATACGGTGAAGAAAGTGATCGGCTGACAAGGCAACTTATTCCCTCTCCCCTTAGGGGAGAGGGAGAGCTAGTCGGCCGTATTCGCGGAAGCCGCGACTAATAACCCCGCCGGCATTTAATACCTCACCGTCATTCCGGCCTGCGCCGGAATGACGGTGAGGGCAGATGGAAGCGTTCTTTGGAAGACGCGGCTTGGTTTGATCAAGAACTCGCAAGCGTTGTCACAACACCAAACGTAATCGCCATCACCACAGCCACCGCAAAACACGCACTCGTCAAACGAATGCGACGTGCATCGATGCGCGGAACCAATCGCCACATCGCGAACACGCCAACCAGCATCGAAAGCACTAATGACGCACGGAACGTACCGCTGGCTATCAGCGGGCCAAACGGCGCATGCATGATGCCCAGATGCGCCGCGACGCCCGCACTTAGCAGCATGGTGAACAAACACCAGATCAGACACGCCAGATACACGCGATTGAAAACCACCGACGTGCGCTCACTCCAGCGCAACACGATCCACGCGATCACCGCGGGCACTACGGCACCCACGCTGCTGAACAACACCCACCAGATCAGGCTGCTGAGCAGCGTAAGCACACTCGTCATGCGGTTTCCTTGAAGCCCAGGCGACGCAGCAATTTGTCCATCAGCCACGCAGGGCCGACCAAAAGGTAAGCGAGATCGGTAAAGAAACTCGGACGCCGCCCTTCAATCACATGTCCGATGAATTGGCCGATCCACGCCACGACAAAGACAGCAATACCGAGCTTAAGCAAGTCACTCGGCCCGAATTGCTGAAACAGGTAGTAGCAACTCAACGCAAACAGCACCAACACGATCAGCAATGCACCGCCGAGCCGGTGCGAATGCTTCCAGTACCACGTGAACGCGAGAACGATAGCCAACACCGACCACGCACCGGGATGCAGCAAGGACTCGGGAACAGGAATCGTCCACATCATCGCGATAGCACTCCACAAGATCAGCGGCACACAAATCCAGTGCAGCACCTGGTTCTTCGGATGCTGGTGGTCGCGACTGTAGCTGTCGAGCCAGTCGCGCATACTACGAGGACCGTGCGTGGTTTCCTGCGATGTCATCCGTGCGCACCACTCTTGGAGAAAAGGTTGAGCACCAGCACGCCCGCCACGATCAAGGCGATGCCCAAGACGGCAGCTGGATCGAGTTTCTGTCGATAAACCACCACGCCGATCAATGCGATCAGCGCCGTTCCCGCACCTGACCACACGGCGTATGCAATGCCGAGTGGAATCTGTCGTAGTGTGAGGCTGAGGCAATAAAACGCCACGGCGTAACCCGCAACAACGATTACGCTCGGCCAAAGATGCGTAAAACCATCCGCGGCCTTCAGCGCACTGGTTGCGACGACCTCGGCAACAATCGCGAGGCCCAGGCTAAGCCACGCGTTCATACGATCAATCCAGCTTGATGTCAGCGAGACGTTGCAGCGCTTCGGCATATTTAGCCGCTGTGCCAGCGATCACGTCAGCCGGAACTTTCGGCGCCGGTGGCTGCTTGTTCCAACCCAGCTTTTCCAGATAGTCGCGCACGAACTGCTTGTCGTAACTGGGCGGGCTGATGCCGACCCGATACTGATCGGCAGGCCAGAAGCGTGACGAATCGGGCGTCAGCATTTCATCCATCACGTACAGCTTGCCGTCTTCATCGGTGCCGAATTCGAACTTGGTGTCGGCGATGATGATGCCGCGCTCCGCCGCATACGCAGCCGCCCATTTGTAGATGGCGAGCGTTGCATCGCGCACTTGCTCGGCCAGGTCTTGGCCGACCGCCGAAACAACAGCGTCGAAACTTACGTTTTCATCGTGATCGCCCACGGCGGCTTTCGTCGATGGCGTGAAAATCGGTTCGGGCAATTGCTCGGCCTGGCGCAAGCCCACCGGAAGTTTGATGCCACACAGCGAACCGGTGGCCTGATAGTCCTTCCAGCCCGAACCGATCAGATAACCGCGCGCAATCGCTTCCACCGGCACCGGCTTCAGGTGCTTGGTGACGACCGCACGCTTGCTGTAAAGCGCCAGATCCGTGCCCTTGGGCAGAATGTCTTCCAGCGGCGTGTGCAGCAGGTGGTTCGGCACGATATGGGCAGTCTTGCCGAACCAGAAATTCGAGATTTGCGTCAGCATTTCGCCCTTGCCCGGGATCGGGTCGGGCAACACCACGTCGAAGGCCGACAGGCGATCGGTAGCCACGATCAGCAAGCGCTTGCCGGGCAGCGAATACACATCGCGCACCTTGCCGCGGTGGATCAGCTCAAGGCCGGGCAGGTTCGATTGCGGAAGGGTGGTTGGCACGGGGCGCTCCGAAGGATCAAACAAGCTCGCTATTGTAACGGCCCGGGCCGGCGACGCTGCTAGAATCGGCGACTTTATATTTCTGTGTTGCCGATGCGAACCTTCCTCGTCGTGGCACTCGGTCTCACCTGTGCCCTGCCAGCGCTTGCTGCCGATATGCCGCCCAAACCGGTGCGGCTGGGCTTGTGCGCGGCATGCCACGGCGAAACGGGCATGGCGCAGATTCCGGGCGCACCGAATCTGGCGGGCCAGAAACTGGACTACCTGCGCAAGGCACTCATGGATTACCGCGACGGTAACCGCGATGTACCGCTGATGCGCGCGGCCATCGGTCCGGTCAGCGATGCGGATCTGGATCAGCTGGCGCGCTGGTATAGCGCGCAAACACCGCAACCGCAGGCCGCCGGGCAACCATGAAATACACCTACACCATTCTGTTCGCTGCGGTAGGTTTTTTCCTTGGACGCGGTATGACCGGTGTCGTCATCGGTGCCATCATCGGTTTCGCGCTGGACAACCTCAATTTCAATCAGCGGCGCGAGGCGACTCCGGAATCGGGCGGCTATGTTGTGCCGCTTTTTCAACTGCTGGGTGCGATTGCGAAATCCGATGGCCGCGTTTCCGAAGTGGAAATCGCCACTGCCGAACGCATCATGACGCGCATGGGCCTGCACAACGGCCTGCGTCAGGCAGCCATCAACGCATTCAACACCGGCAAGCAGCCGGAGTTCGATGTCACCACGCCCATCAATGCGTTGCGCCAATGGGCGGGCTTGCGTCGCGATCACGCTTTCCCGTTGCTGGATGTCGTAATCGAAACCGTCCTCGCGGAAGGTTCGCCGTCGCCGGAGAAAATGTCGATCCTGCGTCAGCTCGCATTCGCGCTACGCATCAGCGACATGGAGCTGATGGCGTTGATGGCGATGAAAGGCTACGTGTGGCACGGTGCCGGCGCGCGCGGCCACGGCTACGGCACGGGATACGGCAATAACGGTTATGTGCCGCCGCAGCGCAATGCGCAAGGTCCCGATCCCTACACCGTGCTGGGTATTGCGCGCGATGCGGATGACCGCACGATCAAGCGCGCCTATCGCAAGCTGATCTCCGAACATCACCCGGACCGCCTCGGTGACCTTCCCGAGGACATGCGCAAGCGTGCCGAGTCGCGCGCCAGCGAAATCAACGCCGCGTACGAGCGCATCAAAGCTGAGCGCGGTTTCAAATAGGCCATGCCAGAGCGTGGCCTCGGGCGACGTGGCAAAATGACACATCTGCCGCGCCGCGTTATGCGCCGCCACGTCTTCTTCTTTCGCAAGGTTCTCCCATGAGCAAGCAGTCGCCCATCATCGCCCCGTCCATCCTTTCCGCCGACTTCGCGCGATTGGGCGAAGACACCGCCAAGGTGCTCGCCGCCGGTGGCGACTGGGTGCATTACGACGTGATGGACAACCACTACGTGCCCAATCTCACGATGGGGCCGATGGTGCTCAAGGCATTGCGCGATTACGGCATCGCCGCGCCGATAGATGTGCATCTGATGGTGAAGCCGGTCGATCGTATCGTTCCGGACTTCGCCAAGGCGGGCGCCAGCCGCATCAGCTTCCATCCGGAGGCCACCGAGCATGTGGACCGCACCATCGGGTTAATCAAGGATTCCGGCTGCAAGGTCGGGCTGGTGTTCAACCCGGCGACGCCACTCAACTGGCTCGATCACGTGCTCGACAAGCTCGATCTCGTGCTGATCATGTCGGTAAATCCGGGCTTCGGCGGCCAGAAGTTCATCCCCGAGGCGCTGGAAAAGCTGCGCCGCGTGCGCCGCCTGATCGACGAAAGCGGCTACGACATCCGCCTGGAAGTGGACGGTGGCGTCACCGCCGACAACATCGGCGACATCTCCGCCGCAGGCGCCGACACCTTCGTAGCCGGTTCGGCCATCTTCAATGCGCCGGACTACAAGGCTGTCATCACAAAGATGCGCCAGGCGCTCGGCTGAAGCCAGAAAAGAAAAACCCGGCGCAGGGGGAAGTCTGCACCGGGCGGAGGGGCGTCGGAAAGACGCTAGAGGAGACACCATGGCAGGAGTGGCCTGCACGCGGCTGGTAAGGACGGGAGGCTCGTCCGCCTTATCAGCCCCGGCGAGTTCCACGGCAAATGGACTACACGCCTGCCGTAGTAAGTGACCGGACACCCCCTAAATGGTTCCCGGATTTCTGCAAATAATTTCGAGTCGGCAAAAAAAATCCCCTCGGGAGTGCGAGGGGATGGAACGCCGGGACAGGAATGGCCGGAAGGAAATCGCTTAACAGCGCCGTTTACAGAGATTGCCAATCGGGATCGGGCTCGCCGGATGGCGCGACCGGTGCCCATCCTTGCGCGCCGGTCGCGCCGAAGCCGTCCACGTCGGCTTCATGAACATGACTATGTGACACAGGACTGTGTGATATCAGGGCAGACTCATCAGCAGGGCAAGGATCAGCGATCCCAGTGCCAGCACCACGCGTAGTGGCTCAAAGCTGCGGAGTTCGGCATTGGGGTCGATCGAGGGGTCAGCGCGCATGCAATTCGCTTCATTTGGGCTTGGGGCAATCAAACACCCGGCCGCGGCGCCACAACCGACGCGTCGGGGGCGATCGGGCGATGGAATCTGGCAGAACGCGGGCAAAGTGTCCGACCGGCTTGCGCGCCGATCACCCACACTGCACGCTGCGCGCCAACATCACGAGGAATTTCCATGGGACGCAACATCGCCATCGTCGAAGACGAACCGCTGATTCGCGCCAACTACGTCGAAGCGCTGACCCGTTTCGGCTACGACACGCGCGGTTACGGCTCGCGGCAGGAAGCCTCCAATGCGTTCGCGTCGCGCTTGCCGGAACTGGTGATCATCGACATCGGCCTGGGCGACGAACCCGAAGGCGGTTTCGACCTGTGCCGCGAGCTGCGCGCAAAGTCCGCCACGCTGCCCATCATCTTCCTCACCGCGCGCGATTCGGATTTCGATGTGATTTCCGGCCTGCGTCTTGGCGCGGACGATTACCTCAGCAAGGACACCAGCCTGCATCAACTTGCAGCGCGCATCGCTGCGTTGTTCCGTCGTATCGAATCGCTGAAGGCGCCGATATCCAGCGAGACGGTGATTGGTCACGGCCCGCTCAAGCTCGAATCCGAGCGCATGCGCATTACCTGGAATGACGCGGAAGTGCCGCTCACCGTGACCGAATTCTGGATGGTGCATACGTTGGTGCGCTTCCCCGGTCACGTGAAGAATCGCGACCAGCTGATGCGCGAAGCGGAACTTGTGGTGGACGATGCGACTATCACGTCGCACATCAAACGCATCCGCAAAAAGTTTATTGCGGTGGCGCCGGAATTCGATGCCATCGAAACCGTGCATGGTGTGGGTTACCGGTGGCGTCCGTGATGCGTTTTCGCTGGGTTGTTGCGCTCTTGATGTTCATAGTGGGCGCGTCGATGGCGGCGCAGCCGTCGAGCAATGCTGTCGATGCACATGGCGCTGCAGATGGCAATGCTCCCGGCTGGACCATCCACACCATCGCACCCGACGGTTGGACCAAAGACTGCTGCACCTACGCCAGCGCCATTGGTGTGAATTACGTGCTCTACCAGGGCGACTGGACGGGCAAACCGGATCGCGTGATTGTGCTCAATGTCTGGCCATCCAAACTTCCCTCGCTGGATGTCGAACTGCAGGACGATCGAAAGCACTATTTGCAAGTCGATCCCACCGGCACGGTCTCCGCCTATCCGATCAAAAACCCTTCCATGGCATGCCAGGGCGTGATGTATACGGGCAGCGATCACGTCAATGACGTCGTCGTGTTCTGCGATCCCGGAAAAGCGGCGGGCATCCGTTACAGCTGGTCCATGACGGTCGGGCAGGGCGATCCGCAAAGTCAGGCTGCGCTGGATGCGTTCAAGCAAGTCGTCGAACATTCCACTTACGCCAAGTACGTCCCTGCATCGGGCTCGACCAGCAAAGCCGCAACCCACTAAATTGCGTCTTGGAACGAGCCGGAACACCTACGCATGAGCCTGCGCCAAAAACTGCTGCTGGTAGCGCTGTGCACGCTTGCACTGCCGGTGGCGGGTTGGCTGTATGTGCGTCAAATGGAAACGCTGCTGCGCCAGGGACAGGAGCAGGCGCTTACCGCGACCGCAACCGCCGTCGCGCGAAGCCTCGCCGTCACCGACGCGCCGCTGCCGCAAGCCGGCAAGGGCTGGTATGTGCAGCAGGCGGTGAATCCGATCACCATCGATGGCTACGGCGACGATTGGGCACCCATGACGCCGTGGAGTCAATCCATCGGCACGCAAGGCAAGTTGCTGCTCGCCGAAGATGACAAGGGCTTTTACATGTACATCGATGTGCGCACCGCGCATCGAACTCGTGCCGATGCAGGCGACGCAAACGCGATGTCGGCCGATCATCTCGTGCTGGATCTTGTTCAAGGTTCCGATCATCGCCGCTACCTGATCGCCAGCGCAGCACCCGGTGCTTTCACGGCGTTGCCGCTCGATCCTGCGGTGGGCAATTTGCCAGACAGAATCGTCGGTCAATGGCAGGAAGATGGCAGCGGTTATCGCGCAGAACTGCGTTTGCCGCCGGACCTCGGACTGAGCGCCCTAGGCGTAGGTATTTACACGGCCGCCAATGGTGGCGATCCCGTGGCGACAGAAGAAAGATCGCTGTGGCGCTACTCGCCAGATCTGGCGCAGGAACTTGTTCGGCTGGCACCCGATGACACGCGCGCTCGACTTATGACGCCGTCCGGATGGGTGCTTGCGCAAAGCGGCCATCTGACGACATCCGGTCCGCAGCCGCCGTGGCTGTCGTCGCTGATTTATCGCTCGCTGCTCGCCAATCCGCTGGAAGATGCCGAGTCGTGGACAGAAGATGCGCCGCGCCTGGATCTTCCCGAAGTGCAAAGCGCCAGCCGTGGCGAGCCTGCAACGGTATGGCGTCAAGGCGAAGAGCGCGACAGTGTTGTGCTGGAAACCGCGGTTCCTATCGAGCGCGATCACGCAGTGGTCGGTGTGCTGCTGCTGGAACAAGCCAGTCGCGCGGTGCCCTTGCTCGCCAACCGTGCCTTCCTGAGTTTGCTGCTGACCAGCTTCGGCGTGATGCTAGTTGCTGGCGCCATTCTGTTGCTGTTTGCAACACGTCTGAGTCTTCGCCTTGGCCGTTTGCGCGATGCCGTCGAGCGCGCGCAACTCAACGACGGCCGTTTGGATGGCCAATTCTTCGAAGGTCAATTTCCGATGGCGGAATCGGAAGACGAAATTGGCGATCTGGCACGTAGCTTCCAACGCTTGTTCGAAGCCGTCGGTGGTTACACCGATTACTTGCGCACACTGGCTTCGAAGTTGTCGCATGAACTCAATACGCCATTGGCCATCGTGAAGTCGTCGCTGGATAACCTCGAACACGCCGAACTCTCCGACGAAGCGCAACCTTATCTGGCGCGTGCCCGCGATGGCGTGGCGCGTCTTGGACAACTGGTTCGCGCGATGAGCGAAGCAAGCCGGATGGAACGCGCCATCGCGGCTGCCGAGCCGGAAGATGTCGATCTGGTCGAGGTGGTGGACGGATGCGCAGAAGCCTATCGGCCGCTTGCGGGCGTGCGCCAGCTCGATTGTGTGCTGCCCGATCAACCGGTGCATTTGCACGGCGCACCGGAGTTGATTGCCCAGGCGCTGGATAAACTCTTCGACAACGCCTTGTCGTTCACACCACCCAGTGGCTGGTTGCGCCTTAGCCTTCGTCAGATCGAGAACGGTGCAGAAATCGAACTGGCCAACCAAGGGCCGCTTTTGCCCGCCGCCATGCAGGGCCGTCTGTTCGATTCGCTGGTCAGCCTGCGCGAGAAAGCCACCCCCGGCGATGCACCGCATCTGGGGCTTGGTCTCTATGTTGTGCGCCTGGTTGCGGAGCGCCATGGGGGTGTCGCCTCGGCGAGAAATCTCGAAGATGGCAGCGGCGTGGCCTTCACCCTGCGCCTGCATGGGATGCCGAGACAGCGTCTGGCCGGCTAGGCAGAGTCTGTACAATGGCCGTTCCCCGTTTGGCCATCCGGAACCCTACGTGATTTCCCGCGACGAATTCGAGGCGCTTGTAGCCCAAGGACACACCCGCATTCCGTTGGTGCGCGAAGTGTTCTCCGATCTGGATACGCCACTGTCGGTTTACCTGAAACTGGCCGATGGTCCGTACACGTTCCTGTTCGAATCGGTGGAAGGCGGTGCGACGTGGGGACGTTATTCGATCATCGGCCTTCCGGCGAAGCGCGTGTATCGCCTGCGTGGTCACGAATTGGAAGCGGAAGATGCGGGCGAAGTGGTTGAACGTCGGCATCTGGACGATCCGCTTGCTGAAATCGAAAAACTTCGCGAGCACTACAACGTGCCGCGTTTGCCGCAACTGCCAGCCTTCACCGGCGGCTTGGTGGGCTACTTCGGTTTTGAGACCATCGGCTATATCGAACCGCGGCTGGCGCAGTGGGATCGCAAAGACGAACTCGGCACGCCTGACGTCTTGTTGATGCTCGCCGAAGAAGTGGCGGTGTTCGACAACCTCAAGGGTCGCCTGTACGTGATCGTTCATGCCGATCCGTCGCAGCCGCAGGCTTATGCACACGCGCAGCGCAGACTCGATGCCTTGACGCATCGATTGCGCCAGAGCGGTGCTGCTTATCCGCAACTTACCCAGTCGACGGCGCTCGATGAGAGTGATTTCAAATCATCGTTTACGAAGGAAGAATTCGAAGCGGTGGTCGAGCGTGCGAAGGAATACATTCGTGCGGGCGACATTTTCCAGGTCGTACCGTCGCAGCGTTTGAGCGTTGGTTTCAACGCGCGCCCGGTGGATGTGTATCGTGCACTGCGCGCCATGAACCCATCGCCGTACATGTATTTCGTGGATCTGGGCGACACGCAGATTGTCGGTTCGTCGCCGGAAATTCTTGCGCGCCTCAAGGATGGCAAAGTCGTGGTGCGCCCGATCGCCGGCACGCGCCGGCGTGGTGCGACGGAAGAAGAAGATCGCGCGCTCGAAGCAGAACTTCTGGCCGATCCCAAGGAGCGCGCCGAGCATGTGATGCTGATCGACCTGGGCCGCAACGACATCGGCCGCATCAGCGAAACGGGCACGGTGGAAGTCAGCGAATCCTTCGCGGTCGAACACTATTCGCATGTCATGCATATCGTGTCGCAGGTGCAGGGCACGGCAAAGCCGGACCTCAGCTACATGGACGTGCTCAAGGCGACCTTTCCTGCCGGTACGGTCAGCGGTGCGCCGAAGATCCGCGCCATCGAAATCATCCAGGAACTGGAGCCGTACAAGCGCAACATCTACGCCGGTGCGATCGGCTGGATCGGCTGGTGGGGCGATGCGGACACCGCCATCGCCATTCGCACGGCAGTCATTCAAGGCGGCCGCCTGCATGTGCAGGCGGGTGCGGGCATCGTGTACGACTCCGATCCCGCATCGGAATGGGAAGAAACGATGAACAAGGGCCGTGCATTGTTCCGTGCGGTTGCTCAAGCCGCCAAGGGATTGTGAGTCATGCCAGACATCGTCCGCCGTGCTGGCTATCTCGCGGTTTTTTCGATGCTGATCGCCGCGTCGTCGTTGTCGGCGCGCCAATCATCGCAGGGCTGGCCCGATACGCCGCTGAGCCGTACACAGGCGCTGGCCGAATTGCAGACGCTGAATGCGCAATTGCTCAGTCATCCGAGTGCGACGCTGACACTGGAGCAATGGTGCGGCGTGCATCACCTGGCGCCGATAGCGAAGATCGTTGCGCAGCGCGTGCACGGCGCCGACAAGCCGTTGCCTGATGGCGCGCGCGCGTTGCTCGGCATCGGCCCGGACGAACCGGTGCGCTATCGCCGGGTGGCGTTGAGCTGCGGCGATGTGGTGCTGTCGGATGCGGACAACTGGTATGTGCCTTCGCGCCTCACGCCGGAGATGAATCAGCAGCTGGACACTTCCGATGTGCCATTCGGCAAAGTTGTCCAGCCGTTGCATTTCCGTCGCCAGACTCTTTCGGCCGATCTTTTGTGGTCGCCATTGCCGGAAGGTTGGGACAGCGGAACGCCGCTGCCACCCATGAGCGAGCAACCGCTGGCGATTCCGGACCATGTGCTTCAGCATCGCGCCGTGCTGTTCACCGGCGACAACCAACCTTTCAGCCTGGTCGTGGAAAGTTATACGCGGCAAGTACTGGCTCGGCCCTGAGCGCAGGACATTGCGGGATTTTGACTATCATCCATTGAATTTCCCTACTGTCCGGGTCGCCTTCACGCACACACCGATCCGGAGCGAGTTGTTCCGCGTAGATGTGCAAGTGGCCCAGGCGCTATGAGCGCATAAGGAAAGCGATGCGACGTGGCGTGTTGTACGGACTGTTGGCGGGAGCTCTATGGGGCATGGTGTTCCTGGTCCCACGCCTGCTTGGCGATTTTTCGCCTGTCCTACTGAGCGCGGGACGCTACGTGATGTACGGCATCGTTTCCGCGCTCGCGTTGTTGCCGATGGCGCGTAGCGTGATGGCGCGGCTCACGCGCGAGGATTTCTTTGCCTTGGTGCGTTTCGCGCTGGTGGGTAACCTGCTGTATTACGTGTTGCTTGGCTTTGCCGTGCATGAGGTTGGCGTAGCGGCGACCTCGCTCATCATCGGCGTATTGCCTGTTTCCGTTACGTTGATCGGCCGTAGCGATCATGGCTCCGTGCCGCTGGCGCGGCTGGCGTGGCCGCTTTCGATGGTATTGGCCGGTATCGCGTGCATCAATGCGGATGTATTCGGCGTGGACAGTGCACCACACGCCAGCATTCTCACCCGCTGCATTGGCATGGTCTGCGCCACGGGCGCATTGGCCTGCTGGACGTGGTACGCGGTGCAGAACGCGCGTTACCTGCGCCGCACCGCCCATTTCACCGGCAACGAATGGTCCATGCTGTGGGGCGCGGTGACGGGGTTGCTTGGCCTGTTGCTGTGGCTGCTGATCCTGCTGCTGCCTGCCGGCTGGGTGCAGCACACCGTCCCGCCCGCGCGTTGGCAGGTGTTCTGGTTGGTCAATCTGTTGTTGGCGATTGGCGCCTCCTGGCTCGGCAACGCCTTGTGGAATGCCGCTTCGCGCCGCTTGCCGCTGACTCTCGCCGGCCAGCTGCTGGTGTTCGAAACGCTGTTCGCGCTGCTTTACGCCTTCATCTACGACCATCGCTGGCCGCGCCCGCTGGAAATTGCCGCCATTGTGCTGCTGATGGCGGGGGTGAGCTGGTCAGTGTGGCGGCACGCCGAGCCGTCCACGGCGCCCGCTGTCTGAGAGCCTCCCCTCATAGTCCACGTAGTCACGCGTTCGATGGATAATGACTACTCTGTATCGCATCCCCTGCCGGAATCCCGCCCGTGCTCCTGATGATCGACAATTACGACAGCTTCACCTTCAACCTCGTGCAGTACCTGGGCGAGTTGGGACAGGAGGTGCAGGTGGTGCGCAACGATGCGCTCGATATGGCCGGCATCCGCGCCATGCGGCCGTCGCACATCATGATTTCACCCGGACCGGGAACGCCGGACGATGCGGGCATTTCGCTGGATGTGCTCACGCAACTGGGTGGCGAGATTCCCGTATTCGGCGTGTGCCTGGGGCATCAGGCCATCGGCCAGGCGTTCGGCGGCAAGGTGATTCGCGCCAAGCAAATCATGCATGGCAAGACCTCGCCCGTGCGCCATCGGGGGCAGGGTGTTTTTGCAGGATTGCCCGATCCGTTCGAAGCCACGCGTTATCACTCGCTGGTCGTCGAGCAATCATCGCTGCCCGATTGCCTTGAAGTCACGGCGTGGACGGAGAACGCCGACGGCTCGATCGACGAGATCATGGGTCTGCGTCACAAGACGCTGGCCGTCGAAGGCGTGCAGTTTCATCCGGAGTCGATCCTGACCCAGCACGGTCACGATCTGCTGCGCAATTTCCTCGGCCTGCCGAAGAAAAAGCTCGCGGCATGACCGGGCGCGCGATTTCCATCACGCCACAGGAAGCGCTTCAGCGCACGATCGAACATCGTGAGATTTTCCACGATGAAATGATCGCGCTAATGCGCCAGATCATGAATGGCGAAGTCAGTCCGCTGATGACGGCGGCGATCATCACCGGCTTGCGCGTCAAGAAAGAAACGGTCGGTGAAATCACCGGCGCTGCGCGGGTGATGCGTGAGCTGTGCGCGAAAGTCGACGCACCGCCGCATCCGCATTTTGTCGATATCGTCGGCACCGGCGGCGATGGTGCGTCGAGCTTCAATATCTCTACCGCTTCGATGTTTGTTGCAGCAGCAGCGGGCGCCCGTGTCGCCAAGCATGGCGGTCGCAGCGTGTCGTCCAAATCGGGCAGCGCGGATGTGCTTGAAGCGCTGGGTGCGCGCATCGATCTTTCACCCGAAAAGGTGGCGCAGTGCATGACGCAGACCGACATCGGTTTCATGTATGCGCCCAATCACCATCCCGCCATGCAGGTCGTTTCGCCGGTACGTAAGGAAATGGGCGTGCGCACCCTGTTCAACATTCTTGGGCCGCTGACCAATCCTGCGGGCGCACCGAACATCCTGATGGGTGTCTTTCACCCGGATCTCGTTGGCATCCAGGTGCGCGCGTTGCAAGCGCTCGGCTCGCAAAACGCGATGGTCGTGTGGGGCCGCGATGGTATGGACGAAATCTCACTAGGCGCGGCGACGCTGGTGGGCGAGCTGCGCAACGGCGAAGTGCACGAATACGAGATCGAGCCGGAAGATTTCGGCCTGGCCATGGCATCGAGCCGAAATTTGCGCGTCGAGAGCGTGGAAGGCTCGAAAACTATGCTGCTTGAAGCGCTCGAAGATCGCCACGGCGTGCCGCATGACATTGTCTGCCTGAACGCCGGTGCTGCCCTGTATACCTCCGGTCTGGTCGGGTCCATCGCCAGTGGCATCGAGCTGGCCCGGGCGACCATCGCCAGTGGCGCGGCTCGTGCCAAAATGGATGAATTCGTGGCAACCACGCGACGACTCGCGGATACTACCCAATGAGTCCCCGTGGCCATGCCGCCGCATCGTTGTTTCATCCGCTGAACGCGACACCATGACCGATATTCTTCAACGCATACTTGCCCGCAAAGCAGAAGAGCTCGCCGAGCGCAGCACGAAGTTGCCGCTGAAAGAGCTTTCCGCACGCGCGGCCGACATGCCCGATACGCGCGGTTTTGCAGCCGCCATCGAAGCGAAAATCGCAGCCGGCGAACCGGCCGTGATTGCCGAAGTGAAAAAAGCCAGCCCAAGCAAGGGCGTGATTCGGCAGGAGTTCGATCCGGCCGCCATTGCGCGCAGTTATGAAATGGGTGGCGCCGCGTGCCTTTCCGTGCTCACGGACAAGGATTTTTTCCAGGGCTGTGAAGATTTCCTGCAGCAGGCGCGCGCGGCCTGTTCGCTGCCGGTATTGCGCAAAGACTTCGTGATCGATCCCTATCAGGTGTACGAAGCGCGCGCGATTGGCGCCGATTGCATCCTGCTGATCGTCGCGGCGCTGGGCGACGCAGATTTGCTCGAGCTGTCGTTGCTCGCAGCCGATCTCGATCTGGATGTGCTGTGCGAAGTGCACGACGCCGAAGAACTGGAGCGCGCGCAAGCCGTACCGGTGCCGCTGATCGGCGTGAACAACCGCAATCTGCGCACCTTCGAAACCTCGCTCGAAACCACGCTGGAAATGCAGCAGCTGATCGAATACGACCGTATTCTGGTCGCGGAATCGGGCATTCATACGCCCGAACACGTCGCGCAGTTGCGCGAAGCTGGTATCAATGCCTTCCTGGTCGGCGAAGCATTTATGCGCGCGACAGATCCCGGGCAGGAACTGAAGCGACTTTTCGGCACGCATTGATCATGGCTACAGGGGACATGACGAATGCGCCGGAGTCATCCGGTGCCGATGCGAGCGCCTCACGCACAGTGCTCTTCGATTTCGACGGTGTGTTGTTTCACGGCGATTCGTTCGCGATGTTCATGCGTCGTCGCTACAAGCAATCGCTGCTGAGCAAAATTCTGGCGTTGCTGACGATGCCGTGGTGGCTGCTATGTCTGGTGTTCTCACGGTGGTGGGCTGCGCGTGCGCTGGTGCACGTTGCACTTTTCGGTATGGGCCCGGAGCGTTATCAACAAGCCGTGGATGCGTTTGCCGATCACATCGTGAGTCGCCCGCGACAGTTTTGTCGCGACGGCTTGCATGCGTTGCGCCGGCACCTTGCCGCAGGCGATGAAGTATTTGTTGTGACGGGCTGTGAGCAGATGCTTGCCACGCGTTTGCTGTCGCAGCTGGGGTTGCCCGAGGTCGGCGTGGTTGGATCGCAATTGAAGCCGGGCTGGTCCGGCATGCGCGTGAAAGTGCACAACGTGGGACGTCGCAAGGTGCAAAGCCTTGCCGCGAAGGGCGTGAAAGCGTGGCGCGTCGCCTACGGCGATTCCATGCTCGATGTGGCGATGCTCAAGCAGGCGCACGAGGCCGTGCTGGTGAACGGCACGCCCAAGCTGTGCAAGCGCGTGGAGAAGGCGCTGGGTCGTAGCGTATCGCGCGTCGCCTGGTACTGATTTTTCGTCGTTTTCCCTCTTGCAAGCCGCTCGCGGCGGAGATACGTTAGCGCTTACGTATTTCGCAAACGATCTGACCATGTACATTGCATCCTTGGGAAAACTGGCCCTTGGCAGCCGCCTGAAGGCCTTGAGCGATCAGTTCTACGGCGCGGCAGATGAGGTCTACCAGGCTCGCGGTGCCCGCATCGAGTCGCGTTGGCTCCCGGTTTTGCGCTATCTGTGGGATGTGGGGCCGCGTTCGGTCACGGAAGTCGCCGATGCGATCGGTCAGACGCATTCGGCCGTCAGCCAGCTCACCGACAAACTCGTCCGCGCCGGCATGGTGAAACGCGGACGCGATGCGAAGGATGGCCGTCGCTCCGTGCTCGCTCTCACTGATAAGGCCAATAGCGCGTTGGGCGAACTCGGGCCGATCTGGTGTGCTGTGCGGCAGGGCGTGACAGCATCGCTGGGCGAACACGCCACGCAGTTGCTCGAGGCCATCGCTGCGTGCGAGCGCGCCCTGCAGGAACGCCCCATCGCCAACGCCATTCTGGCCGAGCACACCGCGCTGATGGCCAAGCCGATGGAAGTCGTTCCTTACGCCCCCCAATGGCGCGAACATTTCTATCGCTTGAATGCAGCGTGGCTGGAGCGCTATTTCCACATCGAGGATATCGACCGCGCGGTGCTCAGCGATCCAGAGCACTACATCCTCGAACCGGGCGGGGCAATTTTCTTCGCACGACTAGGCGATGAAATCATCGGTACGTGCGCTTTGTTGCAAGAGTCGCCCGGCGTGTTCGAGCTGACCAAGATGGGTGTGGATGAAACGTTCCGGGGCCTGGGCGCCGGCAAACGTCTGCTCGATGCGGCGATAGCCGAGTTCCACCGGCGTGGTGGCGGCACGCTGTTCCTCGAGTCCAACAGCGCGCTGAAGCCGGCGCTGGGCATGTACGAAAAGGCGGGATTCCGCTTCCAGCCGTCCATACGTCCGGGCTCGCATTACGAGCGCGCGGACGTATACATGATCTACAAGAGGCCGGAACCGTCGGCGATAGCGAAGGCCCCCGGCGATGCCGCGCGGGGGCGTAAGAAGGCGAAGACTTAGCGCGTGCCGCGCACGACGATGGTCTTGCCGGACACTTCGATCATGCCTTGCTCTTCCAGCTGCTTGAGCACGCGGCCGACCATCTCGCGCGAGCAACCGACGATGCGGCTGACTTCCTGGCGCGAAATGCGGATCTGCGTACCGGCCGGGTGGCTCATCGCATCCGGCTCCTGGCAGAGATCGAGCAGGGTACGCGAGATGCGGTTGGTGACGTCCATGAAGGCCATGCGGCTGACTTGGCGTGAAGTGCGCAGCAGACGATGCGTGAGCTGGGAGCCGATCGCGAACAGGATCTTCGGACACTCGTCGCGCAGCGGGCCTTCCATCAGCTGGAACAGGCGCTCGTAGCTGATTTCGGCCATTTCGCAGGGGCTGCGGGTGCGCACCATCGATTCGCGCTGGGCCTGCTCAACAAACAGCCCCATCTCACCGATGAACTGCCCGCGGCTGATATAGGCCAGGATCAGTTCGCGACCCTGCTCGTCTTCCGTGCAGACGGCCAGAGAGCCTTCGATAACGTAATAAAGGGTATTGGCAGGATCGCCCGGGCGGATGATGGCCGTCTTGCCCGGATAGCGGCGGCGGTGGCACATCCCCAGAAAACGCTCCATGGCGGCGGGGTCTGGCGCAAAACCGAGAGGAGCCTGTGACTTTTCGAACGCTTGTTGTAGTTGATATTTCAGCTGCACCACAGATTTTTCCCCAAGCTGAGTAGTTCCAAGAGCCGCCCCATCCAGCGGCAAAAAGGCTTACGTCCCTGAACAACCTTCGCATTATGGCAAAGTCTGCGTGAGCTCCGTAGGTTCAGTTTTCATCCAATATGCCGCATACTTCGCAGTCTTCCGGATGGTGGCAGCTGCCATCGTCCGTACACAAGGGGCGTGCAGGATAAGGGTCCAGCATGCTTTTCTAATCAGCGGGGACCCTTGTAGCTAACCCGCCTCACCTGTCGGCCGTGACCCGGCCATGGAGTGTCGCCGTGGTGAAACCCCTCCCGCGCCTGCGTTTGCAAGGCTTCAACAACCTGACCAAGGCCCTGAGCTTCAATATTTACGACATCTGCTATGCGGTGTCCGAAGATCAGCGCCAGCGGTACATCGAGTACATCGACGAGCAGTACGACGCCGATCGTCTCACCCAGATCCTTACCGACGTGGCCGAGATCATCGGCGCGAACATCCTCAACGTGGCCCGTCAGGACTACGACCCGCAGGGTGCGTCGGTCACCATCCTCATCTCCGAGGAGCCGGTGGTGGAGAAGCTGGGCCGCGACACGATCTCCGATGCCGTGGTGGCGCATATGGACAAAAGCCATATCACCGTCCACACCTATCCGGAGACGCATCCGCACAACGGTATTGCGACATTCCGTGCGGACATCGATGTGGCGACCTGCGGCGTGATCTCTCCGCTAAAGGCCCTGAACTATCTGATCGACAGTTTCGAGTCCGATATCGTGGTGTGCGATTACCGCGTCCGCGGTTTCACGCGTGACGTGCGGGGCAAGAAGCACTTCATCGATCATAAGATCAACTCCGTGCAGGATTACCTTGCGCGCCACATCCGTCAGAAGTACGAGATGTTCGACGTGAACGTGTATCAGGAAAACATCTTCCACACGAAGATGCACATCAAGGACTTCGATCTCGACACGTATCTGTTCGAGGCGCATGCGGACGATCTGTCGTTCAAGGAACGTCAGCGCATTGAATCGCTGCTTCGCCGTGAAATCGAAGAACTGTTTCACGGGCGTAATCTGATGTAACGAAAAACCCGCCGAGAGGCGGGTTTTTCGGCTCAAATGCGATAAGCCACGGTCTTCATGACCATCGATGTGGTGTGCATCAGTTGCGGGATCGGAAACGGCAGCGTAATACCACCGCGCTGGCGCGCATTCTGCGCATGCTGCACTTCATCGATTTGCATCTGCTGAAGTACGGCGCGCGAGCGCTCGTCCTGCGCGGGAAGCCTGTCGATGTGCTCGGCGAGATGCGCTTCCACCTGCTTTTCCGTTTCCACGACGAAACCGAGGCTTATCGAATCACCCGCAAGCGCCGCCAAGGCGCCAATCGCATAGCTGCCTGCGTACCAGAGGGGATTGAGCAGGCTGGGGCGGCTTTCCAGTTCGGACAGACGCTCGTTGCACCACGCGAGGTGATCGGTTTCCTCGGCAGCGGCGTGAAGCAAATGCGCGCGATTTTCTTGCTTGCGCGCCAGGGCTGCCTGTCCGTCATAGAGCGCCTGCGCGCACACCTCGCCCGTGTGATTGATGCGCATCAGGCCCGCGGCGTGGCGGCGCTGACTCTCATCCATCTGGGCTTCCGCGATGCTTTGCGCCGGTGAGGCGCGATTGGCTTCCGGCGAGCCGGCCACGGTTTCCAACGCGCGCTCGATACCGGCGAGCAGGCGATCAAGCGGTGTCAGCGTGCGTGCGTGGGACGTGGAGTTCATCGGATGTCCAGTTGCTGTGCCAGCAACGTTAGCGGATGCAGGGTTGGTGGTGTCGATGCATGCTCGGCCAGTCCTGCAGCCAGATGAAGTCGACAACCTATATTGGACGACAGAACCAGCTGCGCATCCAGCCTGGTGATGTGCGCGAGCACATCGTCACGTAAACGGTCTGCGCGATCCGGGAACTGCAGCACGTGCGAACCGGCGGCACCGCAACAATAAGGGGGCGCGGATAAGCGCTTGAGTTCGAGATTGGGAATGCGCTTCAACAGCCGTACAAGCGCTTCATCGCTGCGCGCTACGTTGGCTTGCGTGCATGGAACGTGCAGCACAACGCGCAACGGCAACGAGCGGAACGCCAGCCGGTCCAGATGTTCGGCAAGCAGTGCATAAGGGTCGTCGACCCGAACGCCAGGCAATGCGCGCCGCAATGTGCTGAGGCAGCCCGGAGTGATCGTTATCAAACGATCGGCCTGGGCACCACTCCAAGCCCGGCGCACCTGTTCGGCCGCTCTGTCGGCATCGGCGACTGCGCCGTCGTGCAGATCCAGTGCGCCACAGCAGAAAGCGGGAAGGCGGGTAACGCGATAGCCAGCGGCGCGAAGCAGCAATTCCGCGGCGTGTTCGGCCTCGGCGTCCTGCACGCTGGCGGCACAGCCGGGAAACAAGGTAACCATTCCCAAATCGGGGGCACGCTGGGAGACCGGAGTCGCCGGCGACAATTTGGATGGGCGTGGCAACAAGGAAAGCGCGGCACGCCAGGAGGAGGCTGTTTTTCCCGCAAGCACGGCGGGCACCCATCGCATGGCGCCGGTCCATCGGGCCAGTCGTTGCAGCCATCGATTCAGCGTTGGCCGTTTGACCACCCCCAGCAACAGACCCGGGCGGTCTGGTGCGGGACCAAGCAGGCCTCGCGTCTCAATCAGCAACTCTTCGTACTGAACACCGGCAGGGCAGATCCGCTGGCAGTTCAGGCAGCCCAGACAGTGGTCGATAGGTTCACGCAGGCTAGGGCTGGCCGAAACCTGTCCCCGGGCTAAAGCGGCGGCCAGCGCAATCCGCCCGCGCGGCGATTCAGCTTCGTTGCCGTCCAGACCATAAGTGGGGCAAACGGGCAGGCACAGACCGCATTGCACACACTGGTCGGCCAGCACGGCAATGCGGTGTTGGGGCTTCTCAAGAGGCATATTAATCATGCTATCATTGCTGACTCGCAGCCCCTTGTGGGCTTGCGCGACAGATGAGAGCTTCGCTATCATCTCGCGCCTTTGTTCCATCGATTCCGCTTACCGCCCATGTGGCGGCAGACAGGTATTCCGAAATGAAAACGTTCAGCGCCAAGCCGGAAAGCGTCAAGCGCGACTGGTACGTGGTTGATGCCACGGACAAGACCCTCGGTCGTCTCTCGACTGAGATTGCGCGTCGCCTGCGCGGCAAGCATAAGCCCGAATTCACCCCCCACGTCGACACCGGCGACTACATCGTCGTGATCAACGCGGAGAAGGTGGCTGTCACCGGCGCCAAGCTGGACGACAAGAAGTACCACCGCTTCACCGGCTACGTCGGCAACCTCAAGACCATGAGTCTGAAAGACCTGCTGGCCACCCATCCCGAGCGCGTCATCGAGATCGCCGTGAAGGGCATGCTGCCGAAGAACCCGCTGGGCCGCGCCATGTACCGCAAGCTCAAGGTATACGGTGGCACCGAACATCCGCATACCGCACAGCAGCCGCAGGCGCTGGAAATCTAAGGAAGCATCATGGCGATTCAGCAGAACTACGGCACCGGCCGCCGCAAGACCTCCGCAGCTCGCGTATTCCTGCGCAAGGGCAACGGCGCGATCGAAGTCAACGGCAAGACCCTCGACCAGTTCTTCGGTCGTGAAACCTCGCGCATGATCGTGCGTCAGCCGCTCGAACTGACCCAGAGCACCGACAAGTTCGACATCAAGGTCACGGTCGCCGGCGGTGGCATCACCGGCCAGGCCGGCGCCATTCGCCTCGGCATCGCCCGCGCCCTGATCGAATACGACGAAAGCTTGAAGTCCCAGCTTCGCAAGGCTGGCTTCGTGACCCGCGACGCCCGCGAAGTCGAGCGTAAGAAAGTCGGTCTGCACAAAGCCCGTCGCGCTACCCAGTTCTCGAAGCGCTAATCCTCGCAAGAGGCCGCGATTCGACCGTCCGGTGCATCAAGTCAGAGCGCACCGGCTCGGCACGACATTGGGAGATCGTCTAACGGTAGGACAACGGACTCTGACTCCGTTTATCTAGGTTCGAATCCTAGTCTCCCAGCCAATACTGAAAAAGCCCTGTTTTTGCAGGGCTTTTTCTTTGCCTGCGATTTGGCGCTTGGTCAACTTGGTTGGTCAACATATGCGCCTGACCCACCATCTTTTGCGCCACCCCAAATCGGGGATGTGGCATTTCCGCCTGGTCGTTCCTAAGGACCTACGCCCCGTGATTGGGGTGTGACCAAGAACGCGGGTGGCTTGAAGCGGTGGCGCCGGTGTTGCCGGAGAAGACGCCGGAGGCGGATGGGGTGCCGGATCCCATGGAAGAAAAATTAAAGACCATGGCGCTGGAATTGCGGCCGGCGGTGATGAGGCCGTAAATCAGGCTTCGATGAATTCCACCAATCCGTTTCCGAAGTCAGTCAACATCATCGTAATGAAGTTGGGTCCCGGCATGGTCTGGGGAGCACCTGCCGGGATAGCGATAACTCCCCAGGCTTGAAGGTCTCGTGTCGCCCGCTCAATAAAGGCCCTTGGGGTATTTTCAGGAGCAAACGGCATCACATGTTCGAAGTAGCTTTCCTGGACCCGATGATCCGAAGTGTTGAACGACTTAACCTTAAAATACGATAGGGTCTTGAAATAGGGGAGGAGCCGAAGATGGATGCTTGTCATCTCTGCGAGGGTAGATAAATACATCTGTTGAACAGCCTCCTCTGGCGCGCTTTCAAGTGCGCTGCTCACCACCGATCGTTTGATTGCAGAAAGTTTTTCCGGTTCTGCGGTTCGGCTTGCCATCGAATAAGCGGTGGCTATGGTCGAGACAAATGCCTCGTTGTCTTGTAACTGCTCTTCGGTGCGCTTAACCCGTTCCTTGATTTCGTTGACCGCCTCCATGATGAGTTGGATGGCTTGCCGTGTCCGGCGTTCGGTCGGTGATTTGATAAAGGTCTGGAAGAGCGCATTGGTGGCACCGTAATCCACGACGGACGCAGCCGCAGCCACCGCAGCGGTAAGCCGATAGACTTTGTCGCCTGTGGGTTCAACCGTCGGCTCAATAAGCTCGCTCGTCAGCTCTTTGTCTTTTGGCTCGGTCATGTCCATGCCCTGATGGCCCTGAACAAAACTGGGGATATGCCGACGCTAGTTCAAGCTAAGGGTTTTGCCGATGGTCGGCCGTCTGGTCAGGTTGTTTCGTAAGGAAGAGCCAGCCTGTTCCAGAATGATGTGAGAACAGAGCCAGCGCGCCCACTACGCTTGGTTAAAAGGGCTCCCCTTTTTTTCTGGATCGCGCTTCTCACGGACAGCGTGTGTCACCAAGCTCGCGAGCCCCAGGAACAGGTTGAATTAG
>NZ_DATHMR010000130.1:0-26555 GCF_035486915.1 Dyella sp. | reverse complement strand
GGTTTGGTGTGCCCATCGGTAGCTTCCAAGCATTACGGCACCGCATGGCGGAAATGCTGATGCATCTGGAACAAGCGCGTTCCATGTCGTATCTGGCGACATTGCGTTGTACGGATACAGATCCTGTGGTTCGACGCGCCGCATTGTCGGCCGCCAAGGTGTTGATGGGGCAGGCTGCGCGTTACATCGGGCAACAAGCCGTGCAGTTGCACGGCGGCATGGGCATGACCGATGAGTTGGATGTCAGTCACTACTTCAAACGGCTGCTGGCCTTCGAACTTCGCTGCGGCACGGTCGATGATCATCTGGCCATCTATCGCCAACAAATGCGCTGAATAATCACTTTAAAAACAATGAGTTTTGTTGCGTCGCAATAATAACGGAACTAAGTTCCATTTTCCAAAAAACGCTGTGATAGGTTCGTTTCCACCTTTCGAAAATCACGCCAAAAACGTCGTGCGAATCGAAAGAAATCACAGAAATCGAAGCTGTATTTACAACGCAACCAGCGCCGCTGCAGGGGAATGTTTCAGGGGATCCACGGCGAATGCGGGCACGGTGGTTGTTCACTCCACCCGGGGAGGGGTGCACTAATGGCTGTATACAATGTTGTAAGAAAGCGTTTGACCTTATCGATTTTCGCTGTTCTGTTTGCCGCTCCGTCCGCCTTCGCGCAGCAGGCGCCCGCAACCACCGATCCGAAAGCTCCCGAACCAAAAAAGGTAACCACGCTGGCCGGCATGGTGGTGACCGCGCAGAAGCGCGAGCAAGCCATGCAGACAGTGCCGATCACCATGACGGTAGCGACGAAGCAGCAGCTGCAAGATGCCGATGTTCGCGACATCAAGGCATTGCAGGTATTGGTTCCGAGCATGTATGCCTACAGCACCGGCAGTGAGGCGTTAACGTCCATACGCCTTCGTGGCATCGGTACCGTTGGTGATAACCCTGGCCTGGAATCGTCGGTGGGTACGGTGATCGATGGCGTTCCGCGTGCGCGTACCGGTGCAGCGTTCGACGATCTTGGCGAGCTCGAACGCGTAGAAGTGCTCTACGGACCGCAAGGCACGTTGTTCGGCCAGAACACGTCGGCTGGCGTGGTCAACATCGTTACCGCGGCACCCAGTTTCCATGCGCACGGCGATACCGAACTGACTGTTGGCAACTACGGCGCGCTCGATCTTGGCGCTTACTACACCGCACCCATCAGTGACAAAGCTGCCTTCAGCATCTACGCCTCCAATCGCACGCGCGATGGCTTTTATGACGTAGAAACCGGCCCAGGCCCGCGTACCGAGAACTCCGATTCCAATCTGGATGTACATTCGCTGCGCGGCAAGCTGTTGCTGCTACCGACCAAAAATGTCGACATCACCATCATCGGTGACTACAGCAGCCGCGATGAGCATTGCTGTACGGCCGTGGCCACGGTGCGCGGCCCGACCGCGAACATACTTGATGCACTGGTGGGTGGCAGCGCCGTGTCGGCCAATCCGGCCGATCCCTACGCATACGTCGCCTACTCCAATCGTGACGACCGTGAGCAAATCATCGACGATGGCGTGTCGGCCGAGATCAACTGGACGACGCCCTGGCTGAACAACGCAACGTTTACGTCGATCACCTCCAAGCGTGAGTGGACGGCCGATGAAGGCGGGGATCTGGAATTTACTACCGCCGACATTTTCGACCGGCCATTCGGGCAGCCGGGCGATAGTTCGGTCAGGATCAATCCGCTGACCGAAGAGCTTCGCCTCGCGGGCAATACCGACAAATTCGATTGGACGGTCGGCTACTTCCTGGACAACGAAGACCTGGTGCGGCACGACTTGATCAACATGGGCTCCGATTACGAGGCCTACATGTCCAGCTTGCTGGTCTACGGCTTCAAGCCTTATGGAATGAATACGGCCAACCCGGCGACCTTCATATCGCAGGCGACGGGACTTCCCTACGGCGCCTCGTTGTCCGGTGTTGGCATGGCCGACATGTACAAACAGACGGCGAACAGCAACGCGGTGTTCGGCAACGTCACCTTCCATGCCACCGACGCATTGGATCTGACGGCTGGTCTGCGCTACACCGACGAGAGCAAACAGCTTGATTCGACATACACCAATCCCAACGGCGACGCGGGTTGTGCTGCGATGTTGCGTAACCCGACACAGGTGTACGAAGCGTTGGTCGGTCGCGGTGTTCCCGCTGCGATCGCCGCGAAGCTGATTCCCACCGTGATTGGCGACTCGTGTCTGGCGTGGTCCGATGCTTTGGATGTGCGCACGACACATCAATCGCTCAACGAGAAAGAATGGTCCGGCACCCTGAAAGGGGTCTACACATTCAACGACAACGTGATGACCTATCTGACGGGCTCGCGCGGTTACAAGGCCGGCGGCTTCAACATGGATCGCGTGCAGTCGGCCACTGGCCTCAACGACCAATCCGTCGGCATCCTGCCGGTGAACAACACCTCGTTCGTGGGTGAGTTCGTCAACAGCTACGAATTAGGTACCAAAACTACGTGGCTCGATGGGAGCTTGCTGGCCAACGCAGCCTTGTTCGACGAGCAGTTCACCAACTATCAGCTCAATGAATTCGTTGGCACCGGCTATGACGTGCTCTCACTGCCGAAAGCTACTTCAAAAGGCGTGGATACGAATGTGATGTGGCAAGCAACCAAGAATTGGCTGCTGCAAGCCGGCGTGACCTACAACGACGTGCGGGTAGGCAAAGACATTCCGGGTTCTGCTTTCGCACCGGGCGGCGTTTTTGGCCTTCTGCCGGGGGCACGCATGCCGCTTGCGTCGCTTTGGTCGGATACGGCATCGGTGACCTATGAGCATCCTCTCAACGGCACGCTGCTGGGGCGCTTCAACGTCAGCGCGAAGTATCAATCGGGGGTCAATCAAGGTGCGACCTATGCGCCGGAGCTGTATCAGGGCGGCTACACCGTGATCAATGCGCGTATCGGCATTACCCCCAACGACAAGCAATGGTCGGTGGAGTTGTGGTCGGATAACTTGACCGGAGCGAGATACGCGCAGGTCAGATTCGCAGGCGTGATACAGACGGGAACCTGGGATGCATTCCTAGGTGCGCCGCGCACATGGGGTGCTACCTTCCGTTACAACTTCCTGTGATGAGCAGCATGCAGTTGAGGTATGCAGCAAGCAACAGGATATGAGGTGAAGCGAGAAGGGCCCACGGGCCCTTCTCGTGCGTGGTGTTTGTGCATTGCTCTACTTTGGGAGTTGTCTATGGCTCGTCTTTACAAATCGGCTAATTTATTTTTCCTTCCGCTCATCTTTTTCTCTTGCCAGGTGCTGGCGCAACATGCGCCGCCGGAAACGAATGCAAAACCTTCCGCTTCGAGTGAATCGATTCCTCATGTGGACTCGGCACAGTTCGCGGCCAAACCGTACGTGTTATCCAACGGTATCAAGGGAATCCTGGTCAAGATTCCCAGTCATTCGCCGGTGGATTACGGCCCTCTTCTCAAAGGACAACTCGGGCCGTCGGTGCTACTGACTGGGCAGCTCTTTCTTCCAGCGAAGGGTTCGAAGCCACCCTATGCCGCAGTAGTCGAAACGCCGGGCAGCGGTGGTCTCGGTCCGCAGCATATGGATCACGCCGCAGCGCTTACCTCTGCAGGGATTGCGGTGCTTGTCATCGATCCGTTTTTCGGCAGAGGAATCAAAGACACTGTTGCCGACCAGAATCAACTTACATTCGCGGCCAGTGCTTACGACGTGTTAGCGGCAGTCAAATTTCTGCGCTCTCGCACAGATATCTATGCGAATAGAATCGGTGCGACAGGAGGCAGCCGAGGAGGCACGGCCGTGTTGATGGCTGAAACTGCGCCCGTGTCAGATGCGGTGCTGGGCCGAGAGAACGGCTTGCGTGCAGTCGTCGCTGGTTATCCGTGGTGTGGCGTGCAGTTCTACTCGGCCCACCTCGCGGACCATGCCTCGCTGCTAGTCATGCAGGGGGACCACGACGATTGGGTTTCCTTTCAGCAGTGCCAGGACGAGACACATGCCATGGGCGTAGCAGGGCAGGACGTAGTTATGGAGCTCTTCCCGGGTGCACGACATGCTTTCGATCGCGAGGGCGTTCCGCCCACGAATATTCCCAGCGCCATCACGTCGACCACCTTTCCAACCGTCTACATGGATGACCAGGGGCGGTACTACAACATGCGTACGGGAAGGGTCGATCCGGCGCTCGCAGGCCAGACGATTTCTCAGTACTCCATTAAAGGTGGATTTCTTAAGAAAGGGGTGACGATAGGTAGCGAGGGCACGCAGGCAAAAGAGTTCTCCGATGAGATGGTGAACTTCTTTAAAGCGAAGCTGGCGCAGTGAATCGGATATAGGGGGCGAGAACGTCGGTTGACGGGATAGGGGCCGCACCGACGTTTTTCGTTAGGAACAACCTGCATCTCATTAATAGAAGACCTGAGGGGGCGATTGCGCTCGTTCCCCCTAGCATGATGTGTGCGCGCTACTCGTGGCAAAAGCCTGCCACTTTCGCCCTCTCTACGAGGCGAAATTTTCGGGTTAGAACAGAGCCGCTATGACGTGCCGGCGCACCTGCAGAGTTAGCCTCCAATGATGGTCTGAGGCACTCGTCTCGCAGGAATTCGCGTCCAAATCATTGCGAAGACATTTCGAAACTAACGCGGAATGTGAGCGCTACCACAATTTCAATGGAATCTCGTCACGATGGCGTGACGAACGCCGCCGATTGCGTTGACTTTCCCGCATCCGCATGCATAGATTCACGCGCGCCAATGGTAGCGCTAACAATAGAGTCGTCCGGCTACTTCGGCGTCGCGCTGAAACAAGCATGAGCACCGGCCATTGAGCTCGGTATTGGACAGCTCATCAACTCAGCGTGGAACGTGCAACAAGGGGAGCCACCCATTACGGGAGGCGAAGTGTCTTTTCACAACAATTGATCGCTGCACCGTCCCGCTTCGGCACGTGCTGAAGCGTTGCGGTAGCACGCCTTCAAGAACTGAGGACAATTCGTATGCACACAACAAAGGTAGTCTCGCCACGCATTCAAAAAGTAATCCTCTGCGCTCTCATAGCGGGTTGCGCAATAACGGCAGCAAACGCCCAGACGATCGAGAACAACGGAACCGGTACGAATAACGGCTACTACTATTCCTTGTATAGCAGTGGCGGGTCGGCAACCATGACATTTCCGGAAGCATCGAGCTATCCGGGCAATTACGCCATGACCTGGTCTGGCGTTAGCGATGTGGTTGGCGGTAAAGGGTGGAGTACCGGCGGAAATATGACTGTCGGCTACAACGTCGGTTCCGCGAGTGGCTACAACACCATATCCGTCTACGGCTGGACGACGAGCCCGCTCGTCGAATACTACATAACGGAGCTTGGTTCGCTGTATACAGCCGATGCAACGTACAAGGGCAGTGTTACCAGCGACGGGCGTACATACAACACCTACGAGCATGAGCAAGTAAACCAGCCGTCCATCATCGGCACCGCTACGTTCGAACAGTACTTGGATGCCTGGGGCGGCGCATCGGTAGGAACAAACTACTCAGTCACCACGGGTAACCACTTCAGTCACTGGGAGAGCCTTGGCATGGACATGGGCAGTTTCAATTACATGATTCTGGCGACAGAGGCATACAACGGTGCCAGTGGCGAAGTTAACGCCACGGTATGGTGACCATTTCGTTGAGACCGCGTTGATCGTTAAAGCCGGCGACTTTCAGTCGCCGGCTTTCTGTATTTCAGAGAACGATTTGGGTACTCAACGGGTGCGATGCGGTATTCACTTTTGAATATTTTCCATCCACGTGCATGTGGATCTTTGACTTGGATAAGCGAGACATTTCTATGGGAAAGTCATTTCTCTTGACGGCAATTATGATTGTCGCGAGCGTGGCTGCCATCAAAGATGTAGCGGGCGCCGTTTCGCGAGAAGTGCCTGATAATTTTGTACTAGTCAAAGGTGGCACTTTTAAAAATACAAAATCCGGCTACTACGGGAAAGGTGTAGTCGTATCGGATTTTTACATGGGTAAATATGACGTCACTCAAAAAGAATGGGTGGAGGTGATGGGAAGAAATCCGTCGAAGTTCAAGGGCGACAATTTGCCAGTAGAGATGGTGAGCTGGTACGACAGCGTCGAGTACTGCAATAGAAGGAGCATCAAGGAAGGCTTAAAGCCGTATTACAACATCGACAAAAACAAGAGCGACCCGAATAACAAGCCAGATCCAAAATTTGGCGATCTGGACATTATCAAGTGGACGGTAACGATCAACGAGGGTGCTAACGGTTACCGATTGCCGACAGAGGCAGAGTGGGAATATGCGGCAGACGGTGGTCAGCTAAGCAGGAGTTACACGTACAGCGGAAGCGATAACGTAGATGAGGTGGCTTGGTATTGGCGAAATGCTGGAGATAAAGACTTATCTGGATTTTGGAACTGGCCCGCCATACAGCTAAACCACGATCAAACGAAACCTGTTGGTGGCAAGAAACCCAATGAGTTAGGGCTTTACGATATGTCGGGTAACGTAAGGGAGTGGTGCTGGGACTGGTATGGAAACCTAAAGACCAACGTCATCGACCCCAGAGGAAGTCAAAGCGGCTTTGGGCGCGTTTGGAAAGGTGGCGGCTGGATCGGTGCGGCCTTTACCGCAGCGCCAACTTTCCGAGGCAGCCTGGCAGCGAACGGCACGGGTCCCGATCAAGGTTTTCGTGTTGTATTGAGCCGCAGATAAGCTCAGCGTTGGGCATTCTTGGGTATGTCTAGTCGATCCAAAAACTGCACTGTGAGATTCGCGACTTCCTGACCTTTCGTGTCCATGGCGAAATGTCCTGCATCCAGGATGTGTATCTCTGCATTAGGCACATCCTGTTTGTAAGCCCACGCGCCGGCCACCGTAAAAGAGGGGTCATATTTTCCCCACACTACAAGTAGCGGCGGATGATATGTCTTTAAATAAGCTTGCCACTTCGGGTAGGCCGCGACATTTGTGCGGTAATCGTAAAAAAGATCTTCTTGAATCCGATCTTGGCCTGGGCGACTCAGAAATGCGGATTCATCCGTCCAAAGGTCCGGATCGTAAAGCTCTGGGTGAGGATCGGTGCCGACATGACGCTGTTTTGCTGCGTCGAATGAGATCAAGTTTGCGCGGAGCTTTTCGACATAAGCTTGCCTGTTAGCCCAGTACTGACGACGAGTGGTCCATAGAGGGCCGAGGCCTTCGTCATGAGCCACTGCATTTTGCACGACGATGGCGTCGATGCGGTCGGGATGCATAAGCGCCAGACGAAATCCAACGGGACCGCCATAGTCCTGCACGAACAATGTGTAGTGACGGATACCCAGTTGCTGTGTAAACGCATCGATGACCGATGTCAGGTGATCGAAGGTATAGGAGAACGTCTCCGGAGGAGGTGCATCGGAGTGGCCAAAGCCCGGGTAGTCGGGCGCGATAACGTGATATCGCTTTGCAAGCACGGGTATCAGCTGGTTATACATCCGCGAAGACGATGGAAACCCATGCAGCAAGAGAACGACAGGCGCATCGCTGCTGCCGGCTTCCCGATAGAAGATGTTTAACCCCTTAACATTGACCGTGCGATACGCAGTTGCGGCTTCGCTCATGTGTGGCACCTCCCGGTTGTTGTTGGTTTCCCCAGCGGCCAAGGCATTGACGCCTGCCAATAGCGTACATAGAGCAAGGGAAATTATTCGTTTCATGGGAAGCGTCCGCATCATTGATACAGTGGTGAATGGTCGAAACCGGAAGTCGTATTTCGATACCTTGCTGAAGTTGTTATTTAGGTGTGATCCAAACACGTTATGGGTGTCTGGCAACAGCCTGCCAAACTATTTTGCGTTCATTGTGCGCTTTAAGAATCAGCTTCGTTGCGCAGTCGTGCCTGATACATAGCGGTTGCCAGGCACATTCCACCGCCATGGAAAATCCTTGCCGGCGCTGATGCCAATGCGCAGCCCACCCGTTCGAGCTTTGGGTGGAGCCATGCCATCGTCGACGATGGTGAAGCCATCCAGGGCGCCAACCAGATCAAGCCCATTTTGCGCTCCGTTGATGCCCATTGCCTGCGTCAAGCGGGCCGGCCCACGGCATAAATCGCGATCGCTCCTCACGCGTGGGCGCGCCGAGCGCATGTGCTCAATCCCGTGTACGGGTTCCAGCGCGCGTATGAGTACACCGCAGCCATCACCCTCAGGTCCACTCACGCAGTTGCAGCACCAGTGCATGCCATATGTGAAATAGACATACATATGCCCCGGCGGTCCAAACATGACTGCATTTCGCGGCGTCTTTCCCCGGTACGTATGCGCCGCTGGATCGATTGCGCCCAGATAGGCCTCTACTTCCACAATGCGACCCGCCCGGCCATCCGCGGATGCCAGGATTTTGTTGAGTAATTGCGGTGCCACCTTGGTGGCAGGCCGATCAAAGAACGCACGCGGCAAGGGCGTGCCTGGCCAGATGATCGACGCTGCTTTTTTTTGAACCACCGAGCTCTCCGATTAGCGCTGTTCGTACACGCATGCTGCATAAAGTTGGCGATACGCTTCGACCAGACTGTCGAGAGTGAATGCGCGATTTCTTCCGCTCGGATTGGGTAGAACCCAAACGGTGGCACCCTCCATGCGTGCCGGTTGCAATCCCCACGCGATCTCTCGTTGACCTGAAAGTGCGACGTACGCCGCTTTACCCAGAAAGGCTACAAAGCGTGGCGCATAGCGCACGATTTTCTGCTCGAATTCGGCAGCGGCGGAGATGAATTCCTCTGGCGAAAGCTGATCGGCACTCGCCGTCGGTCGTTTCACTACCGACGTCACACCGCATCCATATCTGAGTATCGTGTGATCGTCCTGAGGCGAAATTTCCTCAGGGGTGAAGCCCGCGAGATATATGACGCGCCAGAAGCGATTGCTTCTTCCGGCGAAATGATGCCCTATGGCGGCCGCTGTCATTCCGGGGTTGATTCCGCAGAACAGTACGTTGAGACGTCCAGCGATGATGTCAGGGAGTTCGTCAGTCACAGCACGCCTTGCAAACTCAGGAATGGCCGAGCTCGATCCGAAGAGAAACGTATGTTCCTTTCGCGAATGCAGATTGCATCAACCGATCATCCGCAGATGACGCTCACGGCTTTCTGCGCGACTTTTCTCAAGTCATTCCGGGGGCTGCCCGTTCGAGCGCGAATAGCTATGGAATGCATCGTCGCAGAGGCGAGCAAAGCAAGCGCCTTGGGATCGGCGTCCGGTTTCAATTCTCCAGCGGCACGCGCGAGTTTGAAACGCGCTTCGAAATCGGCATCGAGCGACTGAAAGCCCTTCGCCGCAATGCTCCGGATCTCCGGATCGCCGGGTGCCTCGGTAACGGCTGTGCCGACTACGAAACATCCGAGCACTTGGTCATCGTTAGAGAAATAGATCGACAACGCCGCGTCGTAGACCTTCATCAGCGTCTCGGGCAGGGTTCCGCCGCTACCCAATGCTTTACGCATCGTCGCAAATTTGAGTTCCCAGTATTCGCTCAATGCTTTGACGTAAATCTCGTGCTTATCGCCGAACGCCGCGCGAAGGCTCGGGCGGTTCATGCCGGTTGCAGCAGAAATGTCGTCGAGTGAGGTCCCGGAATAACCGGTCTTCCAGAACGCCTCCGCGGCCTGCCGAAGGGCGGCCTCAGGTTCGTAGTTGCGAGGCCGTCCGCGAGGCCTTTTCTCGGCCTTGGATGTTTTTGTACTTGATCGCATAAAAATACTTGACCTCGTGTGTTCGGCGCTATTATTATACGGACATGTACAAAATTCAACATGCATGGGAAGCGGGCGTGTAACCGGCGGGATAGAGGAGCCAGGCAGACGGTCTCCGTGCCATTCCTGCAGTCATTTAGGAATCTGATATGCGCAAACAAATTGACGAAATGGCTGAGGCGCTGAGCGCGGTGAATCGCGCTGAAGCGCCGCGCCGAAGTATCAAGGTAAAGCTGCGCCTGCCCTTGATGTTGGCTTTCCCGATATTGCTGGTGTTAGGCGGCGGTGCCAAATATCTGGCTGGAGCGCACGACGTCGCGACGGACGACGCCTTCGTGCAGGCCGCGAAGGTCTCCATCAATGCCAGGGTCCCGGGTCAGGTAGTGAACATTGCGGTGCGGGATAATCAACCGGTCCACGCAGGCCAGTTGCTGTTCCAGATAGATCCCGAGCCTTACCGGATTGCCGTTGAACAAGCCGAGGCGCAACTCAGCAGTGCGCGCCTCCAAGTGGAAGCGCTGAAGGCGACGTATCGCAAGCAATTGGCCGATGTGGAATCGGCCAAGGCTTCGGCCGACTTCGACGAGCATGAATATGAGCGCAAAAAGGCGCTGCTCGCCTCCGATTTCACCTCGCGCTCAACGTACGAACAAGCCGAAACGGACCTCCTGGTCGCACGACAGCACATTGCGTCGGCCCAGCAAGACGTCGCCAACAGCATCGCCGAATTGAATGGCGATCCCAATATCGATGTCGATCAGCACCCGACGGTTCGTGAGGCAAAGGCTCAATTGGATCGTGCGCGGCTTGATCTCTCCTATACCACTGTTACAGCGCCTGACGATGGCGTCGTCACCAAAGTCGACGATCTGCAGGTAGGCGATTTCGTCAGCAGCGGCGCCACGGTGTTCTCAATGATGTCGAGTCGGCATGTTTGGATCGAAGCGAATTTTCGCGAAACCGGTTTGACGCATATGCGACCGGGTCAGGCGGCGACCGTCGATGTGGATACCTATCCTGGTCATCGTTTCAAAGCGCACGTAGTCAGCATCAGCCCCGGGACGGGATCGGAGTTCTCGGTATTGCCGCCTGAAAACGCCACCGGTAACTGGGTGAAGGTGGTGCAACGGTTGCCGGTGCGGCTGGAGTTAGACGATGTCGATCCGAAGTGGCCGCTGTACTCGGGTATGAGTGTCACTGCACAAGTCGATACTCGGCAGAACGCTCATGCGACAAGTCCTGGCATGGAAGCGGGTCAGTGAACGCCAACCTTAATCTTGGCGCCGATGCGACATCCCATCGGTTCCTAATCATCGCTGCGATGCTTGCGACCTTCATGCAGGCGATGAACATATCGATCCCGAATGCGGCGCTTCTTTATGTGCAGGGCGCTTTGTCGATGACCGACGACGAGATCGGCTGGGTCTTTACGTCCTATATCGCTGCAAGTGCCATCGTCATGACGATGACGCATTGGCTATCTGGCAGGTATGGGAGAAAGGCTGTCTTCCAGATATCGCTTGCCGTTTTCAGCTTTGCACTCATCCTTGACACACTGGCGACGACACCGCTGCAATTCGTATCTGCCCGCATCATCCAAGGTGCTGCGAGCGGCACACTCGCTCCGCTGTCGATATCGATATTGCTCGATGAACTGCCGCCACTGCGGCATGGCCACATCGGCCTTCTATGGAGTGTAACGGCGCTGCTTGGCATGCTTAGTGGCCCTGGTATCGGCGGCGTGCTCAGTGAATATGCTGGGTGGCGTTCGATCTTCTATCTCAGTCTTCCGATAGCCGCGTTCGTCGCATCGACGATGGGCCTCTATCTAAAAGAGAAGAAGGCAGAGAAAAGGCCGCCTTTCGACTTCTTTGGACTGGCGACTTTCTCCGTAGGTATTGCGGGGCTGCAGATGCTGCTCGACCGCGGCGAACGTATGGAATGGTTTGCTTCGTCCGAGATATGGGTAGAGGCCATCGCATCCGTCCTTGGCTTCTATCTCTTCATCGTGCATGTGCTGACGAAAGACGAGCACTTCCTTAACAAGGCGCTATTCAAGGATCGCAACTTCGGTCTTTCGACGGTGATGTTCTTCGCGCTGGGCTTCGTCCTGCTGCCAACCTTGGCGTTGACCTCGCCGATACTTGAGGAGTTGTTCGGCTACCCGGCGCACACCGCAGGCTACATTACGATTCCGCGCGGCATCGCACTGGTGAGTGCATTACTCCTGACGTGGCATCTGCCGACACGCGTCGACAACCGGCTGTTCGTGATCGGCGGTTTGTGTCTGGCGATCTACGGCAACTGGCGGATGGTGGGTTACTCACCGCTGATGGATGAGCGGGCGGTGGTTTTGGCTGGCGTCATCCAAGGCGCCGGTCTAGGCATTTTGATGCCGGCACTCACTAGAGCTGCCTTCAGCACGCTCGATCCGAAATTTCGCTCGGAAGGTACCGCTTTCTTCAACTTGTCGCGGCTTTATGGCAGCACGCTCGGCATCGCAATCGTGCAGATCTACTTCTTTAACAATACCCAGAGCATGCACCTGGCACTCGCCAATAACCTCAGGCCGTACCGTATCGCGAGTGACTCTATGTCGATACAGGGACTCGCAACGATGAATGACCTTGTCACTAGTCAGGCGGCGATTGTCGCCGTCATCGGTCAATTCAAACTCTTGATGATGGCCATGCTGATCGTGAGTCCGCTTGCTTTGTTCCTTCGCGTGCCGCGTGCCGGCAACTGATTTTCCTGGAGTCGCAACATGAAACTGATCACATCGATTTCGTTGGGGCGCGTTGCGAGGACAGTCATTCTCGCTTCCTCTATCTCCGCGCTTCTATCCGCGTGCATGGTGGGGCCTAATTTTGAAAGACCGGCTGCGCCCGCCTCGCAACATTACGACGTGCAGGCCGAACAAGAACTCAGCGCGAGCAACACGAGGGCTGGTGCTCAACATGTCGATCTCGGCAAGGGCATCGATGGCGATTGGTGGTCCACGCTTGGCTCTGCGAAGCTTGACGATGTGATGCATAAAGCCATCGCCGGCAATTTCGATCTGGAGGCGGCAGATGCGACGATCGCGCAGGCGAACGAAGCCGTAACCGCAGCCGCGGGCGGCCTGAAGCCACAGGTGAGTTTGGGGGCACAGGGCGGTCGTCAGCGCGCCACCAATGGAGATAGCGTATCTACGTCCAACTTCTACGCAGTCGGGCCACAAGTGAGTTTCGATTTCGACGTTTTCGGTGGTACAAAACGATTAGTCGAGGAAAAGACAGCGCTCGCAGAACTACAACAACATCGATTTGACGCGGCCTATCTAACCGTTACTGGCGACGTCGCCAGTGAGGCATTGCTGCTCGCATCCGCCCGCGCGCAGATCGATGCGGTCAACGTCTTGATCGCTGACGATCAGAAGAACCTTGAACTCGTTCGCACGGCCCATCAATACGGCAACGCCACGCAGGTCGACATCGCGCTGGCCACCACGCAACTCGCACAAGACGAAACATTGCTGCCTCCGCTCGCACAACAACGGGATGTGGCGCGGCACGCGCTATCGATCCTGGTAGGAAAGAGTCCTGGCGACTGGACCGCGCCGGACTTTGACCTGAGCGATTTCGCGCTGCCGGAAGATGTGCCCGTCAGTCTACCCTCCGACCTTGCGCGCAATCGGCCGGACATTCTCGAAGCAGAAGCGCAACTCCATGCCGCGAGCGCCGCGATCGGCGTGGCAACGGCAGATATGTACCCGCACCTGCAGCTCTCGGCCTCGCTCACTCAGGCAGGTCCCGGTATCGGAACGCTGTGGGGTATTGCGGCCGGTTTGACCGGGCCGATTTACGCGGGCGGAACGCTTAAGGCGAATCGTCGCGCTTCCATCGACGGTCACAACGCATCGTTTGCGGACTATCAACAGACCGTTACCAAATCGTTGGGGCAGGTGGCAGATGTATTACAAGCAATCAACCACGACGGCGAAGAATATGCAGCGCAGGAGCGCGCATTGAGCGCCGCTCAAGCCAGCCTGCAGTTGAACCGGCAAGGTTATCAAGTGGGTGAAATCGGTGTACTCGACGTATTGGACGCCGAGCGCGGTTACCAACGTGCGCTGATCGGTCAGATACAGGCCAAGACGGCGCGCTACCTCGACACAGTGCAATTGTCCATCGCGCTCGGAGGAAATTCACACGATGCATTTGAACAAAGAGTAGCGTACCGCGAGAAACCATGAGCGTTCGGTTGCCTACGCTTCCTTACTAACTTGGGTCGTTGAAGAGGCGCGGCGCTTACATACCCGCCATCGGTGCGGATGAGATTTTCAAGCGGCCTTTGTTTTCACGCAGCAGCTGCCACACGTTCCTCTCCGTACGGACCCGGCTCCCAACAAGAGAACACAAACATGTCCACGTCACAGAGTCTTCGCGATAAAAGAATTCCCCTCAATCACGGAAACGGAGCCATCCCGGCCGTTGGTTTCGGCACGCTGATTCCCAAAACTGCCGCGGTCAAGCCGGCCATCAAGGCCGCGTTGGAAGTTGGATTCAGGCACATCGATGGCGCAGAGGTCTATCGCAACGAAGAGCTGGTTGGCGAAGCGCTGCGGGAGGCTTTTGAAGCGGGAACGGTCAAGCGAGAGGACATCTTCGTCACCACGAAGCTATGGAACAACAATCACCGTCCCGAGCGACTCACGCTCGCATTCGAAGCAAGCCTGCGTCGTCTTCAACTCGACTACCTCGATTGCTATTTGATCCATACGCCCTTTGCCTTCCAGCCGGGCGACGAACAATATCCGATGAACGAACGCAATGAGCCGATCTATGACACGGAAGTAACACTGGTCGACACGTGGCGTGCAATGGAGCGGCTTGTGGATGAAGGCCGTTGCAGGTCTATCGGACTATCCGATATCACGCTGGAGAAGCTAAAAGAGATTGTTGCGATTGCGCGCATCAAACCCTCGGTAGTGCAGGTCGAGTGCCATCCTTATCTTCCCGAGTGGGAGCTGCTCGAATTCTGTCAGGAACACGGAATTGTGTTGCTTGCATTCGCGCCATTGGGTCACGGTATGGAACCGAGAATAACGGACGACCCAGTCATCAAGGCCATCGCGCAGCGTATCGACAAGACGCCGGCACAAGTTGCGCTGGCTTGGGCCGTGCAGCGCGGTACGGCGTTTCTTACTACGTCAACCAGCCCTGCGCATATTCGGGAAAACTTCGACATCTCTTCGCTGCCTGAGGACGCCATGCGTGAGATGCAACATCTCATCACGACAAACATCCGATTGAACGCAGTGGTCGAGACCGGACTGCCCGGATTTGTTCCTCGAGGCGCGTGAGTGAGGGCACACATCCGGTCGTCTTGCATTTGCGGAATGATCGAAATCTGATGGTGTGCCGTACATGCAGGTTTGACGTAGACGACAAGTCACGTGATTGATCCCGTCAATCGACTTGATATCCCAAATGAATTGGACCTATCACTCCTTCGCCACCTAGTGTTCGCCGGACCAATCGATCAAGAAGAGCGGTTGGCATAGGCATCAATACTGGGGGTTGCATGCTTGTCCATCGCCTTAGGCTATTCATCGCGTTAGTCGTGCTCGGGGGATTACCCGCCTACGTCAGCGCCGCCACGAATCACTCGGAAATTTCCGGAAAAGTCAGTTTGGTGACAGCGGCGGGTCAGAGTCTGGCGCCGGGAGAGTTGACCGATACGCTGGTTTATTTCGTGCCGAAACACGGCAAGGTGCGTGTCCATCCAGGTACCTACACGATCTACACGGTCAATATGGATTTCAGACCCGCTGCGATGGCCATTCCCATCGGCAGCACAGTGAAATTCACCAATCTCGACCAGCTTCTTCACAATCTTTATTCCGCAACGCCTGATTCAACGTTCGATTTTCAATTCCAGGCTTCGGGGCAATCTGTCGCACACACCTTCACTCACGCCGGCCCTGTGCTGATCAGTTGCAACGTGCATCGTTCGATGGAGCTGGATCTATTGGTAGTGCCCACGCCATACGTGGTTCAAGTTTCAGCGGATGGCCGTTTTTCGCTACGCGGTCTGCCGCCTGGTCCGGGGACTTTGTATTTCTGGAATCCACGGGCCGCGATTTCGCAACAGTCGGTGACGGTGCCCGTGAATGACGTTGAACAGCAGTTGATGGCTATGAAGCCGCGTGTGGCCACCGAACTCAACGTGGGTAATACGCGATGAGGCCCGCGACTCGATTCCTCATCAGCGGACTTGTGCTGGTTATCGTACTCACCGCTGTTACATCGGCGGCCGTCGTCTGGTGCGTTCATCGCGCTGCCGATGAGCGAACGTTGGAGCGCTTCAAGGTGGCCGGCATCGTCGGTACGGATTTGCAGACGCAGCAGCTGGAAACGCTGCAGTTGCGTGCTCAGTTGCTCGCCGGCGATCCAGCGTTCGTTGACTATGTTGCACAGTCGCTGATTCCCAATCCGCAAATGGGCGGCGTGGTGGACAGTCTTTCCATCAGCGAGTTGCTCAAACAACGCCGAAATGGCTACGACGTGGCCATGGTGCTCGACCCGCTAGGCAAACCCGTGAGCAGCTCGGGTCTGTTGGCGAAAGACAGGACGAGCATCCAGCACGACGTCCTGGTGACGACTTCCATTCGCGAACTCAAACCAGCGCAAGGCGCATGGTTGGACAATGGGCAGTTGCTCTGGGTCGTCGCCAGTCCGCTTCTTCGCGGTAACACGCTGGAAGGTGTATTGATCACGGCAACGCATGTAAGCGATGCGTTCGCTTCCACGATCGGTCGCATAGCACGCAGCGATGTTGCCCTCGTGGCTGCAGCGGGAGGCACTTCATTGCCATTGTCCAACAGTGGCCTCGATGTGCACGTGCTGGATTTGCTGTCCAAGCAGAGCGCTCAAATTCTTGCTGTTTCCAGCACGGCCGGGCAGGTCGTGCCATTGCAGGACGGGTCGCTGGTCATCACCGCGTGGGTTACGCCGCTACGCACATCGGATGCCCAAGTCGCCCTGGTGGTGCTCGATCATCACAGTGATGGCGAGGATCAGAATCTCCACGCGGAGGTCGTTTCACTGCTGCTTGGCGTGTTGGTGCTAGGTGTGATCGCGACGCTTTGCGTGCTGGTTCAGTGGCAAAGCACCTGGCTCCCGCTGCAACAGGTGGCCGACGTGGTCGACCGAGCCGCCAGCGGCGATAGCCACATGACGATACGCACCGGTGGCACTCCGATCGTTCGCCATTTACGTGAGGGGATCAATCGTCTCTTGCGCTCACGATGAAGTTGCACGGTTACAAGGCAAGGATTTGACGTTATCTACCCGGCCATCCATCGGCCTCCTTTTTGCCATCGGCAAGATGGTTGCAAAGAAGCGATTGGATGAGCACTCCGCCCCCATGGTGTCCTGAAGGAGAGTCCCTTGAAAATCTTGACGTCTACCCAGTTGAAGGCAAGCAAACGAGTTGATGGATATGCACGGTTAGGTGTTGTCAGCAATCCATATATCCGTCATGTGACGGTTGGGGTGCTGATTGCAGGTTGCTTCGTCTGCAGCACGATGGCGCTCGCAGCAAGCAGCCTTTCCAGCTCTGATCTTGCGTTTGTTCAGAAGGTTTCGCAGGGCGGCATGTTTGAAGTGGCGGCGAGCAAAGTGGCGGTCGAGAAGGCCCATGCGCAGGACGTGAAAGACCAGGCGAACACGGAAGTGCATGATCACGAGTTGGTGGGCCAAAAACTGAGGTCGATCGCATCGGCGAACGGCGTCGATTTGCCGACCCAGTTAAATGCCGATTTCCAAAAGCGCGTCGATCGCCTGAGTGGATTGTCGGGCGCGTCGTTCGACGAAGCTTATCTGCAGGAGATGGGCAAGATTCACGCGCTGGACGGTGCCGCTTTCGCTCAGGAGGCGAAAACCGGACAGAATTCTGACTTGAGAGCCTTCGGTGCGGAAACGGTACGCATCGTCGAGCGTCATATTGGCGCATTGCACGGTACGGATGCGGGCTATAGGAATAAAACGTTCTAATGAAAGAATGGAAGGGTCGATCGCCAGCGTCATCGCCGCGCCTGGAGTTCTGTAACCTTCCTCTTAGCGACTTTGATTAAGCGGTATCTTCGGTGCCGCTTAACTCAAGCATTGAATGTCTGCTTGCCTTTCGGTCATCTTCCCTCTGTCTAAACGGCAAATGTACCAATCCTTAGCGTTTCCACTCGCCGTGCTCGGGTAATAAGAACACCTCAAGCTTCGGTTTGGATTTGGTCCCGGGAACATAACGATGCGGAGGGGATGTGCTCGACGCTCACAGCCCGAACAATCGCTCGTTCAAGGTCGTCATCATAGGTGCCGGTTTTGGCGGTCTGGCAGCGGCCATTCGCTTGAAGCAGAAAGGCGAACATGATTTCGTTGTCCTGGAGCGCGCCGACGATGTCGGAGGCGTCTGGCGCGATAACCGCTATCCCGGATGCGCGTGTGATGTTCAGTCACACTTGTACTCTTATTCCTTTGCACCCAACTCGAATTGGGGCTATCAGTTTTCTCCACAGCCAGAAATCTGTGACTACCTGCGGCGCTGCGCGCGGAACTTCCAGATACTGGAGCGCATCCAGTTCAACACAGCGGTTCGAAGCCTGCATTGGAGCGAGGAGCGTGGTGAATGGATCATCGGTACGATGCACGGGGAATATCGTGGCCGATACATTTTTGCCGGCATGGGCGCGCTCAGCGATCCGAAGATCCCTGCACTGGAAGGAATGAGTGATTTCCAGGGACAGGTATTTCATTCGGCCCGATGGCCGAGAGATGTGAATCTGAAAGGCAAGTCTGTCTGCGTGGTCGGTACCGGAGCATCGGCCATTCAGTTCATCCCCAAGCTTCAGCCCATCGTCTCTCAGTTGCACCTCTTTCAGCGTACCGCGGCCTGGGTCGTTAAGCGTGGTGACTTCGCCATCGCTGAGAAAACCAGGGAACGCTTCCGTCGATTTCCCTGGTTGCAGCAATGGGCGCGCTTTAGCATCTACGTGCAACGCGAATTGCTGGCGTTCGGATTTCGACATCCGATTGTGATGCGAGTGGTGCAGATGCAAGCCATCAGGCACATGCACGCAAGCATCAAAGACCCGGCGTTGCGACGGAAACTGACGCCTCGCTACACGCTAGGTTGCAAGCGCGTACTGGTTTCAGACGACTATTATCCGGCGCTGGCGCAACCGAACGTCCACGTCGTTCCTTCGGCGTTGGCGCGCATCACGAAGCACGGTGTCGTCGGCAGTGACGGGATCGAGCATAAGGTCGATGCGATCATCTTCGGCACTGGGTTCCAAGTGCAGGACCTTCCGTATTCCCATTACATCTATGGGCGGCACGGCAAATCGCTGGCCGATGTCTGGCAGGGCAGTCCCCGTTCCCTTACAGGCACCATGGTCAGTGGCTTCCCGAATCTGTTTCTGCTGCATGGGCCAAACACGGTTCTTGGACATACGTCCATGATCTACATGCTGGAGACGCAGGTGGAGCAAGCGCTTCGTCTCATCAAGCGTGCGGAGCAGTTGGATGTTGCCATTGTCGAGGCGAGCGCCGAAGCTCAGCAGCGCTTCGTAACATGGGTGGACCGGAAGTTGCGAGGAACCGTCTGGGTGACCGTCGGCTGTAAAAGCTGGTACATGGACAGGACCGGACGTAATGCATCGATCTGGCCGAGCTACACGTTTACCTATAGGCGTCGTGCGCTCGGTATTCGGTTGGATAACTACGAGTTTCGTCAGCCGTCGAAGTAGAAAGGAAGAGATTCATTTGGGATTTGGACATGCGCCTTCGTGGTTGGCGACATAGATGTCAATTTCCGGCGAATTGCTCGCGGATGCGACGTTCGTCCGGTTAAACCAAAGGGACCATCCCTACGAGTCACGCCACAAGCGGGCAGAGCAAATTCAACAAGACCTGTGTGGATAGCATCGCTGCGCTGATTTGGCGTGTCGTTTTATGACACGCAAGTGCGATTGGGAAAGACACATCGCGACGGTGCTGAAGCGGCTGCGGTGGCTTGATCGTGTATGCATCGACTGACTGATCATGACCGTCATGCGGCTCGTCTCGGCAGTCGGTAACGCGCGTCGCTTTCTGTTTGGGCCGGCTTGGTCACATCTACGATGTTTGTCCACCGTTCGGCGTCGGTTTTTTTTATGAACCTATCGATCGATTTCTCATGTCGGTGTAGCTGAGCTCGTTGCGCTTAATACATAGCGCGGCAACTGGATATTTGGCAAGAAGTTGTCGCATTTAAGCGAAGGAAGTTTTGAAACCGCGACCGCCGCAGGTGCGAAAAAAGCGACGAGTGGAAAAGGCGTTTGGTATTGGCGTAACAGTCGTCGCATGGGGCTGCAAATTCGGCCGGCCCATACTGGGGTGCCAAGCGGAATCAAATCGTATTGCGAAAAGTCGATGTCCAGGGGTTCGATTGGGGTGCTCCTGCCACGTAGGGTCTCGATGAGAGATCGCATATAGCCGAGCACGCCATGCCTGGAGTGGCGTTCGGTGATAGGTGGTATAGCGGTGCCAGGTCTTGCTGCCAATTCGGTTGCAATGTTTTTTGTGTTGCCGGAACCATAAAAAGGGCGCCAGCTTTCCAGCCGGCGCTCTAGTGTTAGCGTGGCTCTTACAGTTGTGAATTGGTGGTCTTGTTGAATTGCGTACCGAGATTGGTTTCCAGATCGCCTATCGCATATTCCAAGAGGCTGAATATTTGCGCGCGATCCGTCGCATTGCTCAGGTCCAGGGTGGCTGTGCTGGCGACGCCCGCCTGTGTCAGTGCCGTATTGAATGCTAGCTGTGCTTGAGCTGCTGAAATGTAGACCGACGAGCCTGAGCTGTCGACGTAGTCCAGCGTCTGGAATACGTTGGAGAAGACATTTCCCAGTGAGGCGATGTTGAAGGCAACATGGTTGGTAGGTGTGACGAACGTCGTCGCACTGGTAGTGGGTATCGGGTTGTCGTACAGCTGGTCCAGGTAGTAGTGAACCTGATACGGATACTGCTGATAGGTATCTTGGACGCCCCATACTGAGCTGTAGGAATCCACCGAGGCCACTGTCGCAGCCGTGGCCGTCGCCCCCAAGGTGCTATAGCTGCCCACCAAGCCGCCGTAGTAACCCTGGTTGTAGGCAACGTTTAACAACACGTCGAGGAAGTTGTTCGGCAATGTCACGAAGTTTGTCAGCGCGTTGTCGTATGCCGGTTGCCAAGGTGTAACCCAACCGTCGGGTCCCGTGCCGGTGACGATTAGTGACACAAAATCGTTGTAATGGAAGTACGCCGTCAACATCGGACCGTAGTATTTGTTGTTGAACGATGACGGCGTCGGTTGACTGTACTGTGTGGCCGCCGTTGCCATGGCGTAGCCGATGTTTTTCTGGATGGCGATGTAGTTGATCAGCGAATGGCCTGCAGGTGCGTAAGACCCGGCAACCATGTCGGTAGCGTAGTTGTTGATCTGATACGGTCCGCCTTGGCCGACTCCCATCACGGCGGCCTGATCGGGCGACGGGTCGATCATCGTGCTGGTATCGACATAGTATTCGGTCGCGATATTTTCCTGCAGCAACTGTCCCAGGATCGAACCGTACAAGTAGTCCTTGTCGAATTGCATGCCCGGGTAGTACTCCTGCACCAAGCGACCGTACATCACACCGGCGATGACGTTGGACATGATCAGGTCGGTGTAGTTGTCTCCAGTGAGAACTATTTCGTCTTGGGCACTGCTTGCACCAAGTAGTAGATGAAAGCTGACGCTGCCCGATGTGGTGACTGGCGCTGGTGTCGGAGTGGGTGTTGGCGTAGGCGTAGGCGTAGGAGTCGGAGTCGGAGTCGGAGTCGGAGTCGGAGTCGGAGTCGGAGTCGGAGTGCCGCCGCATGTCCCCTGCGAAGTCCAAGGCTGGCCTGTACCCGGGCCACCGTTATTGGTCGCCGGATCGTTGCCCTGCGTCCACCAATTTGCCTTGTAGTTGATGCCGCTCTCACTGGCGACATTGCCCGCCGTGTAAATCGCTGTCGCATTCCAAGCCGAAGCACAAGTCGTTTCTGCGCGTGCAGCCTGCATTGGCGCAACCGTAAGCAACGTTGTCGACAACGCCGCTCCCATCGCGCCGCTCAAGGAACTCAATGTCAAGGTGGACCACTTCGTCGACTTCTTCAGATGCATGGGCTGTCTCCAAGGTTGATTTGAATCCCGGCATGTCAGCAATGCAATTTCACGACTACGTTCCGAACGGCCGCGCACAGAGAGTCGCCATCACGCATTGCTGCGTGTGTTGCGCTTTCAATGTCATTGAAGTGCGGCAAGTATCAGTCTGCGATGACAACGTTGTCTAGCGTGTTTGGCCGTTTTGCCCACGCCACAACGTGATGCTCATCGCAAGAAGCTATTGCCATGTTCTCATATGGGCTCTGCCAACTTATCCGCGCACAACACGACGATGTCACGCGATTAAACATGTATCTCGCGATAGACGGAATTTGCGCCAGATCGGTGAATAATTGCCACGCGGCAAAGCGAGTAGCTCGCTCGCGGCGACAAAGCGATGCGCACAGAGGGCCAATGTTGAATATCTCGGATCGCTACTCGCAAGAAGCGACGTAACTGCGGCTGCGGTGCAAGGGGTGGTTGGTGTATTTTGGCCGCAGCTTCAAATAGCGGACACCAGCCGACATCTCTATCTATCGATGCGCATCACTCACGAAATGTGTGATGCTTCAAACAGCAGTTACTTTCAGTCCATGTTCCCGTAAACGCGCGAGAACACTATCAGGCCCTGCCACGTGGTATAGGCCGACGACAACTAATGCAGGCTTCGGGCTCTTCAGCATTTCATCAATTCGCGGCACCCAACGCCCATTTCGTCCGATCACGTGCTTGTCGTACATGGCCGGTTGCGATGATTTCATTCTGGCAACCATCCGCTCTGCACCACTCATGTCACCGCGTGCCCAGCGGGAATAGATGTCCTCATTTTTTTCAGCCCCATCAAGAATGTGATCTAGCGTGTATTGCAAATATTGAACATCTTCAGCGGTCGATGATCCGCCCATGAAGGCAACCAGGTCATCAATAGCTGGGAATTCGCTAGAAATAGCGATGCCGTCATTTTTTGCCATCGGCATCAGCACCTTTTCCGCCGTGCCGGCTTCCGGCAGATTCATGGCAGCGTAGTAAGCCTGCTCCACAGTAAATGCGGCGAACCATGGTCTGTACTGGACCAGACTGTCCAACGGCACCTGTGCCAATTTCGCCGCTTCTGCCAAACGACCTTGATCTCTTTCAGTTAGCTTCGATAGCAACGGCTTCGATTCGTCGACCCCATATTGTTTAATGAGTACCTGTACATCTTGATGCCGATTCAGATTGGTTTCCGTCCACAACGCAGAACAGTTTGGCAATAAGCTTTCTATCCGCGCGTCTTTCCAGACGATTCGACGTGCTGGTGTTTCCCCTGTAAAAAATATTTTGCCGCCATGCCCCTCCACCGTCCACAACGGCCAGTTCAAGGGCGCAACTGCCCATCCAAGTTTCGACCATGAACTGGCTGCAAAAGCAGCCAACCCGAGACTCCGCATCATCTGTCGCCTTGAAAGACAAACGGTGCTTGCTGACTGCTCTAACGTCTTTTTCTTTTCGAGAACATCTGTCATGAAAGCTTCCCTGTCACAGCCCTGATTGAAGATTTACATCTCCATCATTCAGTACTAGCAGCTTTTTGAGATGTGCCACTTAGCACTGTGCCACTTGACACAGTGCTGGACCCGGGTGGTTTTGAACGCTTGAGCGAAAGTCTCGCGGGAGATGGCAAGGTTGTGAGGCAATGGTTGCTCGTTCAAAACAAGCGTATGACGTCATGCTCAATCTGACACCCTCCACAACCCCGATGTTTGTAAAACCGGTACATACATTGGTGTTGTGCCCATTTGTGGGCATGAAATCAAAGTCTGTGCACGTCTTGTAAGCAAAGTCTGTGTCGCTTTGTCCAACGATGTACTTACTTTGCTTGGTGTAGGAATGCAAAGTATGTGCGCCACCATGCAAATCAAATGCTTGGATTGGTGACCTTGAGATCTGTAATGGTCTACCGATAATCAAAGCATGTACGCGAGACTGCGGCAGAAGCCCACACACAAAACGGTCTCAAACGCCCGTTCGCGCCGTGACATGAAAGATGCCGCTTCTGCACCACCCTTCATTTGCTGCCTTGGCGTGACTGTTTTTGAGCGATCAGAGGCGGTTTCAAAGTGCGTACTCACAAGTGGCACGCCGCTTCACAGTGATGTCCGCCTTCAATGGTTCCGCGACCTGCTTGTCATCGCCATCGCGATGCCCCCAAGAATCGCGGTAGAAGCGACAGTCAGGCGCGGAGTGATCGCTTCCGATAGGAACACCACTCCGCCAAATGCCGCGATTAGCGGTACCGACAGTTGTACGGTGGCGGCGCGCATGGCGGAAAGCCTGCGCAACGCTGCATACCAGATGACATACCCGATGCCCGATGTGAGTGCGCCAGAGGCAATGCCCAGAGCGACTCCGGTCGCGTCCGTGTAAGCACGGGCGTTGACAATGAAAAGCAAGCTCAGCAAGGGGGCAAGCAGCGCTGCCCTCGCGAAGTTTCCCGCTGTTGCGGCAAGCGGGTCGGTCAGGGAGCGCCCGCGCAACGAGTACACGCCCCACGCCACGCCAGCGATCGCCATTAATGCAGCGCCGAGGAGCGGCGGCGCTGCGATACCCGGTGACACCAGGTAGAAAAGCCCAGCGACGGCCAATGCGAGACCGAGCCACGCTGCGTACCCGAATTTTTCGCCGGAGCGCAAGCCGACGCTGAGCATGGTCAATTGAACCGCGCCGAACAGAATCAATGCCCCCGTGCCTGCGGGCAAGGTGAGGTACGCGAAGGAGAAGAAGGCAACATAGGCAAACAGCATGCTCGCAGCGAGCCAGTCGGCATGACTGGGCGAGGACCGCTCCGGCCGGAGCCGAACGATGACGGCGAGTATGATCGCGCCAGAAACGAGCCTGATGGCGGCGAAGCTGATCGGATCGATTTCCCCTCGCTGCAACGCAAACCGGCACAACAGCGAATTGGCCGCGAAGGCGAACATCGCCACCGTAGTGAAGATGGCCGTCTGCATGATGAGCAGTCCACCGCGCGTTTCATGCATGGATCGCCACCAGAACGACTGCCCACGACAGCAACGCCACGCCGAGGGGCGCGCTGAGACGCTTGCCCCAGCGCACGTTCTTTTCGATCGCCATCACGGCTGCAAGCAAGAGCATCCAGCCCAGGCTGCAGGTACCGAGAGCGAACATCAATAGCATCAGCGCCCAGCAACACCCGACGCAGAATAAACCGTGCTGCGCGCCAAGCGCGAACGCCTGCCGCGCTCGCGCTTGCCCTCGCCAGCGCTCAATGACGAAGCTCAACGGCGTGCGGCACTTTTCCAGACACTGATACTTGAACCTGCTGAACTGAAATGCGCCGGCCAACGCAATGATAGCGACACCAATCAGCCAGCCATTCCACACCAGCAGGGGTACCCTGGCGAGCACGGACAGCAGTGCACTGTGAAGTGCATGCGCCAGGAGTCCGAAGGCTCCCCAGATCGTCATATAGCCCAGGCCGAGCAGCATCAGGAGACGTCCATGGTCTGGTCGCTCGCCCGTCAACCGATCGAAGGCATTGAACAGCGGCAAGATGGTAGGCAACATCATGGCCGTTGTCATGAGGATCCACGCGACGGCCTCGAGCAACACGGGCACGATCACGTTGCCGCCCGGAACGACACGGCACAGAAACGCAATCGATCCTGAGGCTATCCAGTTACCTTGTTCGACATAGCTTCCATAAGGACTGCGCGTCCACGCCCACAACGCAACCCACGCGAAAGCAACCAGCGCGGCCAGGATCGGTACGAACACGCGAACATGGCGCGAGGCGCCGGGCGGCGAACGGCCTGCCGTTGAGTTCATGCGTCGAAGACGAACGTGCTCTGTAGGGCGTTGTGGTTCTTGATGTCGAGGTTGATGCCGAGGGCGGCGTTTCTGGATCGATAGGTCGGGGCTTTGCCGACAAACACCGGCGCCCCAGGCACGGTTGAGAACACGGTATCGGAGAGGGTGGTCTGGCCGCCGGTCGCGCCCAGATAGGGCTCGAGCTCGGCGTAGTAGTTCGCGCCGATCTCGAGTTCGCCCTTACCCGCAACCACGGTGAACCGGATGGGCGCTCGCTCCACCGATACGACCTGGCCGATGAGCTTGGCGAGATCGGCGACCGGTCCGCCGGCCTGGCCGGTGTAGACCTTTAGCAGTGCCTCTTCCTGTGCTTTTGAAGCTTGGTCGCCGATGTAGATCGCGGCAGTCCAGTTGCCTTGCAGGATATTGCCGGGAACATGGGCCACGGCCGCGATGGTATTGCCGGCAACATCAACGCCGTCGACCGTTCCCTTGTCTATATGCCACGCGACAATGGTGTCGCACGTACCGTTGTCAGGATCCTCGCCGATCCAGCAGGGGCATAGGACATTGCAGTTGCAAACTTCGAGCAGACGACCTTCCAGGTGATAGCTCATACGAACCTCCATTGAAGGTACGCGAACACCAGCACGCCGCCGCGGGACGACGCTGCGAAGGGGTTTTCGATTTTCCCGCCGCGGGTTTGGCCAAGTCAAGTTCTATTGCGAGCAGCGATGGATTGATGCGGGAAAACACGAGAAAAA